>JAYRKR010000037.1:0-22904 GCA_041905645.1 Luteimonas sp.
TCGTGTCCACGTGCAGCAGCGGAATCGGCGGCCGCGCCGGCGCGAACGCCTTGAGCAACAGGTGCAGCAGCACCGACGAGTCCTTCCCGATCGAGTACAACAACACCGGCGCCCGGCTCTCCGCCGAGACCTCCCGCAGGATCTGCACGCTCTCGGACTCGAGACGGTCGAGGGCCAGGTCGACGCTGCGGTCGGCGCGGGAAGTGGTCGTCGTCGCTGTCACGGTCGTTCGTCTCCGTTGGATTTGTTCTTGTTCCCGAGCCGCAGGCGGTTGCCGGACAGGCTGTTGCGGCCCGTCGCGTAGTCGCGCGCGCCGCCCCGCATCCCGATTCCCTGCAGCGCGTTGCCGCGGATCACGTTGTCCGCGATCTCGCCGCCGGCGGTGCCGACCGCGAGGACGCCGTAGCCGCCGTTGTCCTCGATCGTGCAGCCGCGGATGGTCACCTCGCTGCAGCCCTTGTGGATCTGGATGCCGCTGCCGCGGTTGCCGCGCACGCGGCAGTTCTCGATGTGCGCGCCGACCACGGTGCCCGGCAGGTCGGGCTCGAGGTCGATCCCGCACTCCGGCTTGGTGCCGGCGGTGTCGCTGAACTCGCTGTTGCGGACGGTGACGTCGCGCGAGTAGCCGATGGTCAGGCCCTGGCGGCGGTTGCCCGTGCAGGTCACGTTGTCGATGACGACGTCCTCGCTGGGAATCGTCGCCGTCCGGTCCGACGGGTTGGCCTTCTTCCCGCCGATCGCAATGCCGTCGCCCCAGCAGCGCGACACGTGGATGTCGCGCACGGTGATGCGCGAGGCGCCGTAGATGGCGATGCCGTGGCCCCATTCGCCGGTGGTGCCGAGGTGCGCATCGCGCTCGCCGAGGATGCGCCCGCCGGAGATCTCGACGTCGCTGACCCTGGACGCCATCAGCACGAACGCGCGCCCTTCCGCGTTGGGCTTGGCCTTGAGCTGCGCATCGGGCGCCAGCTCCAGGTGCATGCGGTCGCGCAGGGCGACCCGCCGCGTCGGATCGATCAGGTAGGTGCCGGCCGGCACCGAGACCGTGCCGCCCTCGTCCGGCAGCGCGGCGATCGCGCGCTGCAGCGCGTCGGTGTCGTCCTGGGCGCCGTCCCCCTTCGCGCCGAACTTCCGGATGTCCACGCGCGCGGGACCGCGCTGCCTGGCGGGCGCCGTCGATGCGGCGGCGGTCCCGGTGACGCGCGAGGGCACGATGGCCGCCAGCGCCAGGCCGCCGAGCGCGAACGGCGCCGCCGCCACCAGCCGCCGGCGCGTCGGATCGACCTGCGGAGCCGGTCCGCGCCTGCCACCGCTCACTGCATCGCTCCCGCCGCCGCGTCCCGGCGCGAATGCTCGACGATCCACGGCAGCACGATCGCCAGCAGGTAGAACTTGGAGGCGTGGTACTTGTTGTCGAGGCGGCCGCGGTTGCGCTCCAGCCAGCCGGCGGCGCCCGGCAGCATGTCGGCCGCCTGCGCCGCGAAGGCGTGCACCTGTTCGAACCGCTGCCGCGGAAGGCCGAGCACGTCGAACCGGAAGCTCCCCTTGTGCATGACGTACGGCAGCCGCTCGAAGCGCCTCGCGATGTGCTGCCGGACCAGGGCCTTGTTGTCGCGCGTGACCGGGTCGATGTGCTGGTCGTACGGCACCTCGCGGTAGACCCACTCGCGCAGCGCGCGGTCGCAGAACGGATACGCGGTGCGCAGCGAAAGTGCGCTGGTGGTGTAGATGCCCTTGGCGAACGCGCCCGCGGCCTCGGAGATCGAGAGCGTCACGGCGCGCCATTCGTCGCCGTTGGCGCGCGCCGCGATCTCCGACATGAACAGCGCCAGGCGATCCTTCGACAGGCGCGCGATGTCGCGGCCGAACAGCATGTCGACCTCGGAGTCGGTGAAGCGCGAGCCGGGGAACAGCCGCTCGCTGGGGTCCATCTGCAGCGTCGACAGCAGGTAGCAGAACTTGAAGCTGCGGCCCAGCAGCGGCAGCTCGGTCGCCCACCGCGGCAGGCGCAGGCCGCGCGCGAGCCGGGACAGGGTGCGATGCTGGGAATGCATCGGCACGCCGAAGTAGATGTCCGACCCGAGGCCGTCGACGGTCCCGTCGCCGCCGCTGCCGGCGATCGTGGTGGCCATGTCCACGTAGGACAGCAGGGCGAAGTCCGCGGTCAGCAACGGCATCCTGGGCAGCATGGCGAGGTAGCGGTCGTACGCGCGCCCCGGATCGCAGGCGAGGACCTCGTGGCGCAGCCCGAGCGTCTTCGCGACCGCGTGCGCCGAGTTGATCTCGTTCTCCTCGTGGCCGCCCAGGTAGGTGATGCAGGTCAGGTCGGGGCGCGCCTCGGCCGCGGCGATCGCCAGGGTGGTGGAATCCTTGCCGCCGCTCTGCAGCAGCCAGGGCGCACGCATGCTGGCGCACGAGCGGTCGAGCGCATCGCAAAGCAGCCGATGGTACGTGGCGACGGCCTCGTCCGCGTCGTCGCCGTCCGCCTGCTTGCCGGCGTCCCGGAAGCGGAAACGGAACTTCGGCGCGCTGTGCATGTCGTGACCCGGATCGAAGCCGAACGTCGCGAGCTTGACGTCCTCGAAGATCGAGTGCGGCGGATAGACGAACCCGTTGCGCAGGAGATCGGCCACGGACACCGGGTCCACCGGCAGGCGCGGCCCGCCGTTGGGCTCGAGGACCGAGAAATCCGGCCGGCCGTAGTACGGCGACATGGTGATCTGCATCCGCTGCGGCGGCGGCTCGGCGCGGCTGGCCTGCTGCACCAGCCACGGCAGCACCAGCGCCAGCAGGTAGAACTTCGAGGCGTGGTACTTGTTGTCGAGGCGCCTGCGGTTGCGCTCGAGCCATTCGACCGCGCCCGGCAGCACGTCGCGCGCCTGCACCGCGAACGCGTGCACCTGGTCGAAGCGCGCGCTCGCCAGGCCGCACAGGTCGAAGCGGAAGCTGCCCTTGCGCGCGACGTAGGGCAGCTCGCCGAAGCGCGCGGCGATGTAGCGGCGCACGAGCACCTTGTTGGCGCGCGTCACCGGATCCACCCGCTGCTCCGACGGCACCTCGCGGTACACCCATTCGCGCAGGCGGATGTCGCAGAACGGATAGGCGACCCGCATGGACATCGCGCTGGCCGTGTACAGGCCCTTGCCGAATCCCCCGGCGATGCCGGCGATCGAATTCACCATCGCCTGCCGCTCGTCGGGGCTCGTGGCGGAGGCGATCTCGGGCCGGAACAGCGCCAGCCGCGCCTTCGAGGATGCCGACATGGCCCGTCCGAACAGCGCGTCCACCTCGGCATCGGTGAACCGCGAGCCGGGGAACGCCCGTTCGAGCGGATCCATCTGCAGCGTCGACAGCAGGTAGCACAGCTCGAAGTTGTGGCCCAGCAGGGGCAGCTCCGTGGCCCGCCTCGGCAGCCGCGCGTCCCGGGAAAGCCACGACAGCATCCTGTCGCGCAGGTGCACGGAAACGCCGAAGTAGCCGTCCGCGCCGATGCCGTCGACGATGCCGTCCCCGCCCTCCTCCATGATCGCGGTCGCCAGGTCGACGTACGAAAGCAGCGCGAAATCGGCCGTCAGCAGGGGGATGCGATGCACGATCGCCAGGTAGCGGTCGTAGGCGCGCCCCGGGTCGCAGACCAGCGTGTGGTGGCGCAGCCTGAGCCTGTCGGCGACGAACGACGCCGACTCGACCTCGTTCTCCTCGCTGCCGCCCAGGTAGGTGATGCAGCAGGTCTCGGGCCGCACCTCGGAGGCGGCGATCGCCAGCGGGGTCGAGTCCTTGCCGCCGCTCTGCAGCAGCCACGGCGAGCGCATGCCGTCGCACGCGGTCGCGAACGCGTCGCACAGCAGGCGGTCGTACTTCTCCACCCAATCGGTGGCATCGTCGCCGCGCGCCTTGTAGCGCCCGCTGTCGCGGAACAGGTAGCGGTACTCGGGCGCGGCATGCATGTCGTGCCGGGGGTCGAACCCCAGCGTGGCCAGCTTCACGTCCTCGAGGACCGAGTGCGGCGCGTACACGAAGCCGTTGCGCAGCATGTCGGCGACCGACACGAGGTCCACGCGCGAGCGCGCGAGGTAGTCGTCGGTGAGCGCCGAGAAGTCCGGCGGCCCCTGGTAGGGCGACATCGTGATCTGCAGCCGGCCGTCCGGGCGCGCGACCATCGCCTCGGCCGTGCAGTCGACGAGCGCGGGATCGACCTTCGGGACGCCCGGCGAGCCGGCGCCGGCCGCGTAGGCGTCCCCGAAGCCGAAGCCGGGGGAATGCCGGCTCATCGCGGCGGTACCGTCCTGGCCATGCATCTTCATGCCGCCTTGGGCCTGTGCCCGTAGTAGCCGTAGGTGTACAGGCTGCCCGCGCGCCTGTGCACGCCGTTGACGATGGCGCCCTCGATCTGCACGCCGTTCTGCTCGAGCCGCTGCTTGGCGAGCGCGATCTCCCGCTGCTGGTTGTGCCCGTAGCGCACCACCAGCAGGCTGGTGCCGACGTGGTTGCCGATCACCACGGCGTCGGTCACCGCGAGCACCGGCGGCGTGTCGATGACGACCAGGTCGTAGCGCGTGGAGAGCGTCTCCAGGAGCCGCTCGAAGCCCGAATGCATCAGCAGTTCGGAGGGGTTGGGCGGCAGCTTGCCGCGGGGGATGAACGACAGGTTCTCGGTGTCGGCGATGCGGCGGATCGCGGTGTCGAGCGTGATCTCGCCCATGATCAGCTCCGACAGGCCGTCCTCCGGCCGGGTCCCCATCACCTCGTGCAGCGTGCCGCGGCGCATGTCCGCGTCCATCAGCAGGACCCGCTGGCCGGCCTGGGCCACGGTCACCGACAGGTTCGATGCGACGAACGTCTTGCCGACGCCGGAACTCGGCCCGGTGATCATCAGCAGGTTGTTGTCCGGCTCGCTACGCGCGAAATGCAGGCTCGTGCGCAGGCCGCGCAGCGCCTCCATCGCCAGGTCCGCGGGCGCGTTGAGCGCCAGCAGGTTCGGGCGCGGAGCGCGGCGCCTGCGCTGGGTGACCAGCGGCCTGCCGCGCTCCTGCGCGCTGAGCAGGATCGAGGCGTACACGGGCAGGCCGAGCTCCTCGACGTCGGCCGGATCCTCGACGCTGCGGTTGAACAGCTGCCTGGTGAAGACGAACGCCATCATGAGCAGCGCGCCCAGCACCGTGGCGCCCGCGATCACCGGCAGCTTCATCGGCCACACCGGATTGACCGCGTCGACCGCCGGCGTGTCGATCAGCCGCACGTTTCCGATCGCGCTGGCGCGCGCGATGTCGAGCTGCTGGGCCTGGTCGAGGAGATTGGTGTAGGTCTGGTTGGTGACCTCCACGTCGCGGGTGAGCCGGAACAGGCCCTGCTGGATGTCGGGAAGCTCGGCGATCCGCTTCTGCAGCCGCGACTTGTCACCCTCCAGGCCGCCGATCTGCTTCTGCAGCGACTGGTAGGCGGGATGGTTCGGGGTGAAGCGCCTGGCGATCTCCGGCTGCTGGGTGCGCAGCTGCTGGATGCTCTCGTTCAGCGCCACCACCTGGTTGAGCAAGGCGCTGGTCTGCAGGTTGATGTCCACCGTTCCGACGCGCTTCTGGAAGGCGTTCAGCGCCGCCTGGGCCTTGTCCAGCTCGGACCTCACCTTGGGCAGCTGCTCGTTGACGAAGGCGAGGCTCTTCTCGGCCTCCGCGGAGTTGCGCTGGATGTTGCGCCGCAGGTAGGCGGAGGTGATCTGGCTCAGCACGTCCAGCGCGAGCTTCGGGTTGCGGTTGCGGTAGGTGATCGCGACGATGCCCGAATCCTTGCCCTGCTCCGTCGCGCCGATGTTGGCGGCGAGGTCGTTGACCGCCGCCAGCTCGCTGCGGCGCACGACGTCGAACGTGGTGCCCGGGTTGGCGTCCAGCCTGCGCACCACGATCGTGATGCCGTTGCCGCTGGCCGGCTCGCCCACCTGCCCGCGCAGCAGCGGGTTGCCGTCGGCGTCGGCCAGCGAATACCGCCCGCTGTCGCCGGCGACCAGCGTCAGCGGGACGTCGCGCATCGCCTCCGGCACGGCGAAGGCGGCGATCTCGATCCGCTCGCCGCCCCAGCCGTAGCGCGACAGGCCGAACGGCGCCGCGACCACGGCGCCCGGATGCGCCCCTTCGAGCTGGCGCGCGATGAAATCGCCGACCAGCGGCAGCCGCCGCGAGCTCGCGCTGATGTCGAGCGAGAGATGCTTCACGGCCTCGCCGAGCACGCCGCGCGAGGTCAGCAGCGGGATCTCCGTGACCGCCTGCGAGCCGGTGAGCCGGTCGAGCTGGGTGGGCTGCGAGTTCTGGCCGGGCACCTGCGGCGGCGTCCTCTCCACCTGCACCATCGCGGTGGCCTCGTAGACAGGAGTCGCGAGCCGCACGTAGAGGAGGCCGGCGACGAGGAAAAGCGCGGTTCCCGCCAGGATGAGCCAGCGATGCCCCGAGAGCGTCTGGATCAGGGCCCGCACGTCGACGTCGTCCCCCCGCCGGAGCGGCATCTCCCGCAGCGTGGAGATTTCCTTGCCCTGGGCCGCGATGAGTTCGTTCATTGGAGTCTCCGATCGTTCCTGTAACGGGTGGTTCGGGGCCGGCAGCGCGTGTCGGCCCCGGCCTCAGGGTGGGTCATGCCGCCAGCTGGCGCGCGCGTCCGGGCAGGTCCGCCAGCGCTTCGACGATGCGCAGGTAGGCGTCCACGCCGTCGCGCGCGGCGTCGGTGGCCCGCGGCGCGGGTCCGTCGCCGCAACCGTTCGCGAGCAGCGACATCACGCGGTCGACGATTTCCTCTTCGCTCGCCGCGGCCCGGCCCCGCGCGTGCGGCTCCTGCGCGCCGACGTCCTGGTCGCGCACCAGGACCGCCGGCTTGCCGAGCGCGACGGCCTCGTCGTACGCGTCGACCGAGTCGGTGAGCACCAGGTGCGCCGCATCGAGCAGGTAGGCGAAGGCGAGATAGTCGAGCGGTTGCAGCGGGTGGATGCCGGAAGGCCCGGCCTGGCTCTCCGCCGCGAAGGCGGTCGCCGGGCAGACGATGTCGAGGTCGGGCCTGTGCGTGGCCAGCGTGCGCAGGGCCCGGCGCACGACCATCGAATAGGTTTCCTCGCGCGAGCGGTCCGTGACCAGCAGCAGCGGACTCCCCTCGCGCAGGAACGGGAAGCGCTGCGCGAGGTCGCGCCGCACGTCGCCGTCGTTCCGGATCACCTCCACCGTCGATCGCAGCGTGGCCGTGGCGGCGCGATCGACGACCGTGACGCGGTCTTCCGGGACGCCGTAGGACGCCAGCATCCGGCCCGCCGTCTTGGTCGGCGCGAAGTGCAGCGAGGTCAGCGTGCTGATGAGCCTGTGGTTGGCCTGGTCGGACCACCACGGCGCGCTGCTGCCGTACGGCAGCCACGTGTCCATGTGGGCCACCGGGACCTTCTCGTAGCGCGCCGCCATCGCCACCGCGAGCGCGGTCGACGTGTCGCCGTGGATCAGGACCACGTCCGGCCGGAACTCGTCCAGCACCTGCTTCATCCTGCCCAGGGTGGCCGACGCGCTCCCGTCGGGATCGCCGGCCGGATCGTCGACGTCCAGGTCCAGGTCCGGCGCGATGCCGAACATCCGCAGCGCCTGCGTCGTGCCGCGGTCGTGGGTCGCGACGCAGATCATCGATTCGAAGCGCGCGTCCCGCGAGATCTGCTGCATGATCGGCGCCATCGTGATGTCGTTCGACGATGCGCCGAGCACGCAGAGCGCCTTCACCATCGTCGCCGGGCGCTGGACGGCGGCGCCCGGGACTAAGATCCGGGGCGACCGGCCGGGGCGTCCCGCCGCCCGCCGCGCCGCCCTGCCTCCCTCCCGCGCCTGCCCGCCTGCCCGCGATCGCGGCACGCCGCCGGCCGGTGCCCGCACGGCGATGCCCGCGCCGCCGGCCGGCGGCGCCTGGACCGCCGCCGTTGCCGCCGACGCGGCGCGGCGGCTGCGAAGCAGCTCCACCAGGTGCGGCTGCTTCCACACGTAACCCACCATCGCCGCGATGAACGCGCCCAGGCTCACCGCCTCCGGCGCATGGCGGAGTGCATAGCCCGCCGCGCCCATCAGGACGCCCGCGCTGACGATCAGCATCAAGGTCTCGCGCGGCGAGAACCCCGCCGTGAGCAGGCGATGGTGCAGGTGGCGGCGATCGCTCATGAACGGAGAGCAGCGCTTGCGGATGCGGCGCGCCGTGACCGCCGCCGTATCCATCACCGGGATCGCAACGCACCACAGCACGTCGACCGGCCTGATCTCGCCGACCGAGCGATGGCTCAGGTAGACCAGGCCCCATGCCACCAGGAAGCCGATGGACGTGCTTCCGGCATCGCCCATGAAGATCTTGCGCCCGTCCGGCCACCCGAGGTTGACGAACAGGTACGGGACCAGGGCGAGCGACAGCATCTGCAGCACGAGCGCGAGCCCGAACGCGGGCCAGCGCGCGCTGGCGAACACCAGGATGAAGAAGATGCTGACCAGCGCCATGCTGGCGGCCAGGCCGTCGATGCCGTCGAGCATGTTGAAGGCGTTGATCAGGCCGATCACCGCGATGATGGTGAGCGGAATGCCGATCGCGTGCAGGCGGAACTCGTGCCCGGACAGGTTGCCGAGGCCGTCGATGTAGATGCCGGACGCGGCGATGACCGCCCCGGCCACGCACGCCTGCACGAGCAGGCGCTTCCACGCGCTCATGTCCTCGATGTCGTCGATCACCCCGAGCAGGAAGACCATGGCGCCCGCGGCCAGCACGTAGACGCTGAAGACGTCGAGCCGGCCGTAGTACAGCAGGCCGATGAGCGTGCCGAGGACGAAGCACACGCCGCCCACGAGCGGGACGTGGCCGCGGTGCTGCTTGCGCTCGTTCGGTTTGTCCACCAGGCCGAGCCGCGGCGCCAGCCTGCGCAGGGTCAGAATCGTGACGAGCGTGACCAGGGCAGCAAGCGTACCGGCTGCGACGAATCTCTGATCCATGGGACCTCAGGGAAGATTGCACTGATACTCGGCGAGCGGACTCCGCGCCTCAGCGAATACCTGGGGTGCCCGTACAAGCCAACTCCACCGCGCGACGAGCAACACGCAACCATTGCGACCGAGGGCAAATTCCAACATCGAAGCGATGACCATCCGATGAAGGTCGTATGCATTCATTAACATGAGCAGGCGACTCGTTCAGTTATCGTGCGCGACGGCGAAGCGCGACGGCGATCGTCCGGCATTGCATGAATGCGCACTCACGCTCCGGGTTCGGAGAAGACCCCGCACCACCCCTGCACCGCGACTTCGATCATGCGGTAGACGTGCTCGAACTCGCCGCGCCTGCGGCGGAAGGGATCCGGGATGTCGAGCGCGCCGACCGGCTTTCCGAGCGGGAACGTCTTGCCGAACGCTTCCTCGGTCAGCGCGTGCATCGCCAGCACCTGCTTCTTCTCCATGACCAGCACGAGGTCCGCGGCGCGGACCATCGACGCGTCGACCTGGCGCGCGACGTGCGAGTCCGCGCTCATGCCGCGCTCGGCCAGCACCGATGCCGCCAGCGGATCGATCGGCTGGCCGACCAGCGCCGCCAGCCCGGCGGATTCGACCGCGACGGAGCGGCCGCGGAGGCGCTCGCGCAGCACGCATTCGGCCATCGGGCTGCGGCAGACGTTGCCGATGCAAACGACCAGGATGCGGCCGGGCACGGCCGGTCTCCCGCCCACGACGGAATCCGGGCGCCCGGTCCGGGTGGCGAGCGACGCCACCGCCACGTCAGTTGGCCGGCGTGGAGGCGTTGGCGTTCCGGATGATGCCCGACAGCGGCAGCAGCTGGCTCAGGAACCGGTTCCAGCGCGTCACGCCGGCCTCGCCGACGAAGACCACGTCGCCGGGCTTCACCGAGAACTCGTCGGCCAGCGCGAAGGCCGCGGGCTTGCTCGCGTCGAGCTGGAACACCGTCGCCGGCTTGCTCTGCATGTTCTCCGGGTCCATGCCACGGATGACGTAGACCGCGTCGCTCTTGGCGGTGACCGGGTTCAGCCCGCCGACGCGCCCCAGCGCCTGGGTCAGCGTCATGTCGGATGTCTTGAAGGTGATCGCCTGCGGGCGCAGCACCTCTCCCAGCACGTAGGCCTGCTGGCGGTCGTTGAACGGCATGTACAGGCGATCGCCCGGCATCAGGTAGATGTTGGGGACCGCGCCGCCGTTGCGGCTCAGCGCGTCGAGGTCAATGCGATAGTTCTTCCCGTCGCGCGTGAGCACCAGGCCGGACAGGTCGGCCTGCTCGGCGTCGACGACCGCGGCGCCCACCGCCTGGGTCAGGGTGAGCGGCACGGTGGTGATGCTCTGCGAGCTGGTGTTCCTGAACGCGCCAGCCAGGGTGACCCGGCTGCCGTAGCCGACGATGTTGACGTCGACCTGCGGGCTCTGCAGGTAGGTCGCCAGCCGCGACGTGATCGCGCTGCGCAGGTCCTCGATCTTCATCCCGTCGACCTTGAGCGTGCCGACGAACGGGTAGTAGAAGGTGCCGTCCGGATGCACCAGGCGGCCGTTGGCCAGCGCGTCCTGCGGCGGCCCGCCCGAATTCGCATTGAGCTCGGGATGGTCCCAGACGGTGACCTGGATCGTGTCGCCGGGGTTGATGCGGTAGGAGTCCGGGCGATAGTCGAGCAGGACCTGCGGCACCGGATCCTCCTTCTGGCCGCGGCTCGCCGCCACCAGCTCCGGCGTGATCTGCACGAGCTGCACGTCGCCTCGCTCGATCAGGTCGCCCACCTGCGAGCCCCCGGTGTAACCACCGCCGCTCGCGCAGCCGCCGAGCAGGCATGCGACGACGATCGTTGCAGCGTGCAGGATGCGCGAAGCCGGTCGGCCGGACAGCACGTCGATGGAAGGTCGGCGTCTGGGCGACGCGAATGCCTGTGCGGCGGTCTGGGGATGCATGGGGGGCTGCTCCTCGACAAGGGTTGCGGCGATCGCGCCGGTGGATCCGGGACGCAGGACATTACGGCCGCGCGCGCCGGGCGAATGTGAAATCCGCGTCGTCGTCGCGGGCGCGGTACCGGTCACATTCACGTTGCCTTCGCTTCTGAATGGCCGCGCAGCATCGCCTGCACGTGCGCGGAGAGCAGGCCTGCGTATTCCTTCCACGCGCGCCCGCTCCGCCAGAGCGCCGAGCGGCTCGGCAGCCAGCGCGCTTTCCAGCCGGTGCCGGATTCCGGCTCCGGCACCGGCACGGGCACGACGTCCAGGCCGACGTCGCGGAACCAGTAGCTCGCCCTGGGCATGTGCAGGGACGAAGTCACCAGCAGCACGCGGTGGATGCCGTGGCGCTCGGCCAGCCTCGCGGTGAATATCGCGTTGCGGTGCGTGTCACGGCTGCGCCTTTCGAGCAGCAGCGCCGCCGCGGGCACGCCCAGCCGCTCGGTGGCGGCCGCCATGATGTCGGCCTCGCGTCGTCCCCTGCCCGCATTGCTGCCCGAAGACAGGACGACCACCGGCGCGCGTCCCGCGAACCAGGCACGCGCGCCGGTGGCCACGCGGCTGTGCTCGAGATCCTCGAGGCGGACGTCGGCGCGTTGCAGCCATGCGTAGCTGCCGCCGCCCAGCACCACGATCGCGTCCGCCCGCGGCAGGGCGCCGGGCTCGACCGAGGGATACCTGTCCTCGAGCGGCGCGCGCAGCCACTGCGTGCATTGCGGCACCGACCACAGCGCCGACCAGGCGAAGGCGGACAGCACCAGCGCCCTCCCCGTCCTGCGCCAGCGCACCGCCGCCGCGACCGCGGCGCACAGGAGCAGCCACAGCGAGAACACGGGCGGATAGGTGAGCGAAACGACGAAGTCATTCAGGGCTGCCAGCATGTGCACCTGTACCAAGGCCGGGAAATCGCGAACGCCGCCACCGGCCGCCCGCGCGCAGGGCCGCGGCCGACGAAGGGCCCCGCCGTCAGATGATCACCACGTTCGTCACGTAGAAATAGTAGACGCCGCACGAGGCCAGCAGCCCCAGCCGGATCAGCAAGGGGTTGCGCAGCACCGGGAGCCGGCCGTGGCACATCGTCGCCGCCAGCATCAGCGGCATCGCGAGGAAGGCCGGCAGCAGGTACCGGTTGGAATACGCCCCCCAGCCGATCGCGAAGAACGGCAGCAGCATCACCAGGTAGACCGACGTGCTCTCCCTGATCCGTTCGCGGAACGGGTGGTGGACCAGCCGCGCCAGCAGCAGCGGCAGCGCGTACCAGAAGATCGAGAACACGGCGAAGTCGATGCGCACGCCCGACCGGTAGTCCGGGTTGTTGCCGTAGTTCATCACCAGGAAGTACACCCCCGGCGCCGCCGCCCGCACCACCGCCATCGATATGCCCGAGCAGTAGACCAGGAACGCGAGCGCGGCGCCGTAGCGGAGCACGTTGGCGCGCAGGAACAGCGCCGGCGCGAATGCGAGGTACATCAGCGAAGAGGCGTGCAGGCTGCTCGCGAGGGCGCCGTAGAGCGCGAACAGCCACCACTTCCTCTGCTGGAAGGACAGCAGCGCCGAGAACACCAGCAGCGCCGCCAAGCCCTGCCGGACCGCGTTGATCGATCCGTTCACGAACATCGGCGACAGGAATTCCAGCATCAGCGCCGCGCTGAGGAAGGTCAGGAACCCGCGGCCGCCGCCGAGGTAGTCGAAGTAGCGGCGGGCCGACACCGCGACGATGGCCAGCAGCAGCGCGAACAGCGCGATCTGGTAGCCGATGACGTCGAGCCCGATGCGCTTGAGCACGTAGCTGATGAAGACGAAGCCCGGCTCCAGCCTCGTCTCGAAGGATCCGCCGAGGTACTGGAAGAACGTCGCATAGGTGCTGGTGTCGGAACCGATGTCCTGCCCGCGCGTACCGACCAGCCAGCATCCGAACGCGCCGACGGCGATCAGGAGGATCGCGCCCAGCATGAAGTGGGCGTTGACGGCGGACGTCGTGCCGGTGCGGCGCGCGGCCAGGGCGGGATGGCCGGCCATGGTCACGCCGTGCGCCCCGGACCCGCCGGCTGCCGGCCGCGCATCCGCATCAACAGGTTGCGCCGTCCCCTGCGCACCATCCCGACGGCGCGCGCGAAGTAGTGCTCCGGCTGGGTGACGAGGCCCTGCCGCAGCAGTTCGCGCCCCGCTTCACGGCCCGCCGCGTGCATCGCCGCGAGGTCGCCGCTCAGGCCGCCCGCGCCATAGGTGGACTTGTGCCACGAGGCCAGGACCTGGTTGATCTTCGCGCAGCGGTAGCCCGAATGCGCGATCTGCGCCCACAGCAGGTAGTCCTCGACCCGCCGGAAGCCTTCGTTGAAACGGAACGGCAGGTCGCGCCGGAGCACCACCGAAGCGGTCGGGAAAGGATTGTTCAGCAGCAGCCGCCGCCGCCCCACGATCGCGGTGCGCACCGGCGGCCGCAGCGGCGGCGCCGAGGAATCGCGGTCGCGCACGTCCATGCGATGGGCGATCAGCGCGATGGCCGGGTCGGCCGCCAGCGCTGCCATCTGCAGCTCGAGCTTGCGCGGGGCCCAGCTGTCGTCGGCGTCGAGGAACGCGATGTAGGCCTGCCCGGCGTGCTGCCATCCCGCGTTGCGCGCGCGCGACGGGCCGCCGTTGGCGGGCAGCGGTACGACCTTGATCCAGCCCGCCTGGTATCGCGCGGCGAGCCGATGCAGCGCTTCCAGGGTGTCGTCGCCGCTGTCGTCGTCCACGAGCACGACTTCGGCGGGCCGCAGGGTCTGGGCCGCGATCGAAGCGACCGCGTCGCCGATGCTCGACCCGCAGCGATAGCAGGGAACGACCACGCTCACCGGCGCGCGTGCCGTGGAACCGCCATTGGCACGGACTGCAACGCCGGTTTTCGTCAGATTGCGCATCGCCGCACCGGACTTCCTCGGGAACCGCGGGAGAAAAAAGCCGCGGCACTATGGCGGACGCGGGATGAACGCTCCTTCATGTCCTGTCCACCGTGTTCGGCCAGAATCGTGCCGCACCTCGGCTTGCGTATCGTGAACCCCGCACAACTTCCACCGCCCCGCCGGCTGCCCGGCGCCCACGCGCCGCGGCCGGCCGAGCCCGCCCGGTCGTCCCCGGACGCGGCCGCGTCGATGCCGGCGCCGGACGCCGGCGCGCCGGGCCGGGACTTCCAGCGCGAGCCGATGGGCCCGCCACCCCACCAGCATGAGGAAAGGAAAAAGGAACGATGTTCGTATCGGAGAAGATCGTGTTCGTCGAGCTGCAGAAGACCGGGTGCACGCATATCCGCGACCTGCTCCACGAGTTCGTCGGCGGAAACCTGGTCGGGAAGCACAACCAGGCCGGCAGGCGCCTGTTCTCCGACGGCCGGGTCTTCCTGGGCTCGGTCAGGGACCCGTGGGACTGGCATGTTTCGCTCTGGGCCTTCGGCTGCCAGCGCAAGGGAACCGTCTTCGGCAACGTGACCAAGGAGGGCATCAAGTTCAAGGGCCGCGGCTGGAGGACGAACCCCTTGCGGGCGTTCCACGAACTCCTGCAGAGCAGCCCGCACAGGAACGCGGACGAGTGGAAGCGCACCTACCGGGACGCCGACGACCCGGGCGCGTTCAGGGACTGGCTGCGGATGATGCACGACAAGGCCAGCCCGCCCGACGTCGAAGGCTATGCCCAATCGCCGCTGCACCGGGTCGCGGGATTCATGACCTACAGCTACCTGAAGACCTTCGCCTGCAAGAAGGGCGAATGGGCCGGGCTGAACGCCATCGCGACGCCGGCGCAACTCCTGGAATACGAAAAGGGCCATTGCTTCATCGACCATTTCATCCGCAACGAGCATCTCGAATCCGACCTCATCGGGGCGCTCAAGTCGGCGGGCGTCGAGGTCCGGGCAGAGACCGAATCGGACGTCATGTCCCGCCCCAAGACCAACGCCACGTCCAGGAAACGAAAGCTCGATTACTACTACGACGCCGAGTCCGAGCGGCTCGTCGCCCGCTGGGACCGGCTGATCGTCGACAAGTTCGGATATTCCGCGCCGGGCTCCGCGAGCCGGCTGCAATGAATGCGGCCGCATCGCGACGCGACCGCGTCGCGGTGCGGCTTCAGGCCGGACTCGGCCGATAGGGGCCCTGCCGGCGCAGCCGCAGCATCAGGTCGCAGCGCGCGTGGTTCAGGCCGCCGACCAGGTTGGCGAACGCGTACTCGGTCGTGCTGATCAGCCCCTCCCGCAGCAGCTTGCGCCGCAGGCCGCGCCTGGCGCGGTGGATCGCGGCGGAATCGTCGCTGAGCCCGACGGCGCCGGGCTCGCGCTCGTTCCAGATCGCCAGCACCTGCTCGATCCTGGCGCAGCGGTACCCGGAAAAGGCGATCTGCGACCACAGCAGGTAGTCCTCGGAACGCCAGAATGCCTCGTCGAAGCGGAATGGCAGGTCGCGGCGCAGCACCACCGAGGCGGTCGGAAAGGGATTGCGCAGCAGCAGCCTGCGCCGGCCGACGACCTCCGTCCGCACCGGCAGCGCGGGGGCCGGGAGCTGCGTGCCCCTTGCGCGCACGACCATCCGATGGGCGATCAGGGCGATGTCGGGATCCGCATCCAGGGCCGCCATCTGCAGCTCGAGCTTGCGCGGCGCCCAGCTGTCGTCCGCGTCCAGGAAGGCGATGTACGGCTGCCCTGCCCGCTGCCATCCGGCGTTGCGCGCGCGCGACGGCCCGCCGTTGTCGGACAGCGCGACCACCTTGATCCAGCCGGGCTCGTGTATCGCCGCGACCCGATGCAGGCTTTCGAGCGTGCCGTCGCCGCTGCCGTCTTCCACCAGCAGCACCTCGGCGGGCCGCAGCGTCTGCGCGTCGACGGAAGCGATCGCATCGCCGATGGTCGCCGCGCAGCGATAGCAGGGAACCACGACGCTCACCGGAGCGACCTTCGCGGCGCCTTCGACGCGGTCCGGGACAGCCGGCTGCGCATGCGTCCGGGCCATCGCGTGATCGTTCATTTCCATTCCGGCATCCAGCATGGGCAACGCGAAGGGCGCTGGAGACTTGCACACGAAACCTTAAAGGCCTGTCGACACCCGATCCGGACGAGCGACCGGTACGGCACGCGAACTGCACGGTCGTGCGCGCCGTCCGGAACGTCATTGACCGCAACTGAACCTTGGAATCTGAATGGGACGATCCACCGCGATCGTCATCGGTTTTCAACGAATGCCCCGTGTATGCTTCGGCGCTCTCGGCGTGTTCGTATCCACTACCGATCATCGCTCCGGCGCAGACGCAAGCCATGCCGACTTACGGACTGCGCGCGGACGAGCGGACGAATGGAAGGTGCAGGTGCAGGAAATCTCGTGCGAACCCGGAGCGGATGAGCGGCGCATGAGCCACGAGCTCAAGCAGAAGATGATCGATGGTGGACTGTGGGCGGCGGGCGGCAGGCTCGTCGCCATCGCGGGCGCCTTCGTGTTGAACATGGCGCTGGCGCGCAGCCTGGCGCCGAAGGACTACGGCGTCTATTTCGTCGTCATGAACACCATGATCATCCTGGCTACGGTGGGCACCGTCGGCATGGACCGGGTCGTGGTGCGCTTCGTCGCGGCGCGCAGGGCGATCGGCAACTGGCACGAGGTGCGGGCGGTCGTCATCCGCAGCCTGTCCACGGTGTTCATGGCGACCGCGCTGCTGTGCCTGGCCTTCTATCTGCTGCTGCCGTGGTTCTTCACGCGGGTCGTGAACATGCCGGCGGCGATCCCCTTCAGCGGCCTGATCCTGCTGTGGCTGTTCTTTTCCACCTTGCAGCGGCAGCTCGCCGAAACCTTCCGCGGCCTGAACGACATCCGCGGCGCCACGCTGTTCGGCGGCCTGCGCAACAACGGCATCCTCAGCAGCCTGGTCACCTGCATCGTCATCCTGGGGCTGTGGGCCTCCGGGGCGATGAGCCTCGCCACCGCCTTCGCGGCGACCGTCTGCGTCACGCTGCTGGTGGCGATCGTGGCGGCGTGGACGCTGTGGAACCGACTGCGCCCGATGGCGGACGGTCCGCGACCGGGCGCCCTCTTAGGCGAATGGAGCACCGCGCGGGTGCTGATGGAAGGCTGGCCGCTGTGGCTGGCGAGCCTGATCGCGGTGCTGCGCGGCCAGGTCAGCGGCTGGTTCGCCGCCGGCTTCGACACCGCCGAGCACGTCGCGTTGTTCGCGATCGCGGAGCGCTTCGCCCTGCTGATGGTCGCGCCGCTGACCATCGTCAGCCTGATCCTGCCGCCGGTCGTGGCCGAACTGTACGCGCGTGGCGAGCTGAAGCGCCTGGAGCGCGTCATCCAGGCCGTCGGCGGGCTGGCCAGCCTGCCGTGCATCGCCATCCTCGCGCTGATCGTGGTGGCCGGTCGCCCGGTGCTGGGCACGCTCTTCGGCGCCCACTACGAAGCCGCCTACCCGATGCTGGTGATCCTGTGCATCGGCCAGGTCGCGAACATGGCGACCGGCGCCTGGCAGGTGGTGCTGCCGATGACGGGACTGCGCCGGCGGACGCTGCACATCAGCATGTGGGCCGCGGCGGTGCAATTCGCCTGCAGCATCGCCGGCGGCCATTTCGCCGGCGCGCTCGGCGTCGCGGTCGGCTCCTGCGCCGGCGCGGTCGCCGGCAACGTGCTGGGCCTGATTTCCGCGCGCAGGCACCTGGGTATCTGGACGTTCATTTCCGTGCGCCGCTCGGTGCTGGTGGAGGCCGTCGCCCTCGTGACGAAGCGGGTCTCGGGACTGGTGCCGGCGAAGGCGCGCGGTCAGTGAGAAGCCGGGCATCCGGCATCCATGGTTGACAAGAGAGGTCGAAATGTTCGTATCCGACAAGATCGTGTTCGTGGAACTGCAGAAGACGGGGTGCACGCACATCCGCAACCTCCTCAAGGAGCTTGTCGGCGGAAACTTCATCGAGCGGCACAACCAGGCCGATCCGGCGCTCTTCTCGGGACAGCGGACCTTCCTCGGGTCGATCAGGGATCCATGGGACTGGCATGTCTCGCTGTGGGCCTACTGCTGCGACGGCAGGGGCGATTTCTTCAGCAACGTTTCCACCCCCGGCATCCGGGTCCGGAAGCGCGGCTGGAAGCTGCATCCGTACTCGACGCTCGTCGACTTCATGGAATGCAGGTTCAACCGGCACGCGGCGGAATGGAAACGGACCTTCCGCAACGTCGACGACCCCGGGGCATTCCGGCAATGGCTGTCGATGCTGCACGACGAGACCTACTGGCCCGACGTCGGCGAAGGCTACTGGCGATGCGCGTTCGCCCGGAACGCGGGCCTGCTGACGTACCGCTACCTGCGGATCTTCACCTGCAAGCAGGGCGAGATCGCCACCCTCAGGAAGCTCTCCAGTCCCCAGGAGCTCGTCGAGCACGAGCGCCGCAACTGCTTCGTCGACCACTTCATCCGGAACGAGAACCTGGAGTCGGACCTGCTGGAGGCATTGAGGCTCGCGCGGATCGAGGTCCCTGCCGGCAGGCTTTCCGAAATGAGGTCCCGCCCCAGGACGAACGCATCCTCGAGGAAGCGCGGCCCCGACTACTACTACGACGACAGGACCGAGAAGCTGGTCGGCGACCGCGACCGGCTGATCGTCGACAAGTTCGGATACGTCCCGCCCAGCGCGAGGGAACCGGCGTTCGAGCGCAGCCGCTCGGCCTAGCCGCCGCCGTCGCGCGTGCGCTACGCGGCCGCGAGCTGCATGCGGGACGGACCGAGGAGCTCGGCGTAGACCGCGATGGTTTCCTCGATGACGCGGCGTTCGTCGAAGCTCTCCAGCGCGTTCCTGCGCGCGTTGGCCCCGAGCGTGCGCAGCAGTCCGCGGTCGTCGTCCAGCATCGCCAGCGCGCCGGCCAGCGACTGCGCGTCGCCGGGCGCGGCATGGAGGCCGTCGACGCCGTGGCGCGCGACGATCTCGCGGCAACCGGGCAGGTCGGTGGTCACCAGCGCCAGTCCGCACGCGGCCGCTTCGAGCAGGCTCTTGGGCACACCCTCGCGGTAGTAGCTCGGCAACGCCATCACGTGCACGCCCGACAGCAATGCCGGCATGTCCTCGACGTGGCCGAGCCAGCGGACGAGGCCGTCGCGCTGCCACGCCTCGACCTCCTCGCGCCGCACCGAGCGCGGATTGCCGGGGTCCGGCATCCCGGCGAGCAGGAACTCGACCCGCCGCCCCTGCGCCCTGAGGATCGCGGCGGCGTCGACGAACTCGCGGATGCCCTTCTCCCACACCAGCCTCGCCGCGAGCAGGACCCGCAGCGGCTCGGCGCCGTCCGCGGCCACCGCCTCGACCGGGCGGAAACGCTGCGTGTCGACGCCGGAACCGCGGATGACGCGGATGATCGCGGGCGGGACCAGCCTCGATTCGAGGAAGGCGCCGGCATCGTCCGGGTTCTGCAGGATCAGCCGCGTATGGCCGCGCCCCAGCGTGGCGCGCATCAGCGTCCTGACGACCGGCCGCAGGGCGCGCGCCTTGGGCCGGTCGCTGGTGAACACGTAGCCCATGCCCGCGACCGCGTTGATCACCGCCGGGACCCTGGCGATCCTCGCCGCCAGCGCGCCGTAGATCGCGCACTTCACGGTGAAGTTGTGCAGCAGGTCGGGGCGTTCGGCCTTGAGGACGTCCACCAGGCGCGAGACCGTGGCCGCCTCGCGCACCGGATCCAGGCTGGAACGCTCCATGTCCAGGGCAACCCAGCGCAGGCCGTGGTCCGCGAAGCGGCCGCCGAAGTCGCCGGGCGGCGACAGCATCACCACCTCGGCGCCGAGCGCCTTGAGCCGCAGCGCGGTCGAGAGCCTGAAGTTGTAGAGGTACCAATCGGTATTCGCGAAGAAGACGAACTTCATTCAGGCCATCCGCCGGGGGCGCCGATGCGGGCCGGCGCCGTTCGTAGGAAAACCCGCCTCGACGGCGGGCGTCAGCCTGCAGTATCCGTGTTGCGCGTGGCAGCGGCATGAAGGCCGCGTAACCACGCGGGCATGCGGCACGCGTCGCGTGGCGCAGATGCAAGAAAGCCCGCGCTGCGGCGGGCTCGGTTTGGCGGAACCCCGCCGCCGGGCGCGGCGGCGGCGGACGCGGGCGCCGCTACTTGTCGTAGTACAGGTTGGAATCGATCTGGATGTTGGTGCTGGCGGCCACCTCGGTGTGCCTGGCCAGGACGTTGCCGGTGCGTGCCTGTGCCGGGGACAGCTTCTTCAGGTCCCAGGTGCGGAACTTCCTGCCGTTGTTGTAGAAGTGGTTGTCCGAGAGCGTGAAGCTGCTGCTGCTCGAGCGCATGCCGATGCCGATCAGCTGGTTGCTGGTGACATGGTTGGCGGCGATGTTGCCGCCGACCGCCCCGATGCTCAGGATGCCGTAGCCCCCGTTGAACTCGACCTTGTTGCCTTTGAGCGTCGTCCCCTGCACGTAGCGGTAGATCTGGACGCCGTTGCCCTGGTTGTGGTGGATCCAGCAGTTCTCGATGTGCACGTTGGTCGTGACCCCGAGGGCGAGCGTGTCGGGCTCGATGTCGATGCCGCAGCCCGGGTCGATCCCGGTGCTGTAGCTGAACTCCGAATCGTAGATCTTGACGTTGTTGACGCGCCCGATCGACATGCCCTGGCGGCGGTTGTCGACGCACGCGATGTTCGAGAAGACGACGTCGTCGCAGCCGACGGACGGCTTGCTCGCGGTGGCCGAGGTGCCCGAGATGCTGATGCCGTCGCCCCAGCACTTGGTGACCAGGATGTCGCGGATCGTCACCCGCTTGCAGCCGCGCAGCATGATGCCGTGACCCCATTGGCCGGTGGTGCCGAGGTGGCGGTCGCGGTCGCCTTCGATCTTGCCGCCGGAGACGGCGACGTCGCTGATCTCGTTGAGCATGAGCACGTAGGCGCGCTCGGCCGAGTTGGCCTTGGCCTTCAGCACCGCGCCGTCGGCCAGGCGCAGGTGCATCTTGCTGCGCAGCGGCACCCGGCGGACGGGGTCGATCAGGTACGTGCCCGCGGGGACGTCGACGGTACCCCCCGTGGCGGGCAGCGAATCGATGGCGTTGCGGAAGGCGGTGGTGTCGTCGGTGCTCCCGTCACCGACCGCGCCGAAGTTGCGGACGCTGACGACCGCGCTGCCGCGGTAGCGCGTCGGCGGGCTGTAGCTGCTCGTGGACATCAGCGCGGGCAGCGGGCCGGCCATGGTCACGGCCGCGACGGCGGGCGTGGCGGTCACGATCGCCGGCAGGGCGGCATAGAGGGAATTGCGCAGGAACTTCCGGCGCGGGAGTACGTCATCGTGCGCGTCACACGCGCGATCTTGCTGGGACATGCTGGTTCCGTGAGTGATTGAGACAGGATCGGCCAAGGCGGCGTCCTGCCGTACTCAGCGAACGTGCCGACGGCGCTTCGCTTCGGTCGTGAAGACCTAACCCCTTTTTCACGCGACTTTATCGAGCGGCCCACGAATTTCCACAGGAAATTCATGGAATTGTGGAGGTCGCCGCATACATTTACGTAAATGCACGGGGATTCGTTCAGCCGTGCGCGAGCGCCTGCAGGTGGGGGCGACGGGGGCGTCCGCGAACGGCAGCGGCCCGGGATGCGGCGCACAGCGCATCGCCCGCCGCCGAAGCCTGCAGTCCGGTGGCGTCACCTTTTCGAGGCGTCTGCCTGGCATCCTCTGCCTGGTATCCACGACCTGCCCGGGTGCATCGGGACTTGCCGGCGCCGTCGTTGCCATCGCACGCGTCGCCGATCTCGCCGCCGACTTCCGGGGGCCGCAACCTTCCGGGTTCTCCCGGTTCGACCCGGCCCATGCCGGTGGTTGCGCATCCGGCGTCGTGGCGCCTGCTGGCACTCTCCGAACGCAGGTGTGGACGGCCCCATCGATCGCGCGCGGCAATGGCCACCGGCCCCCCTTGCATTGCCGCGGTCCGCGCGAGCCGCAGGCGCCACGCGACCCCGTTCGCGCCGCGCAGCCTTGGATGGCCTCGAAGGCGAACCGCGACGACGGAAATCAGGGCATCGCGACGGCACGCACCCCGGTCGCGCGCCGGGCATCCCGACGCCGGGCCGGCACCTGCTCGGCCCTTTCGGCGAAGCCGCTTCGGCTTGGCAATGCGCGCCGCCCCAAGTAAACTGCGCGGCCCATCGGGCGGTTAGCTCAGCGGTAGAGCATTGCCTTCACACGGCAAGGGTCGCAGGTTCGAACCCTGCACCGCCCACCATCGGAAGAGCCGGCCACCCTCGCGGTGGCCGTTTGCGTTTCGCGGCGCGAAGGCCCCGCGCCAGGCCGGGCGGCGTCCCGCGGCCTTCCAGAGGCACCCTCGGACTTCATCCGGCACCGGGCCGGAGCCGGGCGGGCGATCCGGTCCTGCCCGGGCCCGCGGGCAGGCCACGACCCGCCGATCCCCGGCCATCGCCCCGCAGCGCGCATCCGCGACGCATTCCGGCACCCGGATGCGTCCCTGCCTGTCACGGACCGCGGGCACCCTGCCCCCGTCGCGCCTGCCCGCGGGTCGGCACGCGAATTGCTTCATGGCCTGTGCAACGGGATTCCGGGGGAACCGCCTTATGGAACGCGAGTTGTTTTCGATCGAGCAATCGGCCCGCGGCTGGATCGTCTATACGACCGGCGGCGGCAACGAGCCGCCGGACCCGACGCCGCTGGTGGCGCTGGAGCACGCCAGCCAGCTGGCCTACGCCCGCCACCGCAGCACCGGCCATCCGACCGGGGTCAAGGTGAAGCTGCGCTGCGGCGACACCGTGCTGCTGGCCTGCCACGGCTGAGGGTTCCGCGGTCCAGGCCTGTACGGCCTGTATCGCCCCTGCAGGCGCAACGGAAGTCGCGGCAGGCCCGATGCCCTGCACTTGTGGGAGCGACGGAAGTCGCGACAAGCCCTGCGCCCTGCATCTGTGGGAGCGACGGAAGTCGCGACTGGCCTTGGCTGATGCCGAAGC
>JAYRKR010000037.1:22914-30740 GCA_041905645.1 Luteimonas sp.
TGGCCATGGCGCGTCGCGACTTCCGTCGCTCCCACAAGGAGCCGGGACGGCAGGCGCTCAGTGCACCTTCGCCGCCCGCATCGACAGCACGCGATCCGGCGCGACGAACGAATCGGCGCGCGCACCGGCCCAGAAGTTGCGGAACACCACGTGCTCGGGCACGCGGTCGAGCAGCTCGCCCGGCTCGAGGAACCGGTACAGCGCAGCCAGCGAACGGACCTCGGTGGGCGAGACCCGGCGCAGGATGTGCTCGGGCCCGAGCTGCCCCGGGTGCTCCAGGCCGGCCGCGCACAGCAGGTCGCGCAGCGCCTTGACGGTGTTCTCGTGGAACTGGAACACGCGCGCCGACTTGTCCCCGGTGTCGAGCTTCTTCCAGCGCGCCGGATCCTGGGTGGCGATCCCGGTCGGGCAGCGGTCGGTGTGGCAGTTCAGCGACTGGATGCAGCCCAGCGCGAACATGAAGCCGCGCGCGGCGTTGCACCAGTCCGCGCCCAGCGCGATGGTGCGCGCGATGTCGAACGCGCTGGTGATCTTGCCGGCCGCGCCGATCCGGATGCGGTCGCGCAGGCCGATGCCGACCAGGGTGTTGTGCACGATCATCAGCGCCTCGTGCATCGGCACGCCGACGTGGTCGATGAATTCCGCCGGCGCCGCGCCGGTGCCGCCCTCGGCGCCGTCGACGACGATGAAGTCCGGCAGGATGCCGGTTTCCAGCATCGCCTTGGCCACGCCGAACCATTCCCAGGGGTGCCCGAGCGCGAGCTTGAAGCCGGCCGGCTTGCCGCCCGACAGCTCGCGCAGCCGCGCGACGAACTGCAGCAGCCCCACCGGGGTGGAGAACGCCGAATGGCGGGAGGGCGAGATGCAGTCCAGCCCTTCCGGCACGCCCCGGGTGGCGGCGATCTCGGCGCTCACCTTCGGCCCCGGCAGCACGCCGCCGTGGCCGGGCTTGGCGCCCTGCGACAGCTTCACCTCCACCATCCTCACCTGCGCCTCGCGCGCGGTGGCGACGAAGCGCTCCTCGCTGAAGCGCCCGTCCTCGCCGCGGCAGCCGAAGTAGCCCGAGCCGATCTCCCAGACCAGGTCGCCGCCGTGCTCGCGGTGGTAGGGCGAGACCGAGCCTTCGCCGGTGTCGTGGTAGAAGCCGCCGCGCTTGGCGCCCGCGTTGAGCGCGCGGATCGCGTTGGCGGACAGCGCCCCGAAGCTCATCGCCGAGATGTTGAAGACGCTGGCGTCGTAGGGAAGCGCGGCAGCGCCGCCGACGCGCACGCGGAAATCGTGCGATGCGATCGAGGTCGGCAGCATCGAATGGTTGATCCACTCGTACTGCACGCCGTAGACGTCGCGCTCGGTGCCGAACGGCACCACGTCGATGACGTTCTTCGCGCGCTGGTAGACCAGCGAGCGCTGCTGCCGCGAGTACGGCACTTCCTGCATGTCCGACTGGATGAAGTACTGGCGGATCTCCGGCCCGATGGATTCGAGGAAATAGCGGAAATGGGCCAGGATCGGATAGTTGCGGCGCAGCGTGGTGCGCCGCTGCAGCAGGTCCCAGGTCCCCAGCAGCGCGAGCGCGCCGAAGATGCCCAGCGGCCAGCGCCATGCCGGATGCCGCAGCGCCATCCACGCGGAGAACAGCGCCAGCGCGACGCAGGCGACGTAAGTCAGGTAACGCGACATCCGGCTGGCCCTCGGCTTGCGGTCGCCGGGCATTGTTGCAGATGGCGCCGGCGCGTGGCCGCGTTCGCGAAGCCGCTGGGGATGGTGCCCGGAGTCGGGATCGAACCGACATGGCCTTGCGGCCGAGGGATTTTAAGTCCCTTGCGTCTACCAGTTTCGCCACCCGGGCGGCGTCGATGGCGTGCCCCACCCGCCATCGTTTGCCATCTCATACGGAAGAATCGGGCAAGGGGGGCCATCCCGGCGGGCCGGCATGCAGGGGAAAGGCCGCACGGCCCGGGCCCGCCGGGGTATCCCGTGGCGACCGGCGGCCCGCACGCCGCGAAACCCGTTCCCGGAATGCCCGTCGATGCGCGGGCCCTCGCGGAAGACACCGCGTGGTGGAGGCCTGGGTCGGAATTGAACCGGCGTACGCGGCTTTGCAGGCCGCTGCATGACCACTCTGCCACCAGGCCGGTGACGCGTCGGGGACGATGCCCCGGGACCGGAGTCGCCGCATGATACGCGGTTCCGGAAAGGCGAAACCCCGGCATCGCCGGGGTTTCGCTGGATCTGGAGCGGGAAACGAGACTCGAACTCGCGACCCCGACCTTGGCAAGGTCGTGCTCTACCAACTGAGCTATTCCCGCGGAGGAAGCGGAATTTTACCGTCGCGCCCGGAACTGTCAACAGGAATTCCCTCGCCGGCGCGCAGGACCGGCCAGGCCGCGCGCAGGTAGGCGAACCCCGACCACAGGGTCAGCAGCGCGGCGACCGCCAGCAGCCAGTCGCCGACGTGGAAGATCGCGTCGCGCAGCGGCAGGTCGTGGCGCGGGATCCGGTCCGGGGAGACCGCGTAGAGCAGGCACAGCAAGGCCAGCATCTGCGCCACGGTCTTGATCTTGCCGATCGTCGCGACCTTGACCCGGGCGCGCTGGCCGAGCTCGGCCATCCACTCGCGCAGCGCCGAAACCGCGATTTCGCGCCCCACGATCACCGCCGCCCACAGCGCCATCCAGGCGGTCGGATGGCCCTGCACGATCAGGAACAGCGCCACCGCCACCATCAGCTTGTCCGCGACCGGATCGAGGAAGGCGCCGAAGGCCGAGTACTGGTGGTAGCGGCGGGCGATCCAGCCGTCCAGCCAGTCGGTGACCGAGGCCAGCGCGAACACCGCGGTGGCGGCGAAGTTGGTCCACTTGTAGGGCAGGTAGAAGACCAGCACCAGCACCGGGATCAGCACGATCCGCAGCAGCGTCAGCCATGTGGGGACGGTCAGCTTCATCCTGTTCTCAGCCCGGGCTCCCGGCGCCCGGCTCCTGCAACCCGTGCAGTGTGGCGTAAATCCGCTCGGCGAGGGCGGCATTGATGCCCTCGACGTGGGCGATCTCGTCCGCGCTGGCGTTCTTCAAGCCGCCCAGGCCGCCGAAATGCTTGAGCAGGCTGGCACGCCGGCGCGGGCCGATGCCGGGGATGTCCTCGAGCCGGCTGCTGCCGCGCGCCTTCTGCCTGCGCCCGCGATGGCCGGTGATGGCGAAGCGGTGGGCCTCGTCGCGGACCTGCTGCACCAGCTGCAGGCCGGGAGAGGCGGCGCCGGGATGGAGTTCGCGGCCGTCCGGCAGCAGCAGCGTCTCGTCGCCGGGACGACGCGCCTCGCCCTTGGCCACGCCCACCAGCACCGGGCCGTCGATGCCCAGATCCGCCAGCACGCCCTTCGCCTGCGCCACCTGCCCCGCCCCGCCGTCGATCAACAGCACGTCCGGCAGCACGCCGTCCTCCTCCACCGCGCGGCGGAAGCGGCGCTCCAGCGCCTGGTGCATCGCCGCGTAGTCGTCGCCCGGCTCGATCCCGGCGATGTTGTAGCGCCGGTACTGGCCGCGCACCGGGCCGTTGGCGTCGAACACCACGCACGAGGCGACCGTCGCCTCGCCCATGGTGTGGCTGATGTCGAAGCACTCGATGCGCTGCGGCGGCTCGGGCAGCCCGAGCATCTCGCGCAGCGATTCGGCGCGCGCCTGCTGTGCGGCCTGGCTGCCCAGCTCGGTGGCCAGCGCCAGCGCGGCGTTGCGGCGCGCGAGGTCGAGGTAGCCCGCGCGGTCGCCGCGCACGCTGGTCTTGACCTGGACCCGGCGGCCGGCGGCGGCGCCGAGGGCGGCCTGCAGCAGCTCCGCGTCCTCGATCTCGCGGTCGAGGATGATCTCGCGCGGCGGCGGCTGCTCGGCGTAGTACTGGGAGACGAAGGCGGCCAGCACCTCGGCGGGGTTGTCGCTGCCGTTGGTCCTGGGGAAGAAGCCGCGCGTGCCGAGGTTGCGGCCGTCGCGGAAGGCCAGCAGCAGCACGCAGGCGTGGGTACCCTGCATCGCGCAGGCGAGCACGTCGAGGTCGGCGACGGCGCCGTCGACGTACTGGCGCGCCTGCAGCTTGCGGATGGTCGCGACCTGGTCGCGCAGGCGCGCGGCCTCCTCGAAGTCCAGCCGCGCGCTGGCCGCCTCCATCGCGCCGGCCAGCTCGTCGCTGAGCTCGTCGCTGCGGCCGTCGAGGAACAGGCCGACGCGGCGCACCGACTCGGCGTACTCGCGCGCCTGCACCAGGCCCACGCACGGCGCCGTGCAGCGCCCGATCTGGTACTGCAGGCAGGGCCGCGAGCGGTTGCGGAACACGCTGTCCTCGCAGCTGCGCAGCTTGAACAGCTTGTGCAGCAGGTTGAGGGTCTCGCGCACCGCCACCACGCTCGGGTACGGGCCGAAGTAGCGCCCCGGCACGCTGCGCGGGCCGCGGTGCAGCGCGATGCGCGGCCACGGCTCCTGGGTCAGCAGCACGTAGGGGTAGCTCTTGTCGTCGCGCAGCATCACGTTGTAGCGCGGCTTGAGCGACTTGATCAGCTGGTTCTCCAGCAGCAGCGCCTCGGCCTCGCTGCGGGTCACGGTCACGTCCATGCGCGCGACCTGCGCGAGCATCGCCATCGTGCGCGCCGGCTTGGGCGCGCTGCTGAAGTAGCTGGCCACGCGCTTCTTCAGCGCGCCGGCCTTGCCGACGTACAGCACGCTGCCGTCGGCGGCGAACATGCGGTAGACGCCGGGCGCGGTGCTGAGGCCGCGGACGAAGGCCTTGCCGTCGAAGGGGGGAGGCGAAGCGCTCATGCGCCGGCAGAACTGAGGGCCGCGGCGGCGCGGCACAAGGGCGGCGGCGCCGCGCCGGCCCGGAGACGCGGTGCCGGGAACGGGGCGCGGAGTCCCGATCCGTGGCGGCGTCCGCCGGTTCCCGCCAGGCGCCCTGCCGTCATTCGCCCACGGGCACGTGCCGCAGCGCGCCGCTCTGGATGTCCAGCCGCAGCACGGCGTGCGCGTCGGTGTCGGCGATCCACACCACCCGGTCGGCCACCGCGAGCCCGGACGGCGCGTGCAGCCGCTGCGGCAGCTCGAACGTGCCCAGCTCGCCGCCGCCCAGGCGCAGCATGCGCAGCGCGTCGTTGCCGGAATCGGCGATCCACAGCACCGGGGCGTCGGGGTCGAGCGCGATCGCCTGCGGCTGCTGCAGCCGCGCGTCCACGCGCGCGCCGTCGGCCTGGCCGAAGTTCCAGGCGTCCTCGCCCAGCAGGGTGGTGGCCTGGCCGGTGCGCGCATTGACGCTGCGGATGGCCGAACCGGCGGCATCGCACACGTACAGCACCTGCTGCACCGAGGCCAGCCCGACCGGCTCGGCGAAGCCGGCGCGCTTGCCGGTGCCGTCGACCACGCCCAGCGCGCCGGAGCCGGCGAGCAGGCGGATCTCCTGCTTGCCCAGGTCGTAGGCCCAGACGCGGTTGTCGCCGGCGGTCGCGATGTGCATGGCATCCGCGCCGACCGAGACCGCGCGCGGCTGGTCGAGTGCGACGGCACGCGGGTCGGACACCACGCCACCGGCGGGCACGCCAGGACGGCCGGCGCCGCACACGGTGTCGATGTCGCCGGTGCGCAGCTGGATCCGCCGCACCGCATGGTTGCCGCTGTCGGCGACGTAGAGCATGTCGCGCTGCAGGCAGATGCCGTGCGGCCGGTTGAACGCGGACAGCTCCATCGGCCCGTCGATGAAGCCGGGGCCGCCGCTACCGAACTGCCGCAGCACGCGGCCGCCGTGGTCGCATTCGAGGATGCGGTGGTGGCCGCTGTCGGCGACGTAGAGGTAGTTGGCGTTGACCGCGATGCCGACCGGGAAGCGCAGCGGCAGCAGCGGCTCGCGCAGCGGGCGCAGCTCGATCGGCGCGGCGTTGCGCGAACGCGGCACGGCCGCGTCGTGGAGCGCGGTGACCGCCGTGTCCAGCTCGCGCACCTGGCCGTCGCCGACCCAGCGCTCGCGCACCTGGCCGTCGCCGTCGATCAGCACGACCGTCGGCCAGGCCTCGATGCCGTACTGCTGCCACAGCGTCCAGTCGGCGTCGTGGGCGATCGGGAAGTCGAGCTTCTGCCGCGAGAGCCGCTTGGCGACGCGGCGCGCGTCGCGCTCGTGGTCGAAGCGCGGCACGTGCACGGCCACCACGTTGAGCCGGTCGCCGTGGCGCGCGCGCAGGTGGGCCAGCTCGTTGAGGCGCTGCAGCGACCAGGCCGAACCCGCGTTGACGAACGCCAGCGCGCAGACCTTGCCGCGCAGCTGCGCCATGCGCAGCGGCTCGGGCAGGTTGAGCCACTCCAGGGACTGCGGGAATTCGGGAGCGACGGTGAGTTCCATGCGGGTTCCCCTGTACCTGGCCGGATTATGCGTCAATCGCCCCGGCCGCCGCGACGCAGGCGTTCGACGGCGGCTCGCGCCGCCGCGTCGACCTGTCGCCAGGCCTGCTCGAAATGGTCCTCGCCGCCGTCGTACGGGTCGGCGATCGCCCCGGCCAGGCCCGCCCATTCCATGAACAGCGCCGTGCCGGCCCGCGCCCCGCTGGGCGCGAGCGCGCGCACGTCGCGCAGGTTGGCGTGGTCGGCGCACAGCAGCCAGTCGAAGGCGGCGAAATCGTCCGCGCGCAGCTGGCGCGCGCGCAGGCCGCCGATGTCGACGCCGTGGCGGCGCGCGGCCGCGATCGCGCGCGGATCCGGCGGGCTGCCGACGTGCCAGCCGCCGGTGCCGGCCGAATCGACCTCGACGCCGCCGTCCAGCCGCGCCTCGCGCAGCCGCGCGCGCAGCGCGCCCTCGGCCATCGGCGAGCGGCAGATGTTGCCGAGGCAGACCAGCAGCAACCGCTGCGGCTCAGCCACCGCCCTGCCCCGCGATGTGGCGTTCGGCGCGGGCGAGATCGGCCGGCGTGTCGACGCCGGGCGGGAACGGTTCGGGCGTCGGCGCCACCGCGATGCGGTGCCCGGCCTCGAGCGCGCGCAGCTGCTCGAGCGACTCGATCTGCTCCAGCCGCCCCGGCGGCATCTTCGCGAAGCGGCGCAGGAAGCCGGCGCGGTAGCCGTAGATGCCGATGTGGCGCAGGCATTCGCCCGGCATCAGCACGCGGCGGTCCTGCGCGAACGCGTCGCGGTGCCAGGGGATCGGCGCACGGCTGAAGTACAGCGCGTCGCGCCATCCGCCGTCGGCGCCCGCGTCGCCCGCCAGCACGATCTTGACCGCGTTGGGGTCGAACAGCACGTCGGGATCGGTGATCGGCGCGCACAGCGTGGCCATGTCGGCGCCGCTGGCCGCGAGCGTGGCCGCCACCGCACGGATCCCGGCGGCGGGAGCGAAGGGCTCGTCGCCCTGCAGGTTCACCACCAGCTGGTCGTCGCTCCAGCCGGCGATGTCGGCGCACTCGGCGAGGCGATCGGTGCCGGAGGCGTGCGCGCGCGAGGTCAGCGTGGCGCGCACGCCGCTGCCTTCGAGCGCCTCCAGGATGCGCGCGTCGTCGGCCGCCACCCACACCTCGCGCGCCCCGGCCGCCAGCGCACGGCGCGCGACGTGCAGCACCAGCGGCTCGCCGGCGAGCGGGCGCAGCGGCTTGCCGGGCAGGCGCGAGGCGTCGTGGCGGGCCGGGATCGCGACGATGAAGTCGGGCATGGTCATGCAGCGATTCTAGCCGCGCGGGTCCCTGTGGGAGCGGCTTCAGCCGCGAGCTTTTCCGCCGGCACGCTCGGCTGCCCGGTCTTGTGGGGGCGACGGGGGTCGCCGCCGCCGTTTCCCCGGGTCACCCGCGCGCCGAGCCGCGCCCCCCCCAAGGGGGGGGG
>JAYRKR010000038.1:0-30486 GCA_041905645.1 Luteimonas sp.
GGAGTGAGGGCAAGCGCCAGCGGATCGTCCATCGCCGCAGGCGGCCCACCGACGCCTCTCTCCCGCCCGGCGGGAGAGAGGGGGATCGCCCGCGGAGCGGGGGGTGGAGTGAGGGCAAGCGCCAGCGGATCGTCGGTCCGACCATCCCAGTCAGGCATCGGCAGCCTGCGGAGATCGACCTCGTCCGGCCCCGGCAGCACCGCCTCGCCGCGCGCCGGGCCGGACAGCGGCGCGTCCCAGGCGGTGCCGTCGCGCGCCAGCAGCGCGTACAGCGCCGGGGGAAGGTGCCCGCGCAGCTTCCACAGCGCCAGCTCGCGGCCGCCGTCGGCGTCCTGCAGGTCGAAGTACATCGCGTCGCCGACCAGCGCCGAGTCGACCGGCGTCCACGGGCGCGGCTGCTGGCGCAGCAGGAGGTAGGGCCAGGGACGCGCGGACAGGGCGGCGAGCCCGGCGTTGACGCCTTCGGCGTAGGCGCGCAGCTGCGGCAGGCGACCGCCGGCGACCGCGTCCAGCTGCGCGGCGGCGCGCGCACGCATCCGGTGCACGCGATGGCGCTTGTCGAAGTCCAGCGCCACCGGGCCGAACAGCTCCGACAGCTCGCCCGCCGCGGTGCGCCGCATCAGGTCCATCTCGAAGTAGCGCTCCTGCGCGTGCACGTAGCCCAGCGCGCGCAGGGCGTCGGTCTCGTTGGCCGCGTCGATGGTGACCACGCCGAGGCGGTCGCGCTGGATGGCGACCGGCGCGGCCAGGCCCGGCAGCGCGACTTCGCCGTCGAGCCTGGGCAGGCTGGCGCGCAGCAGCAGCCAGGCCGCGACGAGCGCGAGGACCAGCAGCGCGAGGACCAGCAGCGTGATGCGTTTCAGCCAGCGTGCCATGCGTGTTTCCCCTGTCCGGTGGATGCAAGCGCGAGCGGCTTCGGTCGCGGGCTCTCGCCGACGCCGCGTCGCTTCAACGAAGCCTGTGGGAGCGGCGGGAGCCGCGACGGTCTCCAGCCCCGGAAGTCGCGACTTCCGCGGCTTCCATGCATGCAAGATCGATCGCGCATCGCTGGCGAAGGCCCGCGATTGGGGGCGCTCCCATCAGGCCTTCTCCATCCGCCACGCCGCGGTGTGCAGCGACGTCACCCCCTCCGCAGCGAAGCGTGGCTCCCGCGCGAGGATGTCGCGCCGCTCCAGGCATTCGAGCGTCCATGCGTCGCCGTACAACCGGCGCACCTCGCCGGCATCGACCGGGAACGGCGGGCCCGCCTTCTCGCGCGGCGGATACTCCAGCGTGACCAGCAGCCCGCGGCAGCCGGCCGGCAGGCGCGCGTACAGCTCCCATGCGTAGCGCTCGCGCATGTCGCGCGGCAGCGCGATCAGCGCGGCGCGGTCGTAGACGGCATCGCAATCGGCGAGCGTGCCGGCGTCGAGCGCGAACGCATCGCCGCAGACGATCTCGATCGGACCGGCCACGTAGTGCGTGCCCAGCGACGATTCGTGCACCCGCGGCGCCAGCGCCTGCTCGTCGAAGAACTGCGCCACCGCGAGCGGCGACAGCTCGACCCCGAGCACGCGGTGGCCGCGCGCCGCCAGCCACGGCATGTCCAGCGTCTTGCCGCACAGCGGCACGAACACCCGGCTGCCGGGCGCCAGGTCCAGTGCCTGCCAGTGCCGCTCCAGCAGCGGCGTGACGCGGTCCTGGTGGAAGCCGGTGCGGCCTTCCTCCCAGCGCTGCCGCCAGAAGCCGAGGTCCATCAGGCCGCCCGTGCGCGCGCGTTCGCGACGGCGAAGACCGGACGCCGGGAACCGGCGTTCTTCGGCCGCGCGCGAAGCAGCCCGCGCTCGCCGCGCCCCCGGTCCCTGCTAGGCCACATGCAGCCCGTCCACCTTCTGCCATCCGCGCGGCAGCAGCCCGCCGCGGCTGGCGCGCGCGCCGACATAGTCGTCCAGGTCCTTGAACGACAGCGACATCGTGCGCGCGCCCGATTTCACCGACAGCGTCGCGCCGGGCGGGACCACCGCGATCGCCACCACCCGCTCGGTGCCGCGCTTGGCCTTCGGGATCTCGATGAGCTTGTTGCCCTTGCCCTTGTCGAGCTCGGGCAGCTCGGCGACCGGGAACGCCAGCAGGTGGCCGGCGCTGGTGACGGCGACGATGCGGTCGCGCCCGGCGTCCTGCACCGGTGCCGGCTGCAGCACCTGCGCGCCGGGCGTGAGCGAGAGCATCGCCTTGCCGGCCTTCTGCCGCCCGGTGAGGTGCTCGAAGCGCGTGGTGAAGCCGTAGCCGTGCGAGGACGCGAGCACGAAGCGGGCGTCGTTCTCCCCCGTGGCCAGCGCCTGGAACGCGGCGCCGGCCGCCGGCGAGAAGCGCCCGGTCAGCGGCTCGCCGTTGCCGCGCGCGGAGGGCAGCGAATGCGCGAAGGTCGAGTAGCTGCGCCCGGCCGAGTCGAGGAAGGCCACCTGCTGCGTGCTGCGCCCCTTGACCGCGGCCAGCAGGCCGTCGCCCTCGCGGTAGGACAGCGCGGCGGCGTCCACGTCGTGGCCCTTGGCCGCGCGCACCCAGCCCTTCTCGCTGAGCACGATGGTCATCGGCTCGCTCGCGACGAGCTCGGTCTCCGCCAGCGCCTGCGCGGCCTCGCGCGCGACCAGCGGCGAGCGGCGCTCGTCGCCGAATTTCTTCGCATCGGCGAGCAGTTCGTCCTTGATCAGCTTCTTCAGCTTCGCCTTCGAGCCGAGCGTGGCGATGATCCGGTCGCGCTCGCTGTCGAGGTCGTCCTGCTCGCCGCGGATCTTCATCTCCTCCAGCCGCGCCAGCTGCTTGAGCTTGGTCTCGAGGATGTACTCGGCCTGGTCCTCGCTGAGGCCGAAGCGCGCGATCAGCGCGGCCCTGGGCTCGTCCTCGGTGCGGATGATGCGGATCACCTCGTCGAGGTTGAGGAAGGCGACCAGCAGGCCCTCGAGCAGGTGCAGGCGGCGCTCGACCTTCTCGAGCCGGTGGTTGAGCCGCCGCGTGACGGTGTCGGCGCGGAAGGCGAGCCATTCGGACAGGATCGCCTTGAGGTGCTTGACCTGCGGGCGGCCGTCGAGGCCGATGATGTTGAGGTTGACCCGGTAGCTCTTCTCGAGGTCGGTGGTGGCGAACAGGTGGCCCATCAGCTGCTCGGCGTCGACCCGGTTGCTGCGCGGGATCAGCACCACGCGCACGGCGTTGGCGTGGTCGGACTCGTCGCGGATGTCCTCCAGCCACGGCAGCTTCTTCGCCCGCATCTGGGTGGCGATCTGCTCGATTACCTTCGACGGCGAGACCTGGTAGGGCAGGGCGGTGACGACGATGTTGGCGCCTTCCTTCGCGAAGGTGGCGCGCGCGCGCACGCTGCCGGTGCCGGTCTCGTACATCGCCAGCAGGTCGGTGGCCGGGGCGATGACCTCGGCGGTGGTCGGGTAGTCGGGACCGCGCACGTGCTCGCACAGGTCGCGCACGCTGGCGTCGGGGTCGTCGAGCAGGCGCACGCAGGCGCTGACGACTTCGCCCAGGTTGTGCGGCGGGATGTCGGTGGCCATGCCCACCGCGATGCCGGTGGTGCCGTTGAGCAGCAGGTGCGGCAGCCGCGCCGGCATCCAGCTCGGCTCCTCCAGCGTGCCGTCGAAGTTCGGCACCCAGTCCACCGTGCCCTGGCCGAGCTCGCCCAGCAGCACCTCGGCGATCGGGGTGAGGCGCGATTCCGTGTAGCGCATCGCCGCGAACGACTTGGGATCGTCCTGCGAGCCGAAGTTGCCCTGGCCGTCGATCAGCGGGTAGCGGTACGAGAACGGCTGCGCCATCAGCACCATCGCCTCGTAGCAGGCCGAGTCGCCGTGCGGGTGAAACTTGCCGATCACATCGCCCACGGTGCGCGCCGACTTCTTCGGCTTGGCCGCGGCGCCGAGCCCCAGCTCGCTCATCGAGTAGATAATCCGCCGCTGCACCGGCTTGAGCCCGTCGCCGATGAAGGGCAGGGCGCGGTCGAGCACCACGTACATCGAGTAGTCGAGGTAGGCGCGCTCGGCGTACTCGCGCAGCGGGATCTGCTCGAAGCCGTGGAAGGCGGGGCGGACGACGGGGTCGGTCATTGCGGGGGAAAGCCTGGAGCAGGAGCGATCCGGAGATTCTACCGGTCGCGCAGGTGCCCGGACCGGACCGGTGCGGCGCCGCGGGATGCCTGTGGGAGCAGCGCGGCCCGCGCGCTCATGCGCGCGCCCCGGGAACGCTGTGGGAGCGACGGAAGTCGCGACGCTTTCCCGGCGGACCATCGGCTGCCGGTCGCGACTTCCGTCGCTCCCACAGGGAAAGCGGCGGCGCGGGTCGTCCCGGCGCGCGACAAGCTCGCGGCTCGAGCCGCTCCCGCAAGAAAAACCCCCGCGCGGCGGCGGGGGCGGGCAGACCGGCTCGCCGCCTCAGCGGTGCAGTTCGCCCGACGCCTCCGGCTGGTATCGGATCGACAGCACGCGCAGGGTGGCGGTGCGGTTGCCCGGCAGCGGCCAGTGGATGCTCTGGCCCACGCGCAGGCCGAGCAGGGCGCTGCCGACCGGGGCGAGGATCGAGACGTGGCCGGTGTCGGCGTTGGCGTCGCGCGGGTAGACCAGGGTGAGCTCGCGTTCCTCGCCGGTGTCCTCGTCGCGGAAGCGCGCCGTCGAGTTCATGCTGATCACGTCGGCGGGCATCTGCGACGGCTCCACGACCTCGGCGCGGGTCATTTCCGCCTCCAGCGAGGAGGTGTCGACGCCGCGCTCCCCGGCGCCTTCCAGCAGCGCCTCGAGGCGGTCGTAGTCCAGGCGCGACATCACGATCGGGGGATGCGCGGAATCGGCGGTGGTGGCCATTGCAAGCTCCAAAAGCAAGTGCGGACGGCGCGCTGCGCGCGTCGTCCGCGGGTCGGTCACGATGTGTCGACGTTAGCCCCGATGCCGGCGGGCATCAAGCGGCGCAACGACGCCCGTTCCCCGGCCGCGGGCGGCTTCGCGGCGCGGACGTGAAAAACCCCCGCAAGCGGGGGTTTCCGGAAACCTTGGTGCCCAGGAGAGGACTCGAACCTCCACGGTTTTACCCGCTAGTACCTGAAACTAGTGCGTCTACCAATTCCGCCACCTGGGCAGGTGGGGCGCGTATGTTGCGGTGCAAGGCGGGGCTTGTCAACGCCGACCGGGCCTTGCCGGGCGCCGTGTACCATGCGCGCAATGGCGAAAACTCCCAGCAAGCGCGGCCAGGGCCGCGACAGGACCGGTTCCGAGAAGGGCAGGCCGGCGGCGAAGCGCGGCGGCGCGAAGGCGGGGGGAACGCCGAAACCGGCGAAGCCGTCCCGGCGCGCCGGACAGTCCGGGCTTCCGGGATGGATGCCGGAGGCGTTCGCCGCCCCGTCCGGCGGGAAGGCGGCGGAACGGTCCTCGCAGGCGGCGCCCGCCAAGGCCGCGAAAGCCGGCAAGGGCAGGAAAGGCGCCGCCCCGGGCCATCGCCCGGCGGGCACCGGCGCGCAAGCCGTGCACGACCCGCACGCCGCGCGCGAAGCCAGCCGCTACGAGAACCCGATCGCCAGCCGCGAGGCGATCCTGCAGCTGCTCGCCGACGCCGGCGGCCCGCAGTCGGCCGAGTCGCTGGCGCAGCAGCTGGGGCTCACCGAGCCGGACCGCTTCGACGCCCTCGGCAAGCGCCTGGCGGCGATGGTGCGCGACGGCCAGCTGCTGCAGAACCGCCGCGGCGGCTACGTGCCGGCGCAGCGGCTCGACCTGGTCCCGGGCACGGTGATCGCCAACCCGGACGGCTTCGGCTTCCTGCGCCCGGACTCGGGCGTGGGCGACGACCTGTTCCTGCCGCCCTACGAGATGCGCAAGGCCATGCACGGCGACCGCGTGCTGGCCAGCGTCACCGGCGTCGACCACCGCGGCCGCCGCGAGGGCGCGATCGTCGAGGTGCTGGAGCGGCGGCTGAACCGCCTGATCGGCCGCTTCGAGCTCGAGTCGGGCGTGAGCTACGTCGTCCCCGACGACCGCCGCGTCCAGCGCAACGTGCAGGTGCCGTCCGACGCGCGCCTGGACGCCAGGCCGGGCCAGCTGGTGGTGTGCGAGATCGTGCAGCCGCCGACCGCGCAGCGCCCGCCGATCGGCCGCGTGCTGGCGGTGCTGGGCGACCGGCTGACCGCCTCGCTCGCGGTCGAGGCCGCGATCCACGGCCACGAGATCCCGCACGAGTTCCCGCCCGAGGTGCTGGCGCAGGCGGCGGCGGTGCCGGTCGAGGTCGACGCGGCCTCGGCGTCCGCGCGCGTCGACCTGCGCGCGCTGCCGCTGGTCACCATCGACGGCGAGGACGCCAAGGACTTCGACGACGCGGTGTACTGCGAGCCCGACCGCGGCGGCTTCCGCCTGGTGGTGGCGATCGCCGACGTCTCGCACTACGTGCGGCCCGGCACGCCGCTGGACGAGGAAGCGACGAAGCGTGCGACCTCGGTCTACTTCCCGGGCTTCGTCGTGCCGATGCTGCCCGAGACGCTGTCCAACGGCATCTGCTCGCTCAAGCCGAAGGTGGACCGGCTGTGCTTCGTCTGCGACATGCAGGTCGACCGCCAGGGCCACGTCGCGGAGTCGAGGTTCTACGAGGCCGTCATGCACTCGGCGCAGCGCCTGACCTACACCCAGGTCTGGAACGCGGTGGGCGAGGGCGTGCCCGCGGAGGACCGCGCGCAGGCGCGCGCCTTCATCGGTGCGCAGCTGCCGCAGGTCGAACGCCTGCACCAGCTCTACCGCGTGCTCGACAAGGCGCGCCGGCAGCGCGGCGCGATCGACTTCGAGACCTCCGAGGTGCGCTTCGTGCTCGGCCCGCAGGGCGAGGTCACCCAGGCCGGCATGATCCAGCGCAACGATGCGCACAAGCTGATCGAGGAATGCATGATCGCCGCCAACGTCGAGGCGGCCAGGTTCCTGCTCGATGCCGGCGTGCCGGCCCCGTACCGCGACCACGACCGACCGCCCGAGGCCAAGTACCTCGACCTGCTGGAGTTCCTGAAGGAGTTCCACCTGCGCATGCCGCCCTGGGGCAAGGTGCGGCCGATGGATTTCCGCAAGCTGCTGGAAACCGTGCGCGAGCGCCCGGACGCGGCCCTGCTCGAATCGGTGGTGCTGCGCAGCCAGAGCCTGGCGGTGTACGCGCCGGAGAACATCGGCCACTTCGGCCTGGCGCTGGAGGCCTATGCGCACTTCACCTCGCCGATCCGCCGCTACCCGGACCTGCTGGTGCACCGCGCGATCAAGCACGCGCTCGCCGGCGGCGACCCCGAGCGCTACCTCTACTCGCACAGCGCGATGGCGGCGCTGTCGCTGCAGTGCTCGGAGCGCTCGCGCCGCGCCGACGAGGCCCAGCGCGAGGTCGACGAGCGCTACCGTGCGGCGTGGATGGAGGAGCACGTCGGCAGCGAGTTCGACGGCGTGATCAGCGGCGTCACCAGCTTCGGCCTGTTCGTCGAGCTCGACGAGTCCAAGGTCAACGGCCTGGTGCACGTGACCCAGCTGCCCAACGACTACTACCACTTCGACCCGATCCGCAAGACGCTCACCGGCGAGCGCGCCGGCCGCCAGTACCGCCTCGGCGACCGCGCGCGCATCGTCGTGCTCAAGGCCAGCCTGGAGGAGCGCAAGATCGATTTCCGGCTGGTCGAGGACGGCGGCCGCATCGCCGGCGGCCCGAAGCCGCCGCCGCCGCGCGGCAAGCCGGCGAAGCGCGCCAAGCAGAAGTACTGAAAGCCGTGATTCGTGATTGGTGATTGGTGATTCGCAGGAGCGGTCGGCTGCGATCGGTTGCCATCACGAGGTATCGAGCACGTTCGAACGCGACTCCACGGAATCCGCTTTCTTCGAATCACCAATCACCAATCACCAATCACCAATCACGAATCACACCCCCATGAGCAAGGACAACCAGTGGATCGCCGGCATCAACGCCGTGGCCGCGGCCGTCGAGCACGACGCCGGCAACGTGCGCGAGGTGCTGCTGGAGGCGGGTGCGAAGAACCCGCGCATCGCGGAGATCGAGGCCAACGCGCGGCGCAGGGACATCGACGTGCGCCGGGTCGCCTCGAACGCGCTCGACGGCGTCGCCGGTGGCCTGCGCCACCAGGGCGCGGTGGCGCGCTACGCGGCGGCGAAGACCTGGGACGAGGACGCGCTGCCGGGCCTGGTCGAGGCCGCCGAAGGCAGGGCGCTGCTGCTGGTGCTCGACGGCGTGCAGGATCCGCACAACCTCGGCGCCTGCCTGCGCAGCGCCGCCGCCGCGGGGGCGACCGCGGTGGTGATTCCGAAGGACAAGGCGGTGCAGGTCAACGCCACCGTGCGCAAGACCTCGGCCGGCGCCGCCGACAGCGTGCCGGTGGTGCGCGTGACCAATCTCTCGCGCACGCTGCGCGAGGTGCAGAAGCTCGGCGTGTGGATCTACGGGCTGGCCGGCGACGCGGACGCGTCGCTGTACGGGCTCGACCTGCGCGGCAACGTCGCCGTCGTCCTGGGTGGCGAAGCCGACGGCCTGCGCCGCCTGACCCGCGAGCAGTGCGACCAGCTGGTCACCATCCCGATGCCGGGCGCCGCGGCGCAGGGCGTGGAGAGCCTCAACGTGTCGGTCGCCGCCGGCGTGGTGCTGTTCGAGGCGGTGCGGCAGCGGGCCGGCTGACCCCCGCCGCAGATGGCGCGAAACGACGTCGGAGCAGTTGTGGGAGCGGCTTCAGCCGCGAGCTCTTCCGCTGTCGAAGCTGATCGCGCAGGAGCGGCGGGAGCCGCGCCCGGATACGCGGCAAGAGCCGGTCGCGGCGCCTGACGCTCCTGCCAGGAGCAGGGCCAAGAAACCGTCGCAAGAAGCTCGCGGCTGAAGCCGCTCCCACAAGGGCGTCACGGGCGTGCCGGCATCGCCGGCGCTGGCCCGCCCGCCGCCGCCATCGCGCGCGGCCAGGCGTTGGCGATCCGGCAGAACACCTGCGCGGTGCGGTCGGCGTCGTACACGGCCGAGTGCGCATCCTCGCTGCGCCATTCCAGCCCGGCCGCCTGCACCGCGCGGGCGAGCACGGTCTGGCCGTAGGCCACGCCGGCCAGGGTCACGGTGTCGAACACGCTGAAGGGGTGGAACGGGTTGCGCTTGTGCTGCACCCGCGCCACCGCGGCGTTGAGGAAGTTGAGGTCGAAATGGGCGTTGTGCCCGACCAGGATCGCGCGCTGGCATTCGTGCCGGCGCATCGCCGCGCGCACCGCCGCGAACACGTGGTCCAGCGCCTCGCGCTCGGGCTTGGCGAAGCGGAACGGATGGTCGATGTCGATGCCGGTGACCTCCAGCGACTTCGGGTCGATGGAAGTGCCCGGCGCCGGCACGACGTGGGCGCTGGCGGTGTCGCCGGGCACCAGGTCGCCGGCGTCGTCGAGCTCGATCGGGATCGCCGCGATCTCCAGCAGCGCGTGGCGGTTCCAGTCGAAGCCGCCGGTCTCCACGTCCACCACCACCGGCAGGAAGCCGCGGAAGCGTTCGGACATCTTGCGGAAGGCGGGCGCGGGGGCGTTCTGCGTCATCGCGCCAGCCTAGCAGAGCGGCCGCGGCGCGTAGGAGCGCCCCATGGGCGCGATGGGTTTCCTCGCGAAAGCATCGCGCCCATGGGGCGCTCCTACGGGCGCGTCCCGAGGAGCGTGCCATCGCGGCGCAGCTGCGCCAGCATCCGCGCGCCGTCATGCACGAACGCCTCCACGTCCTCCGCGCCCGCTTCCGCGGCCAGCGCGGCCAGCTGGTCGCGGCCCGGGAGCGCGGGCTCGAGATCGAGCCGCTCGAGCAGGCGGAAGGTCAGCGGGCTCAGTCCGTGGAAGCTGACCCTGCCGTCCGGCTCGCGGCGCAGCAGCAGCAGGGTCGGCTCGGCGGGCGCCGCGGCCAGCCGGTAATCCGGCCCGATGCGATGCACCGGCCATGCGTACGCCAGCGGCCAGGCCAGGGGCGAGGGCGCCGGTGCGCCGGCGAGCAGGTCGCCGTCGGGATCGTGCGCGACGTCCTCGCGCCTGGCCTCGCTGATCTGCAGCGCGAGCTCCACCCATTCGTAGTGCGCCAGCTCGCGCAGCCAGGGCATCGCCGGGTCGTCGGCGCGCGCTTCGAGGTAGCGCAGGAACTCGCGCGGCAGCTCGGTGAACAGCGGCGTGCGGCAATCGTGGTCGCGGTAGAACCCGCGCACCAGCGCCGGCCAGCCGGCGTCGCCGAAGATCCGCCGCAGCACCGGGAAGTTGCCGGCGAGCAGGTTGGCGACGTTGTTGAAGAACAGCTCGCGGTAGACCTTCAGCCGCCGCGGCCCGATGCCGGGCGGCGGCGGATTGGCGTCCGGGTCGCGGATGTAGGCGGCCAGCGCGTCCTGCTGCGCGGGCAGGCCGTGGCCGGTCGCGGCGTCAGGCGACACGCCGCGCCTCGCCGCCGGCTTCGCGCAGGTGCCGGCGCACCGTGCCGAGCTCGTCGAGCAGTTCGGCGAACGGCGGGAAGTTGAAGTCGCGCTCCAGCAGGGTCGGCCGGCGCCCGTGCACGCGGTAGGCCTCGGCGAGCAGCGACCAGACCGGATCGGCGACCGCCGCGCCGTGGGTGTCGACCTTCAGGTCCGCGGCCTCGTCGTGGTGGCCGGCGACGTGGATGTAGCGCACGCGCGCCGTGGGCAGGGCGCGCAGGAAGGCGCCCGCGTCGTAGCCGTGGTTGGTGGCGTTGACGACGATGTTGTTGACGTCCAGCAGCAGCTCGCAGTCGGCCTCGGCGAGCACGGCGTTGACGAAGTCGATCTCGGCCATCGCCTGGAACGGTGCGGCGTAATAGGAGATGTTCTCGACCGCGATGCGCTGGCCGAGGATGTCCTGGGCGCGGCGGATGCGCGCGGACGCGTGCGCCACCGATTCCTCGGTGAACGGCAGCGGCAGCAGGTCGTACAACTGGCCGCGGCTGTCGCCGCAGGCGCTCAGGTGCTCGCTGTACACCGCGACGCCGTGCGCGTCCATGAAGCGGCGCACCCGGCGCAGGAAGGTCTCGTCGAGTTCCGCCGGGCCGCCGAGCGAGAGCGAGAGCCCGTGGCAGACCAGCGGATGGCGTTCGGCGAGCGCGGCGAAGGCGTCGCCGAGCGCGCCGCCGACGCCGATCCAGTTTTCCGGCGCGGCCTCGAGGAAATCGAAGCTGCCGGCCGGCGCGGCCTGCAGCGCCCCCAGCAGGGGACGCCGCAGGCCCAGGCCGACGCTGTCCTCGCGCAGACCGGTCATCGCGTCGCCGCGCACGCCGGGCAGCCCGCGCCGTGGAGGCGCGGGCGCTCGCCGGCGGGCCGTCCTACATCGAACCGCCGCACTTGCCCTCGCCGCATTTGCCTTCCATGCCGGCCTTGCCTTCCATGCCGGCCTTGCCTTCGGACTTCGCGTCGCCCGACTTGGCGTCGCCGGCCTTCTTGTCGGCGCCGCACTTGCCCTCGTGGTGGGCCTTGCCTTCGTCGGCGTCCATGAAGCCGTCCTTGTTGGCGTCGATGGCGTCGAACTCGGCGGCCTTGTCCGGGTGCATCGCCGCGAACTCGGCGCGCGAGACCTTGCCGTCCTTGTCCGAATCCATCCCGGCGACGCCGCACTTGCCTTCGCCGGCCTTGTCGGATCCGCACGAGCCTTCCTTGGCCTTGTCGGCCGAGGCGGCTTCCTGGGCGCCGAGCAGGTAGCCCTGGGCCAGCGGGGTCGAAGCGAACGCGGAGCCGGATAGCACCAGGCCGCCGGCGAGGGTGGCGCCGATGGCGAGGGCGATGGGTTTCCTGGTCTGGGACATGGCTGCTCTCCTGGGATGCGGGATCGGCCCGCGTGGGTGGAGGATGCTAGCGCGCCGCCGTTAAGAAGTGGGCAAGCCGCCGCGGGTGCGGGGATTGTCGCGCGCGGCCGGGTGCCGGGCATGGGCATGGCTTGGCGGCTTCGGTGCCGAAGGCGCAGCGAAGATCCGGCGCGACCCGCCCGCCGGCGGCCGTCGCGAGCGGGAATGGCTGCAGCAGGGCGCGCTCGCGGCGCGCCGGCCGGCTGCACGGACTCGGGCGGCGCGCCGTCTTCCGCCGGGCTTGCCCGCACGCATTCCAGCCGCCGGCGGGCAGGCATCCGCAGGACGATCGGGAAGCCGCTGGCGAAGAGGTGGGCCAAGGCCCACCCCGCGCATCCGGCCGGGGCCGCGCCTTACGCGGCGGTGTTGGTGCCGTCGCGCTTCTCGCGCGGCGGCAGCGGCGCGTCGCCGTGCACCTGGAACCAGACGTTCTCGGCGATGTTGGTGGCGTGGTCGCCGATCCGCTCGAGGTTCTTGGCCATGAACAGCAGGTGCGTGCAAGGCGTGATCACCCGCGCATCCTCCATCATGTAGGTCAGCAGCTCGCGGAACAGGCCGGTGTACTCGGCGTCGAGCTCCGCGTCGCGCGCGCGGACGCGCTGCGCCGCTTCGGCGTCGTTGGCCTGGTAGGCGGCCAGCACCGCGCGCACCTGCTCCACCGCGAGCGTGCCCAGCGCGTGCAGGCCGCGCGTGTGCGGCAGCGGCGGCGACAGGTTCAGCGCCATCGAGCGCTTGGCGACGTTGGCGGCGTAGTCGCCGATGCGCTCGATGTCCGAGGCGATCCGCAGCGTCGCCAGGATCTCGCGCAGGTCGCGCGCCAGCGGCCCGCGCAGGGCCAGGGTCATGGCGTCGTGGCTGATCTGGCGCTCGAGCGCGTCGATCGCCTCGTCGTTGCCGATGATGCGCTCGGCGGCCTTGTCGTCGCGGCGCTCGACCACGTCGAGCGCGGCCTCGAGCTGCGCGGCGGCCATCCCGCCCATGCGCATGATCTCGCCGATCACGCGGTTGCGTTCCTCGTCGTGGCTCTTGACGATGTGGTCGTGGGGCTGGGTGTTCATGGGGGGGGCCGTGATTGGTGATTGGTGATTCGTGATTGGAAAAGGCGGTTGGCGAATCGCGAAACGGTGGTCGATCTTTCCAATCACCAATCACGAATCACCAATCACGCAGGTCCGGCGTCAGCCGAACCTGCCGGTGATGTAGTCCTCGGTCTGCTGCTTGGTCGGGTTCGAGAAGATCGTCTCCGTCGGCCCGTGCTCGATCAGGTCGCCCAGGTACATGAAGGCGGTGAAGTCGGACACGCGCGCGGCCTGCTGCATGTTGTGGGTGACGATGGCGATGGTGTAGTCCACCTTCAGCTCCTCGACCAGCTGCTCGATGCGGCTGGTGGAGATCGGGTCCAGCGCCGAGGTCGGCTCGTCGAGCAGCAGCACGTCGGGCCTGAGCGCCACCGCGCGGGCGATGCACAGGCGCTGCTGCTGGCCGCCGGACAGGCCCAGCGCGCTCTGGCCCAGCTTGTCCTTGACCTCGTCCCACAGCGCGCCCTGGCGCAGCGCCTGCTCGACGCGGGCGTCGATCTCCGCCTTCGACAGCTTCTCGTGGTGGCGGATCGCGTAGGCGATGTTCTCGTGGATCGTCATCGGGAACGGCACCGGCTTCTGGAACACCATGCCGACCTTGCTGCGCAGCCGGTTCATCGGGTACTTCGGCGACAGGATGTCCTCGCCGTCGAGCAGCACCTGGCCGGTGGCGACCAGCTTCGGGTACAGCGCGTAGATGCGGTTGAAGATGCGCAGCAGGGTCGACTTGCCGCAGCCCGACGGCCCGATCAGCGCGGTCACGCGCTTCTCCGGGATCTCGAGGTTGATGTCCTTGAGCGCGTGGAACTTGTCGTAGTGGAAGTCCAGCCCGCGCGCGGCGAGCTTGACCGGCGCCGCCGCCCCGGCGGCGCGGGCCGGCGTGGCGACCGCGATGCGCGGGGTGTCCGGGTGGGTGTGGACGTCGTTCATGGCGGGAATCCGGGAGGAAGGGGTGAGCATCGCCGGCCTTCAGTCATTGACCACGCGCTTGCGCAGCAGCAGGGCGCGGGCGCCCAGGCTGACCAGCAGCACGAACGTGGTCAGCACCAGTGCGCCGGCCCAGGCCAGCTGCTGCCAGGTCTCGTAGGGGCTGCCGGCGAACTGGTACATCACCACCGGGACGCTGGCCATCGGCTGCATGACGTTGGCGTTCCAGTACTGGTTGCCGAAGGCGGTGAACAGCAGCGGCGCGGTCTCGCCGGAGATGCGCGCCAGCGCCAGCAGGATGCCGGTGACGATGCCGGCCGAGGCGCTGCGGTAGAGCACCTGCACGATCACCTTCCACTGCGGCACGCCCAGCGACAGGGCGGCCTCGCGCATCTGCACCGGCACCAGCCGCAGCATCTCGTCGGTGGTGCGCACCACCACCGGCAGCACGATGAAGGCCAGCGAGATCGCGCCGGCGAGCGCGGAGAAGTTGCCGCCGGTCTGCATCACCACCAGGGTGTAGACGAACAGGCCCAGCACGATCGACGGCGCGGAGAGCAGGATGTCGTTGACGAAGCGCACCACCGTGCCGGCCTTGCGCGCGTTGCCGTACTCGGCCAGCCAGGTGCCGGCGGCGACCCCGAGCGGGGTGCCGATCGCGATCGCCAGCGCGCACATGACCGCGCTGCCGAAGAAGGCGTTGAGCAGGCCGCCTTCCTCCATGGGGGGCGGCGTCATCTTCGTGAACAGCGCCAGGTCGATGCCGCCGGCGGCCTTGGCCACCAGCGTCCACAGGATCCAGGCCAGGAACAGCAGGCCGAACAGCGCGGCGACGCACGAGAGCGTGAGCGCCACGACGTTGAGCACCCGGCGGCGGAAGTACAGGCGGTCGGCGACGGCGTGGGCGGCGGCGGTGGACATCAGTTGCCCTCCCGCTTGGCCAGCTGCAGCAGCATCAGCCGCGCCAGCGCCAGCACCACGAAGGTGACGATGAACAGCACGAAGCCCAGCAGCAGCAGCGCCGAGCGGTAGGTCTCGGTGGCCTCGCCGAAGTCGTTGGCGATCAGCGCGGCGATGGTGGTGCCGGGCTCGAGCAGCGACGGCGACAGCCGCACCGCGTTGCCGACCACGAACGCGACCGCCATGGTCTCGCCGAGCGCGCGGCCCAGGCCGAGGAAGATGCCGCCGATCACCGCCGAGCGCGTGTACGGCAAGACGATGTCCCAGCTCACTTCCCAGCGGGTGGAGCCGAGCGCGTAGGCCGATTCCTTCAGGCGCGTCGGCACGGTGAGGAACACCTCGCGCATCACCGAGGTCACGAACGGGATCACCATGATCGCCAGCACGAAGCCGGCGGTGAGGATGCCGATGCCCAGCGGCGGTCCCTGGAACAGCGCGCCGACCAGCGGCAGCGTGCCCAGGTGGTCGTTGAGCCAGGGCGTGACGTACTCGGTCATCACCGGCACCAGCACGAACAGGCCCCACATGCCGTAGATGATCGAGGGGATGCCGGCGAGCAGCTCGATCGCGGTGCCGACCGGGCCGCGCAGCCAGCGCGGCGCGACCTCGGTGAGGAACAGCGCGATGCCGAAGCTGACCGGGACGCCGATCAGCATGGCGATGACCGCGGTGACGACGGTGCCGTAGATCGGCGCCAGCGCGCCGTACTTGTCCTCGACCGGGTTCCAGTCCGAGGACAGGAAGAAGTCCAGGCCCTCGTGCGCGAGCACGCCGCGGCCGCCCCACAGCATCGACAGCGCCGCGCTGGCCAGCGCGACCAGCACGAAGGCGACCGCCGCCGTCAGCGCGTAGCGGAACAGCCGGTCGTTGCGGGCGTCGCGCAGGTCGCGGGTGGAGGCGCCGGCGGGGAGGGTGGTGGCGTTCACTGGAATATGGTTCCGGCCTTTCCGCTCGTCATCCCCGCGAAGGCGGGGATCCATGGACGTTGGTCTTGCTGTTGCCTGTTGCCTGTTGTTCTGCCGGTGCGTCGGCCGCTGCTGTTGCCGTCATCCCGGCGAAGGCGGGGATCCGGTGACCCAGGTCTTCCGGTCCCTGGGGGAAAGCGAACGTCCGTGGATCCCCGCTTTCGCGGGGATGACGCACCGGCAAAGGCGGCCGCGCGATGCGCGGCCGCGCCGGTGCGTCACTTGAACTCCGCCGCCCAGTACGCCTCGATCTGCTGCACCAGCTGCGGCGGCAGCGGCACGTAGTCCAGGGCGCTGGCCTGCTGCTGGCCGTGCTCGTAGGCCCACTTGAAGAAGGCCATCGCGTGCTGCTGGCGCTCGGCGTCCTTGGGCTGCTTGTACATCAGGATGAAGTTGGTGGCGGTGATCGGCCAGGCGTCCGCGCCCGGCGCGTTGGTGATCACCAGGTTGAAGTCCTTCGCGCCCGCCCAGTCGGCGGCCGCGGCGGCGGCCTGGAAGGACTCGGCGCTGGGCTGCACCCAGTTGCCCGCGGCGTTCTGCATCGACAGGTACGTCATCTTGTTCTGCAGCGCGTAGGCCAGCTCGACGTAGCCGATCGAGCCCTTGATCTGCTGCACGTAGGACGCGACGCCCTCGTTGCCCTTGCCGCCGACGCCGCCCGGCCACTGCACCGAGGTGCCTTCGCCGACCTTCGACTTCCACTCCGGGCTGACCTTGGACAGGTAGTTGGTGAAGTTGAAGCTGGTGCCCGAGCCGTCGGAGCGGTGCACGAGGTTGATCTTGGTGTCGGGCAGCTGCACGCCGGGGTTGGCGGCGGCGATGGCCTTGTCGTTCCAGGTCGCGACCTTGCCCATGAAGATGTCGGCGAGCAGCGGGCCGGTCAGGCGCAGCTTGCCGGCCTCCACGCCCTCCAGGTTCACCACCGGCACCACGCCGCCGATCGCGGACGGGAACTGCCCGAGGCCCGCCTGCGCCAGTTCGGCGCTGTCCAGCGGCTTGTCGCTGGAACCGAAGTCGACCGTGCCGGCCTTGATCTGGGCGATGCCGCCGCCGGAGCCGATCGATTGGTAGTTGACCTTGGCGCCGGTCTCCTTGTTGTAGTCGGCCGACCAGCGCGAGATCAGCGGATAGATGAACGTGGCGCCGGCGCCGGTGATCTCGGCGGCGACCTGGTCGCCGGCCTGCGCGGGCGCGGCCGGCGCGTTGGCGTCCGCGTTCGCGGCGGGTGCCTTGTCGCCCGAGGGCTGGCAGGCCGCGGCGAACAGCAGGGTGGACAGGGCGAGGGCGGTCAGGCGGAAGACGGGCGTGTTCATGTGGGCTCCGTTGCAGGCGGCGCGGCGGGCGCCGGGCCGGGATGCCGACATGAAATGATGTTTTTGTTACACGACGATGACACCCGTGCCCCAAAAAAAGCGGGCCCGAAGGCCCGCGAATCCGCTGGATGAGGTCCAGAGGGGGAGAGAAGGGTCAGAGCTTGATGTTCTGCGACCAGTAGGCCTCGATCTGCTGCACCAGGGCGTCGGGCAGCGGCACGTAGTCGAGCGAGGAGGCCTGCGGCTGCCCCTGCTCGAACGACCACTTGAAGAAGTCCAGCGCCGCCTTGGACTGCGTCGCATTCTTGGGCTTCTTGTACATGATCGCCCAGGTGGTCGCGGTGATCGGCCAGGCCTGCTCGCCCGGCGCGTCGGTCATGATCAGGTTGAAGTCCTTGGCCGACTTCCAGTCGGCCGTGGCGGCGGCCGCCGAGAAGGTCTCGTCGCGCGGCTGCACGAAGTTGCCGGCGGCGTTCTTCATGCGGCTGTAGGCGAGCTTGTTCTGCAGGGCGTAGGCGTACTCGACGTAGCCGATGCCGCCGTTGATCTGCTTGGTGTACGCGGCCACGCCCTCGTTGCCCTTGCCGCCGATGCCGGTCGGCCACTGCACGGTGGTGCCTTCGCCCACCTTCGACTTCCACTCCGGGCTGACCTTGGACAGGTAGTTGGTGAAGTTGAAGCTGGTGCCCGAGCCGTCGGAGCGGTGCACGACCGTGATCTTCAGGTCGGGCAGCTGCAGCCCGCCGTTCAGCGCGGCGATCGCCGGGTCGTTCCACTTCGTGATCTTGCCGAGGTAGATGTCGGCGAGCAGGGTGCCGTCGAGCTTCATCGCACCGGCCTGCACGCCGGGGACGTTGACGACCGGCACGATGCCGCCGATCACCACCGGGAACTGGCCGAGGCCGAACTTCGAGAGCTCGTCGGCGGAGAGCGGCTTGTCGGAGGCGCCGAAATCGACCGTGGCGGCCTTGATCTGGGCGATGCCGCCGCCCGAGCCGATCGACTGGTAGTTGACCCGCGTGCCGGACGTGTCGGCATAGGCGGCCGACCACTTCGACAGGACCGGGTACACGAAGCTGGAACCGGCGCCGGTGACGTCGGTGGCATGCGCTGAAAGCGCCAGCGCGGACGCGGCGATCGCGACGGCGAGGCGGGCCTTGGAACTGGCAATCACGGAATCTCTCCTTGGACGGTGGATGGCGACGGTGGTCGCGCTTTTTCCATTCCAAGGCCGCGCCGTGACGGTTGCGCGTCACCCGTGTTGCGTTTCGATGACGGCCGGACGCGCCCGGCCAGGGGGGCGCATCGCGGGCGCCATGCGCCGCGAGCCGGCGACTGACGCAAAACGGTCACATTTTTGACGGAATCTTAACCGCGTTCCGCCACCGCGCCGGCATCGATGCCGCGCTGCATCCCCGACCTGTTCCCAATCCCACCGGAGATCCACCGATGCGTTCCAACATGCTCGCAACCGCCATCGTCGCCAGCCTCGGGCTCGCCAGCCTGGTTGCGACCGGCGACGCCGCCGCCCAGACCGTCAGCCAGGAGCAGCTGGCGCAGCTGCAGGCGCAGATCGCCGCGCTGCAGGCGCAGGTCGAGGCGCTGCAGACGCGCACCGACGCGCAGTCCGACATCAACGTCGCCAACGCGCAGGCCGCCGATGCCGCCACGGAGACCAAGGACAAGGTGAGCAAGCTGGAGAAGCTGGTCAACGACACCAAGATCAGCGGCCGCATGTACTACGACTTCAGCCACATCGACGCCGAAGACAACGGCGTCAGCACCAGCGCGACCGGCACCGGCTTCGACATCAAGCGCTTCTACCTGGGCGTCGACCACAAGTTCAACGACATCTGGTCGATCAACCTGACCACCGACTTCCAGTACAGCTCCGCCATCGGCTCGACCGAGGTCTACCTCAAGAAGGCCTACCTGGAAGGCAAGTTCAGCGACGCCTTCGCCGTGCGCGTCGGTTCGACCGACCTGCCGTGGGTGCCGTTCGCCGAGAACGCCTACGGCTACCGCTACGTCGAGAACACCCTGATCGACCGCCTGAAGTACGGCACCTCGGCCGACTGGGGCGTGCACGCGGCCGGCGAGCTCGGTTCCGGCATGTTCAACTACGCCGTCGCGGTCATCAACGGCGCGGGCTACAAGAACCCCAGCCGCAGCAAGAGCGTGGACTTCGAGGGGCGTATCGGCTTCGAGCCGGTCGAAGGCATGACCATCGCCGTGGGCGGCTATTCGGGCAAGCTGGGCAAGGAAACCGAAACCGTCGACGCGCCGCATACCGCCAATCGCTTCGACGCGCTGATCGCCTACGCCACGCCGAACTTCCGCGTCGGCGCCGAGTACTTCAGCGCCAAGGACTGGAACGTGACCCAGGTCGCCGAGGACAAGGCCGACGGCTACTCGGTGTTCGGCAACGTGGGCCTGGGCGGCGAAGGCATCAACCTGTTCGCCCGCTACGACAGCGCCAAGGTCAGCAAGGACATCGATCCGAGCCTGAAGAACACCTACTACAACGTCGGCGTCGAGTTCCCGGTCACCAAGGGCATCAAGGTCGCGCCGGTGTACAAGTACACCAAGCTCGAGAACGACACCGACGTCGAGCTGGTGACCAAGGAGTTCGGCGTGTGGGGCGAGTTCCGCTTCTGATCGCGGGAAGCTTCATCGCGACAGTGGAGAAACCCCGGAGCGATCCGGGGTTTTTCTTGGTTCTTCTCCTGATTGAAGAGAAGCCGTGCGTCTGCAAGATGGCGAGGCGTTGCGACTTGCGCAGTGATCCGTAGCGCAAAGCAGAGCCCGGCTGTTATGCAAGTCCGCGATCCGACGGCTCCGACGCGATCGGTAGGCCTTCGGGGTGAAATCAGGGGAAGAGGCATCCGCCGTCAGGCGGATACCGGGGGTGTCACTCCGAAGGCCTGCCGGTTGCGTCGGGGGCCGTCAGGCCGCGGCGAGGCGCGTAATCGGACAGGAGTACGAAGCCTGTCCCCGGACTCGGGTCGAGAAGCTGCCCTGGGCCATCATCCGGGGGTCTTGTCCGGGAACCGGCACAGGTCGCGGATCACGCAGTGCGGGCAGTCGGGCTTGCGCGCCTTGCAGGTGTAGCGGCCGTGCAGGATCAGCCAGTGGTGCGCGTCCTGCACGTACTCGTCCGGCACCACCCGCAGCAGCCGGTCCTCGACCGCGCGCACGTCCTTGCCGCGGGCCAGGCCGGTGCGGTTGCAGACGCGGAAGATGTGCGTGTCCACCGCGATGGTCGGCTCGCCGAAGGCGGCGTTGAGGACGACGTTGGCGGTCTTGCGGCCGACCCCGGGCAGCGCTTCCAGCGCTTCGCGCGTGCGCGGCACCTGCCCGTCGTGCAGGTCGAGCAGCCGTCGCGACATCGCCACCACGTTGGCGGCCTTGGCGTTGTAGAGGCCGATGGTCGCGATGTACGGCTTCAGGCCGTCGACGCCCAGCGCGACGATCTTCGCCGGCGTGTCCGCGACCGGGAACAGCCGGCGGGTCGCCTTGTTGACGCCCACGTCGGTGGCCTGCGCCGAGAGGATCACCGCGACCAGCAGTTCGAACGGGGTCGAGTACTCGAGCTCGGTGGTCGGCTTCGGGTTGAGCTCGGCCAGCCGCGAGAACAGCTCGCGCACTTCCGCCGGCGGCAGGTCCTTGCCGCGGCGCTTCGCCTTCTGCACGGCGCTCACGGCTTCTTCGCCGCGCGCGCCTTGGCGCGCGCCAGCGCGGCGGCGGCGGCGGGCGGCAGCGCCGGCCGCTCCGGGCAGTGGGAAGGCATCGGCGCGCGGCGCGCCGCGCGTTCGGCCTCGCGGCGCTGCAGCCGCGCCTCGCGCGCGCGGTAGCGGTCGCGTGCGGCCCAGGCGATCCGCAGGCGCTCCTGCGCGGCGGCGATCAGCGCGAGTCCGCTGTCGTCTTCGGCGCAGCAGGCACAGGGCGCGTAGTCCATCAGGCCGGCCTCGATCGCGGCGTCCACCTCGTCGCCTTGCAGCAGCGCGGCGAGGCCGCCGGCCTGGCGCGCGCACGCGCCGCCGCAGGCGGGGCAGGGCGGCAGGCCGGGGCCGTTCGCATCGTTCGCGCTGGACATGGCCGCGCCGCTCAGGCGTTGCGGAACTGCGGCTTGCGCTTCTCGAGGAAGGCGCGAGTGCCCTCGCGCATGTCCTGGGTCGAGAACACCAGGCCGAACTGCGCCGCCTCGTATTCCAGCGCCTCCTCGAGCGCGCAGTCGGCGCCGACGTTGACGCAGTCGAGGATGCCGCGCAGCGCCAGCGGCGCCGCGGCGGCGAGCTGGTCCGCGAGCTTCATCGTCTCGTCCTCGAGTTCGGCCGCCGGCACCACGCGGTTGACGAGGCCCAGCTGCCGGGCGCGCTCGGCGTCGATCGGCGCGCCGGCCAGGCACAGTTCCAGCACCGCCGCGCGGCCGGCCAGGCGCAGCAGCCGCTGGGTGCCGCCGAAGCCGGGGATCAGGCCGAGGTTGACCTCCGGCTGCCCGACCTTCGCGCTGTCGGCGGCGATCCGCAGGTGGCAGCACATCGCCAGCTCCAGGCCGCCGCCCAGGGCGAAGCCGTTGACCATCGCGATCACCGGCTTGGGCATCTTCTCGACCCGCCGCATCATCCGCTGGCCGCGCAGCGAGAAATCGCGCCCCTGCACCGGTGTCAGCCCGGCCATCTCAGCGATGTCGGCGCCGGCGACGAAGGCCTTCGGGCCGGCACCGGCCAGCACCACCACCCGGACCGCAGCGTCCGCCGCCGCCGCGTCGAAGGCGGCGTGCAGGGCGTCGAGGGTGGCGGCGTTGAGCGCATTCAGCTTGTCGGGGCGATTGACGGTGATCACGCGCACGGCGCCGCGGTCGGCGACGAGCAGGGGAGAGTCGGTCATGGAAACGGTTCTCGGGTCGGACGGTCCCGTGGCCGCGGAACTTGCCGGGCCGGCGCGGGTCGGATGGCGGTCGTCAGTGGCGGTTAAGCCCTGCGGCCGGTATCCTACCCCGTCCAAACGGGGCGGTTCGACCGCCCCTATTGCGTGATGGACCCTCGAAAACGGACCAAACCCTGGAGATCCACCGAATGAAGTTGCGTTTGCTCGCCGCCTCCCTCGCGGCTTTGACCCTGGTCGGCGGCACCGCCTCGGCGCAGGACACCTCGTCCGAGAAGGGCAAGCTGAGCTATGCGCTCGGTTACGACCTGGGCCGCAACCTGATCGAAAGCGGCGAAGCGGTCGACGTCAACACCGTGATCAAGGCCGTGCAGGACGGTTACGCGAAGAAGGACCCGGCCGTGCCGGTCGACCAGCTGCGCACCGCGGTGCAGAACATGCAGAAGCGGCAGGTGGCGAAGGCCAAGGCGGAGTTCGACAAGGACTCGGCCGCCAACAAGGCCAAGAGCGACGCCTTCCTCGCGCAGAACAAGGCCAAGGCCGGCGTGAAGACCCTGCCCAGCGGCGTGCAGTACCGCGTGGTCGCCAACGGCACCGGCGCCAAGCCGACCCAGGCCAGCGAGGTGCAGATCAACTACAAGGGCGCGCTGAGCACCGGCCAGACCTTCGTCGACACCTTCAACCCGCCGCAGGGCCAGAAGGGCGGCCCGGTCAGCATGAAGCTGAGCCAGATCCCGCTGGTGGGCCTGCGCGAAGCGCTGACCCAGATGCCGTCGGGCTCGCGCTGGGAAGTGGTGCTGCCGCCGGAGCAGGCCTATGGCAACACCCCGCAGTCGCCGATCGGCCCGAACCAGGCCGTCGTCTTCGACGTCCAGCTCGTCGGCGTCAAGTGACGCACCGGCGCGGGCGCGCCTAAGCGCGCTCGCCTTTGCCGGTGCGTCATCCCCGCGCAGGCGGGGATCCACGACTTCGAGATAGCATCCCCGCGCAGGCGGGGGATCCAGCGACTTCGAGACAGCATCCCCGCACTGGCGGGGACGCAGCGCCCGGATGGTCCGTTCACCGCAATCCGGCAACGGACCACCCATCAGCCACCCGAAGCAACCAGGCTGCGTCGGCACGCGCCGACGCGGCTTTTTCATGCGCGCGCCCGCGTGCGTCGCGCCGGACCCGCAATCGATGGACACCGCTTTCCGCGCCGTGCTCAGTCCCTGCACCGGCGTGTGCACCATGGCCGAGGACGGCTACTGCCATGGCTGCCACCGCACCTCGCTCGAGATCGCGCGGTGGATCCAGATGGGCGACGACGAGCGCCTGCGCCTGATGGAAACCGTGTTGCCGGAACGCGAGGCCCGGCGTCGCGGCTGACCCGGCGTCGCGCGCCCGCGCGGATCGGCATTACACTTCGGTTCCCTCCCCAACTCCCGCGCCGGACCGCCGGTTCCGTGCGGTCCGCGTCGTGTCGACAGCCCTCGGCCACATCACGCTTGCGCGATTGCAGGCGGCCCTGCACCCGCTCGCGGCGGCGCCGGCGGGCGTGGGCTGGAACCACGACGAAGTCGCGGACCTGCTGGCGCCCAGTGCCGCCGCCGCGGAAGCCGCGGTGCTGGTGCCGCTGCTGGCGCGCGAGGCGGAGCTGCAGGTCCTGCTGACGCGCCGCACCGACGCGCTGCGCCACCATCCCGGCCAGGTGAGCTTCCCCGGTGGACGGGTGGAGGCCGACGACGCCGACGCCGTCGCGGCGGCGCTGCGCGAGGCGCGCGAGGAGGTCGGCCTGCCGGCCCGGCGCGCCCGCCCCCTGGGCTACCTGGATCCGCTGGCCACGGTCACCGGTTTCCGGGTGCTGCCGGTGGTCGCGAGCGTCGACCCCGCCTTCGTCGCGACGCCGGACCCATCCGAGGTCTCGGAAGTGTTCGAAGTGCCGCTGGACTGGCTGCTGGCGCCGGACAACCTGCAGCGCGTGGCGATCGACTACCGCGGCCGGCGCCGCGAAGTGCTCGAGTTCCTGCGCCCGCCCGCGGCGCCGACGCAGCGCATCTGGGGCGCGACCGCATCGATCCTGTACAACCTGCGCGAACGCCTGGAGCAACTGCCATGAACGACTGGACCACCCTGGTCGACGCCGAGGCGCTGGCCGCGGCGCTCGGCCGCGACGACCTCGTCGTCGTCGACTGCCGCGCATCGCTGCTCGACCCGGCCGCCGCCGAGGCCGCCTTCCGGGAGGCGCACCTGCCCGGCGCGCTGCACGCACGAATGGAGCACGACCTGTCCGGATCGCACGCCCCGGGGGACGGCCGCCATCCCTGGCCCGACCCGGCGGACTTCGCGGCGACGCTCGGCGGCTGGGGGATATCCCCCAGCCACCAGGTCGTCGCCTACGACGCGGGCGACGGCGCATTCGCCGCGCGGCTGTGGTTCCTGCTGCACGCGTTCGGCCATCGCCGGGCGGCGGTGCTGGACGGCGGGCTGGCGCGCTGGCAGGCGCTCGGCATGCCGGTGGAGCGGGCGGTGCGCACGCCGGCACCGGTGCCGGCGCATCCCGGCCGCTTCGACGCCGCCCGCCTGCTCGACGCGGCGCAGGTGCAGGCGCACCTGGCGCGCGGCGGACTGCTGGTCGACGTGCGTGCGGCCGAGCGCTTCCGCGGCGAGGTCGAGCCGATCGACCGGGTCGCGGGCCACGTGCCGGGCGCGGTGAACCGGCCGTTCGCGGAGAACCTGTCCGATGGCCGCTTCAAGCCGGCGGAGCGGTTGGCGGCGGAAATGCGCGGGCTGCTGGGCCCGCGCGCGCCGCGGGACCTGGTGGCGATGTGCGGCTCCGGCGTCACCGCGTGCCACCAGCTGCTGGCGATGGAGCATGCCGGGCTCCGTGGCGCCAGGCTGTTCACCGGCTCGTGGAGCGGCTGGATCGAGGATCCCGCGCGTCCGGTGGCCACGGGCGACGCTTAGGAAGGAGCGGCCCCGGCGTTTCCGTCGATGCAGTCTTCCACCCAGGTTCCCAGGTCCGGGGAAGAGAGTCGTGCGTCTGCCCGATTGCACCCATCGCCGCGACCTGACGGGCCCCTGCGCGACCAGCAGGCCATCGGGGTGACACCCCGGGATCCGCCCGACGGCGGATGCCTCCTCCTTTGATTTCACCCCGAAGGCCTGGATCGCGCCGGAGCTGTCGGATCGCAGGTTTGCAGAAAAGCCAGACTCTAAGCTTTGCGCTGGTGGATTGCCGCGCAAGTCGCATCGCCGGGTTTGGATGCCCTTGGGTGCGAAATAAAGGAGGAGCTGTCGGCCGGAGGCCGGCAGCGGGGGACATTCGCACCCAAGGGCATCCAAACCCGGCGCACCGCCATCTTGGCGCACCGCCATCTTGCGGACGCGTCGCTTCCGTCGGCCAAGAAGAGAAGAACCGAAATTCGCAGGAGCGCCCACCGGACGCGATCACGTCCAGCGGCAAGCCATCGCACCCAGGCGCTCCCGCGATGGCGCGCCTGGTTTCGCGGTCACTTGCCCAGCCGGGCCACCAGCGCCCGCAGCCCGGCCTGCGTGTCCGGATCGCTCCAGGCATCGAGGAAATGGTCCAGCCGGATGCACTCGGGCTGCAGCGCCTCGACCACGTCCGCGCGCGCGATCGCGCGGGTGGCGAGCACCGGCTTGCGCGGCAGCCGCAGCAGCTGCTCGAGCCACGCCACCGCGCGCGCGGGCACCTCGTCGATGCCAGTGAGCTCGTCGACCAGGCCCAGCGCCAGCGCCTGCGCCGACTCGACCATTTCGCCGGCCACCAGCAGCCGCTCGGCGCGGTGCGGTCCCACCACCCGCCGCATCAGGCGCTGGATGCCCTCCGGCGCGGCGAGCCCGACCTGGGTCTCGTTGAGTCCGATGCGGAAGGGACCGTCGGCCATCACCCGGTAGTCGCAGCACAGCGCCAGTACGCAGCCGCCGGCGGGCGCATGCCCGTTGATCGCGGCGGCGACCGGCACCGGGCAGGCCGCCAGTTCGCGCGCGGCGAGGAAGAAGCCTTCCCAGGCGTCGCGGAGCGCGCCGCGCCCTTCGAGGGCGAGCAGGAAGGGCACGTCGAGCCCGGCGGAAAACACCTTCGGCCCGCCGGAAAGCACGATGCCGCCGGCTTCCGCCGCCACCGCCTCGCGAACGGCCTCGACCAGCCGGCTGCAGAGCGCCGGATCGAGCGCGTTCACCGGGGCGCGGGAGAGCCGCAGTTCGTGGATGTCGCCGTGGTCGATGCGTTCGATCAGCGTGGCCATGCAGTCCCCTTCGTCGGGCGGCGCCGGAACGGCGCTCGCGCGTGAGCGGTTATCATAGGCGCATGTCCATCCCGCGCCTGCTTTCCGTCGTCGCATCGGGCCTGCTCGGCCTGGCGGTTTCCGCTTCGCCGGCGTCGGCGGCGGACCCGGCCTGCAGCCCGCAGGTACGCGACGGCTGGGTGCGCCTGGGCCCGGGGGGCATGCCGATGATGGCCGGCTTCGGCCGCATCGAGAACCGCTGCTCCGCGGCGGCGACCATCACCGGCGCGAGCAGCCCGGCCTTCGGATCCGCCGAGCTGCACGAGACGCGCATGGTCGACGGCGTCAACCGCATGCGCCCGCTTCCGGCGCTGCGCATCCCCGCGGGCGGCGACGCCACGCTCGCGCCCGGCGGCATGCACCTGATGCTGATGCGCCCGCGCGTGCCGCTGCAGGCCGGCAGCCGGGTGAAGGTCTCGTTCGCGCTCTCGGGCGGCGGCGAGGCGGTCGGCGAATTCGAGGTGCGCAAGCCCGACGCGCTGTAGTCGGCCGCAGTCGCGGCCTCGCGCCGGCGCAACCGCGCCCCGGATGCCGCCGTCCCCGGATGCGCGGGGCGCTCGTGTGCCGGACCGGCAGCCGGCGCGCAATGCCTTCGCAACGCCTCGCCCGCCGCGTGGCCGGACACCTGCGGGGCGACGCGTCGCCCCGCCCGGGCTCAGCCTCCTTCCGCGACCCGGCGCACCACGGCCGGCAGCGGCGGCGGCCGGCCGCTGGCGCGGTCGATCCAGACCATCACCACGTGGCCGTCCGCGTGCAGCGTCGCGCCGTCCGCGCTGGAGATGACGTGGCCGAGGGTCACGCTGGTGGTGCCGACGCGGTCCGCGAACAGCGCCACGACCACTTCCGACGGGTAGGGGATCGGCACCCGGTAGTTCATCTGCACGGCCGCCAGCAGCGGGGCGGTGGCCTCGGTCACCCAGTCCTCGCCGAGCGATTCGAACCAGCGGATCCGCGCCTCCTCCAGGTAGGTCATGAAGTTGGAGTTGTTGACGTGGTTGAACGCGTCGAGGTCGCGCCAGCGCAGCGCGATCGGCAGGCGGAACAGGGCGCTGCGGCTGCCCGGGCTCACGCGGCGTCCTTCCTGCGCCCGGGTTTCGCGGGCTTGGCCTTCGCCTTCGCCGGCCTGGCCGGCTCGCCTTCGGGCCTGTCCATGCCCAGCGTCCTGGCCAGGAACTGCCCGGTGTAGGAGTGCGGCATCCGCGCGACCTCCTCCGGCGTTCCCTCGGCGATGACGCGCCCGCCGCGGTGGCCGCCCTCGGGGCCCAGGTCGACGACCCAGTCGGCGGTCTTGATCACGTCCAGGTTGTGCTCGATCACCACGATGGTGTTGCCGTCGTCGCGCAGCTTGTGCAGCACCGTGAGCAGGTGCTCGATGTCGTGGAAGTGCAGGCCGGTGGTGGGCTCGTCGAGGATGTAGAGGGTGCGGCCGGTGTCGCGGCGCGAGAGTTCCTTCGACAGCTTGACGCGCTGGGCCTCGCCGCCGGACAGCGTGGTCGCGCTCTGGCCGAGCTTGATGTAGCTCAGCCCCACGTCCACCAGCGTTTCCAGCTTGCGCGCCAGCGCGGGCACGGGCTCGAACAGCTTCAGCGCATCCTCGACCGTCATCTCCAGCACGTCGTGGATGCTGAAGCCCTTGTACAGGATCTCCAGCGTCTCGCGGTTGTAGCGCTTGCCGTGGCAGACGTCGCAGGGCACGTAGACGTCGGGGAGGAAGTGCATCTCGACCTTGATCAGGCCGTCGCCCTGGCAGGCTTCGCAGCGCCCGCCGCGCACGTTGAAGGAGAATCGCCCGGGCGAGTAGCCGCGCGCGCGCGCCTCCGGCACCTGCGCGAACAGCTCGCGCAGCGGCGTGAACAGGCCGGTGTACGTCGCCGGGTTGGAACGCGGCGTGCGCCCGATCGGCGACTGGTCGATGTCCACCACCTTGTCGAACAGGTCCAGGCCCTTGACCGTGCGGAACGGCGCCGGCTTGTGCGAGGCGCCGTTGATCTCGTTGGCGGCCAGCGCGTACAGGGTGTCGTTGACCAGGGTCGACTTGCCCGAGCCGGAGACGCCGGTGATCGCGGTGAACAGCCCGGACGGGATCGTCAGGTCGACGTCCTTGAGGTTGTTGCCCGAGGCGCCCTGGAGCCGCAGCTGCATCTTCGCGTTGGCCTTGTGGCGCCGCGACGGCACCTCGATCCGCTTCCTGCCGCTCAGGTACTGCCCGGTCAGCGAGCGCGGCGCCTTCAGCACGTCGGCGTAGCTGCCCTCGGCGACGATCTCGCCGCCGTGCGCGCCGGCGCCCGGCCCGATATCGACGATGTGGTCGGCCAGGCGGATGGCGTCCTCGTCGTGCTCGACCACGATCACGGTGTTGCCGAGGTCGCGCAGCCGGGTGAGGGTGCCGAGCAGGCGCTCGTTGTCGCGCTGGTGCAGGCCGATCGAGGGCTCGTCGAGCACGTACATCACGCCGACCAGGCCGGCGCCGATCTGGCTGGCCAGGCGGATCCGCTGGGCCTCGCCGCCGGACAGCGTGTCGGCCTTGCGTTCGAGGGTGAGGTAGTCGAGGCCGACGTCGACCAGGAAGCTGAGCCGCTCGCGGATCTCCTTCACGATCTTGGCCGCGATCTCGCCGCGCCAGCCCTGCAGCTGGAGCCGGCCGAAGAACGCCAGCGCCTCGTCGATCGGCAGCACCACGATGTCGGGCAGCGGCCGGTCGGCGACGAACACGTTGCGCGCCGCGGCGTTGAGGCGGGCGCCGCCGCAGTCGGGGCAGGGGCGTTCGCTGATGTACTTCGACAGCTCCTCGCGCACCGCGGCCGATTCGGTCTCGCGGTAGCGGCGTTCGAGGTTGGGGACGATGCCCTCGAAGCGGTGCTTGCGCTGGCTGCGGCCGCCGGCCTCGGTGAGGTAGCTGAAGGCGATCGCCTCGTTGCCGCTGCCGAACAGCACCGCCTGGCGCGATGCCTCGGTCAGCTCGTTCCAGGGCGTGTCCACGGCGAAGCCGTAGTGCCTGGCCAGCGACTGGATCAGTTGGAAGTAGTAGGCGTTGCGCCGGTCCCAGCCGCGCACCGCGCCGGCCGCCAGCGAGAGCTCGGGGTGGACGACCACGCGCGCGGGGTCGAAGAACTGCGACACGCCCAGGCCGTCGCAGGTCGGGCAGGCGCCGACCGGCGAGTTGAAGGAGAACAGGCGCGGCTCCAGCTCGGGCAGCGAGTAGTCGCACACCGGGCAGCTGTACTTCGACGAGAACAGCAGCGGGGCCGCGGAGGCGTCGTCGAGCGACTGCACGATCGCCATCCCGTCGCCGAGCTTGAGCGCGGTCTCGAAGGACTCGGACAGCCGCTGCTTGAGGTCGTCGCGGACCTTGAAGCGGTCGATCACGGCCTCGATCGTGTGCTTGACCCGCAGCGCCAGCGGCGGCACGGCGTCGATCTCGTGCAGCACGCCGTCCACGCGCACGCGCACGTAGCCCTGGGCGCGCAGCTGCTCGAACACCTGCGCGTGCTCGCCCTTGCGCTCGCGGATCACCGGCGCCAGCAGCATCCAGCGCTGCGCGGCGGCCTTCTCGTCGCCGCCCAGCGCCAGCACCTGGTCGACCATCTGGCTGACGGTCTGCGCCTCGAGCGGATAGCCGTGGTCGGGGCAGCGCGGAGTGCCCACGCGGGCGTAGAGCAGGCGCAGGTAGTCGTAGATCTCGGTGATCGTGCCGACGGTCGAGCGGGGGTTGTGCGAGGTGGACTTCTGCTCGATCGAGATCGCCGGCGACAGGCCCTCGATGTGGTCGACGTCGGGCTTCTCCATCACGCTCAGGAACTGCCGCGCGTACGCCGACAGCGACTCGACGTAGCGGCGCTGGCCCTCGGCGTAGATGGTGTCGAACGCCAGCGAGGACTTGCCGGAGCCCGACAGCCCGGTGATCACGATCAGCTTGTCGCGCGGCAGGTCGAGGTCGAGGTTCTTCAGGTTGTGGGTGCGGGCTCCGCGGATGCGGATGGTGTCCATCGCCATCGGTGGGGTGGGCCTTGGCTGCGGGGGGGGGGCGGCCGCCGACGGGATCGGGACCGAACAGGGGAGCGTAGCGAGCCTCCGATTTGGGGGCAAATCGCGTGGACGCCAGCTTGCGGTCGGGCGGTCGCGGGGGTTGCGACGTCACGGTTCAGGCGTGGGGGCTCGCGGCGCATGCCGATGCAAGATGCGAAGAGCTAGGGGCTTGGCAGTGGCGCGGGCCCGCGGCCGGGTGGGCTGGGGTCCG
>JAYRKR010000039.1:0-29691 GCA_041905645.1 Luteimonas sp.
GCGGCGCGGCGACGATGGTGCCGGCACCCTTGAGCACCACCACGCAGCCGTACCGTTCGCACAGCGCGGCGGCGGCGGCGCGGCGATCGGACTGCACCTCGCGCGTCGAGCTGCCGAGCAGGCGCGCGGCTTCGCCGGGATGCGGCGTCAGCACGGCATCGGCGGGAAGCGGTTGCGGCGCGGCGGCCAGCAGGTTGAGCGCGTCGGCATCCACCACCAGCGGCCTGCCGCCGGCGAGCGCGGCGTGGAACAGCGCCTTTCCCCAAGGTGCCTGGCCGAGGCCGGGCCCGAGCGCGAGCGCGTCCGCGGCGTCCGCCAGCGCGCGCAGCTCGTCCGCCGATTCGATCGCATGCCCCATCGCTTCGGGCCGGCGCGCGAGCAGCGCGGGGACGTGCGCCGCGCGCGTGGCGACGTCGACCAGGCCGGCGCCGCTGCGCAGCGCGGCCTCGGCGCACAGCAGCGCCGCCCCGCCCTTGCCGTGGTCGCCGCCGATGCACAGCACGCGGCCGGATTCGCCCTTGTGCGAGTTGCGCCGGCGCGGCGGCAGGAAGCCGCGCAGTGCGTCGGCAGCGAACGCCTCCGCGACCGGCCTGGCATCCGCCAGCCATCCCTCGCCCGCGTCGAGCGTCGCCACCTCGCGCACGCCTGCGTGGTCGAGCGCATCGCCGGTCGCCAGGCCGGCGTGCGCGGCGATGAACTGCAGCGTGCGGGTCGCATGGACGGCGGCGCCGGGCGCGCAGCCGGTGCCGGCATCGACGCCGCTGGGCGCGTCGAGCGCCAGCACCGGTACGCCGGCGCGGTCGATCGCTTCGACCAGCGCCGCGGCGTCCGCGTCCGGCGCGCGCGCGAGGCCGATGCCGAACAGCGCGTCGACGACCAGGTCCGCCTCGATCGCCGCGCCCGGAGACTCCTCGATGCCGCCCCCGGCGTCGCGGTACTCGCGCTCGGCGCGCCGCGCGACCTCGCTGCGCGGCGCGTGCGCGGCGAGCCGCAGCACGCGCACCGCGCGCCCGGCCTCCAGCGCGTGCCGCGCCAGCACGTAGCCGTCGCCGCCGTTGTTGCCCGGCCCGCAGGCGACCGCGATCCGCAGCGCCTGCGGCCAGTGCGCCAGCACGCAGCGCCAGGCCGCGAGGCCGGCGCGCTGCATCAGCGCGAAGTCGTCCCCCCGCGCCCGCGCTGCGCGCGCCTCGGCGCCGCGCAGCGCGGCGCTGTCGAACAGGGGAAAGGGGCTGCTCATCGCCGCGATTCTATACTTGCGTCGCCGTGTCCCAGCCCGCCGCCAATGCGCCCGCTCCCGACTATCCCGCGCTCGCATCGCGGATCCGCGCGCTCGCGCGCGAGGCCGGCTTCCAGCGCTGCGGGATCGCCGGCATCGAGCTGGGCGAGGACGCGGCGCACCTGCGCGACTGGCTCGCCGACGGCCTGTACGGCTCGATGGACTGGATGGCGCGCCACGGCGACAAGCGCGCTCGGCCGGCGGAGCTGATCCCGGGGACGCTGCGGGTGGTCTCGGTCGGCCTGGACTACGGGCGCAGGGACGACGACGAGGCCTGGCGCACGCTCGCCACCGGCGAGCGCGCCTACGTCGCCCGCTACGCGCTCGGCCGCGACTACCACAAGTTGATGCGCGGCCGCCTGCAGAAGCTGGCCGACCGCATCGCCGAGGAGGTCGGGCCGTTCGGCCACCGCGTGTTCGTCGACTCCGCGCCGGTGCTCGAGCGCGCGCTGGCGCGCAACGCCGGCCTGGGCTGGATCGGCAAGCACACCTGCCTGATCGACCGCGACGGCGGCAGCTGGTTCTTCCTCGGCGAGATCTACGTCGACCTGCCGCTGCCGGTCGACCCGCCGGCGAGCGCGCACTGCGGCACCTGCACGCGCTGCATCGACGTCTGCCCCACCGGCGCGATCGTCGCGCCGCACCGGCTCGACGCGCGGCGCTGCATCTCCTACCTCACCATCGAGCACGAGGGCAGCATCGACGAGGCGCTGCGGCCGCTGGTCGGCAACCGCATCTTCGGCTGCGACGACTGCCAGCTGGCGTGCCCGTGGAACAAGTTCGCGCGCCGCACCGACGAGCCGGATTTCCGCGCCCGCAACGGCCTGGACCGGGCGACGCTGGCGGAGCTGTTCGCCTGGACGGAAGCGGAGTTCCTGCAGCGCACCGAGGGCTCGGCGATCCGCCGCAGCGGCCACACGCGCTGGCTGCGCAACATCGCGGTCGCGCTCGGCAACGCGCCGACGACGCCGGAGGTGGTGGCGGCGCTGGAGTCGCGCCGCGAGGAACCCGATCCGGTCGTGCGCGAGCACGTGCTGTGGGCGCTCGCCCGCCACGGCGCGTAGGAGCGCCCCATGGGCGCGATCGGCGGATGCCGGGGCATTCCCGGGAACGCGATCGCGCCCATGGGGCGCTCCTACAGGCGATCGTTGGCGACCTCGACCAGGTTGCCGTCCGGATCGCGGAAATAGATCGACACGATCGGTCCGCGCGCGCCGGTGCGCGTGACCGGGCCGAGCTCGACCGCGACGCCGAGCGCGCGCAGCCGCGCGGCCACCGCGTCCAGCGGCTCGTCGGCGACGATGCAGAAGTCCCCCGCGCCGACGGTGGGCACCGAAGCGCGGGGCGAAAGCTCGCTTCCGGCCCGGTGCAGGTTGACCTTGCTGCCGCCGAGCCCGATCGCGAGCCGGCCTTCGCCGAAGCGGACCACTTCGGCGCCGACGGCGTCGCGATAGAAGGCGGCGCTGGCCTCGGGCGAGGCCACCGTCAGCACGAAGTGGTCCAGGCGCACGCCCATCGTGGACGCGGCGCTCAGGCGGCCTGCGCGGGGATCGAGTCGTTGGTGTGGGTCAGCACGTTCTGGCGGTCGACGTAGACCAGGGTCGGCTTGAACTTCGAAGCCTCGGCCTCGTCGCAGGCGCCGTAGGCGCAGATGATCACCAGGTCGCCGGGCTGCGCGCGGTGCGCCGCGGCGCCGTTCACCGAGATGATGCCGCTGCCCTCCTCGGCGCGGATCGCGTAGGTCGCGAAGCGCTGGCCGTTGTTGACGTTGTAGATCTCGATGCGCTCGTACTCGCGGATGCCGGAGATGTCGAGCAGGCGGCCGTCGATCGCGCACGACCCCTCGTAGTGCAGCTCGGCGTGGGTGATGGTGGCGCGGTGGATCTTGGCTTTGAGCAGGGTCAGTTGCATGGACGGGAGCCGTGGGGAGGCGGGCAGGACGGGGATTTTACAGGATGGGGGCGCCGTCCCCGCAGCCAAGGGGCATGCCTGTGGGAGCGGCTTCGGCCACGGGCTCTCGGCCGTGCCCGGTCGAGGCAAAGCTCGCGGTTGAAGCCGCTCCCACGCGGGCCTGTCCTACAGGGCGAATTCGAGGTTGTCGATGAGCCGGGTGGCGCCCAGGCGCGCGGCGACGAGGGCGACGCGATCGCCGACGCCGGTTTCCGGCTCGGCGAGCAGGCGGTCGCGCACCACGGCGTAGTCGACGGCGAAGCCCGCCGCTTCGAGCGCCGCGCGCGCACCCGCCTCGACCTCGGCGCGCGGCGCGCCGGCCTGCGCGGCCGCACGCATCGCCAGCAGGGTGCGATGGATTTCCGGCGCCACCGCGCGCTCCGCGGCCGACAGGTACTGGTTGCGCGAGCTCATCGCCAGCCCGTCGGGCTCGCGCACGATCGGCGCCGGCAGCAGCTCGACCGGGAACGCCAGGTCGCGCACGAAGTAGCGCACCACCGCCAGCTGCTGGTAGTCCTTGAGCCCGAACACCGCGACGTCCGGCTGCACCTGGTTGAACAGCCGCGTGACCACGGTGACCACGCCGTCGAAATGCCCCGGCCGGTGCGCGCCGTCGAGCACGTCGGTGATGCCGGGCACCCGCATGCGCACGGCGTTCTCCGCGCCGAACGGGTACATCTGCTCCACCGGCGGCAGCCACAGCAGGTCGCAGCCGGCGGCCTCCAGCCCCGCGGCGTCGGCGTCGGGCGTGCGCGGATAGCGCGCGAAATCCTCATTCGGGCCGAACTGGGTGGGATTGACGAACACGCTCGCGACCACGCGGTCCGAGTGCCGGCGCGCGAGCTCCACCAGCGAGAAGTGGCCAGCATGCAGGTTGCCCATCGTCGGCACCAGGCCGATGCGCAGGCCCTCGCGCCTCCATTGCGCGACGCGCGCGCGCAGGGCGGTCAGTTCGGTGGCGGTTTCGATCATGCGCCTGGCTTCTGCCTGCATCTGGTTCTCTGTAGGAGCGCCCCATGGGCGCGATCGCGTTGCCGGCGAAAGCATCGCGCCCATGGGGCGCTCCTACAGGTAGGAATGCGCCTCGTCGGGGAAGCTGCCATCGCGCACGGCGGCGACGTAGGCCTGCACCGCCCCCGCCACCGAGCCGCCCTCGACGAGGAAGTCCTTGACGAACTTCGGCCGCCGGTGCCCGGTGTGCAAGCCGAGGAAATCGTGCAGCACCAGCACCTGGCCGTCGCAGTGCGGGCCGGCGCCGATGCCGATGGTGGGGATCTCGACGGCCGCGGTGATCGCCTGCGCGAGCGGCGACGGCACGCACTCGAGCACCAGCAGCGTCGCGCCGGCCCCGGCGACCGCGGCGGCGTCCTCGCGCAGCCTGCGCGCGGCGGCGTCCTCGCGGCCCTGCACCTTGTAGCCGCCCAGCCGCAGCACCGACTGCGGCGTCAGGCCCAGGTGCGCGCACACCGGGATCTCGCGCTCGACCAGGAAGCGGATCACCTCGAGCTTGTGGCCCGCGCCTTCGAGCTTGACCATGCGCGCACCGGCCTGCAGCAAGCGCGTGGAGGCGTCCAGCGCGCGCTCCGGCGTCGCGTCGGCCTGGAACGGCAGGTCGGCCACCAGCAGCGCGCGCGAGACGGCGCGCGCCACGCAGGCGGTGTGGTAGGCGATGTCGTCCACCGTCACCGGCAGCGTGGAATCCCGGCCCTGCACCACCATGCCGAGCGAGTCGCCGACCAGCAGCAGGTCGGCGCCGTTGGCGTCGAACACCCGCGCGAAGCCGGCGTCGTAGGCGGTCAGCATCGCCAGCCGCTGGCCGGCGCGCTTGGCTTCGGCCAGCGCCGGGACGGTCAGGGGCTTGCGCTCGTCGGGGGTGTACATGGCGGGGTCCGGGACGCGCCTGGCGGAGGCGTCAGGGTAGCGCCTCGATCCCGTCGGCGGCGACATCCGCGGCGACCGAACGCACCGTTCCGCGGCCGGGAATGGCAGCGTCCGGCGCGATCTCCGCCAGCGGCACCAGCGCGAACGCGCGTTCGTGCAGGTGCGGATGCGGCACCCGCAGGCCGGGCTCGTCGATCACCGCCTCGCCGAACAGCAGCAAGTCGAGGTCGAGCGTGCGCGGCCCCCAGCGCTCGTGCGCCTCGCCGCGGTCGCGGCCGAACTGCCGCTCGACCTCGAGCAGCGCGTCCAGCAGCCCGCGCGCGTCCAGCCGCGTCTCCAGCCGCGCGGCGGCGTTGACGAAGTCGGCCTGCTCGCGGTGGCCCCAGGCCGGCGTGCGGTAGAGCCGGGAGGCGCGCAGCAGGCGCGTCTCCGGCAGGGCGTCGAGCGCGGCGATGGCCTCGCGCAGGGTGGCGGCGGCATCGCCGACGTTGCCGCCGAGGCCGACGCAGGCGATCGTCGGCGCGTTCATTCCGCCGGCGCCGCCGGCCTGCGGCGACGCCGGCGCCGGCGCGGCGCGGGCGCTTCGCCCTCGCCGTCCTCGGCCTCCGGCTCCGGATGGAGCGCGATGGCGTTGTCGGGATCGCGCTGCGCGTCGCGCCAGAACTCGATGTCCGCGGCGTGCTCGCCGGATCCGGCCTGCCGCAGCGCCAGGAAGTCGAAGGCGGCGCGGAAGCGCGGATGCGCGAGCAGCCGCATCACCCGCTTGCGCTGCCGCTGCCCGGCATGCGCCGACGACAGCCGCGCCTGCAGCAGCCAGATCTCCTGCATCGGCAGCGAGAAGCGCCGCGGCAGCGCGATCGTCGACAGCTGGTGCACGGTGACGCGGTCGGCGGCGCGGCGCTGCGCCTCGACCGCGTGCACGCCCTGCGCCTGCAGCGCGATCAGCGCGCGGCAGTACGCCGGCCACAGCAGCAGCGCGAACAGGAACGCCGGCGACACCGGCTCGTCGGCGCGCACGCGGGCGTCGGTGCCGCGCAGGCCCTCGACCACCACCCGCCGCAGCGCCCCGCTGCGGTTGGCCTTGAGCGCGGCGGCCGATTCCGGGAACAGCACCGCGAGCAGGCCGAAGCGCTCCAGGCCGAGGAAGCTCGCCTCGCCGTGGCCGGACAGGAACAGCTTCAGGCATTCCTCGAACAGCCGCGCCGGCGCCGCCTCGGCCAGCAGCGGCGCCAGCGACGGGATCGGCGCGGCGGTGGCGTCGTCGATGCGGAAGGCCAGCTTCGCCGCCAGCCGCACCGCGCGCAGCATCCGCACCGGGTCCTCGGTGTAGCGCGTGGCCGGGTCGCCGATCAGCCTGAGCACGCGGTTCTCCACGTCCTCGAAGCCGCCGACGTAGTCGTGCACCGAGAAGTCCTCGACCGAGTAGTACAGCGCATTGGCGGTGAAGTCGCGCCGCACCGCGTCGTCCTCGACCGTGCCGTAGACGTTGTCGCGCAGCAGGCGCCCGTCGTCGTCGACCTGGCGGCCGCCGCTGCCGTCGTCGCTGTTGGCGCGGAAGGTGGCGACCTCGATGATCTCGCGGCCGAACACCACGTGCGCCAGCCGGAAGCGCCGGCCGATCAGCCGGCAGTTGCGGAACAGGTGCCTGACTTCCTCCGGCGTGGCGCTGGTGGCCACGTCGAAGTCCTTGGGGTGGCCGCCGACCAGCAGGTCGCGCACGGCGCCGCCGACCAGGAAGGCCTGGTGGCCGCCCTCGCGCAGGCGGTAGAGCACGCGCAGCGCGTTGGGACTGATGTCCTTGCGCGAAATCGGGTGCTGGTCGCGCGGGACGACCCGCAGGGCGACGGAAAGGGATGGGGTCTGGGTCGGCATCGGGCAGCCAGTGGATTTTCGGTGGGGCTGCCGCTTGGCGGCCTCCATATCGCTGCTATACTAGCAAGCCGCGCAGCGCCGACCGGTGCCCGCGGGCCGGCCGTCCAGCCGGCGTCGCCGAGGCGACACCCCGCTCCCTTCGTCTAGAGGCCCAGGACGTGGCCCTCTCAAGGCTAAAACACGGGTTCGAATCCCGTAGGGAGCGCCATACAACCGTCGTGTCCGAAGCCGTCGCCGCTCGAACCGCGACGCCGCCGCAGGAAGCGACTCCCGTCCGGCACGATCGCCCTTCCCCCGCAAGGCGGGGGAAGGGAACGGGATGGGGGCAAGCCAGAAGCCCGCGCATCCCGCGGGTTTTTTTGCGGCCGCAGCGGTACCGAAAAGCTCGCGGCTGAAGCCGCTCCCACGGGCCGCGAGCGCCCGCCGGCCCGCCCTTCCGGCGCGAGCCGCTAGAATGGCCGCGCCATCGAACCAGGGTTCCACCCATGCCTTTCGTCGTCACCGAGAACTGCATCAAGTGCAAGTACACCGACTGCGTCGAGGTGTGCCCGGTCGACTGCTTCCACGAAGGCCCCAACTTCCTGGTGATCGATCCGGACGAGTGCATCGACTGCACCCTGTGCGAGCCCGAATGCCCGATCAACGCCATCTACCCCGAGGACGACGTCCCCGCCGGGCAGGAGCAGTTCGTGGCGCTCAACGCGGAGCTGTCCAAGGCCTGGCCGGTGATCACCGCGCGCAAGGACGCCCTGCCCGACGCCAAGGAATGGGAAGGCAAGCCGGACAAGCTGCCGCTGCTGGAGCGGTGAGCGCGGGTCGCGGCTAGCGGCGCTTCGCCGGCTTCTTCCGCGCCGGCGCTTGCGGCCGCAGCCTGACCGGCTGCCGGTAGCGCGCGGCCTCCACCGGGACGCGCTGCGCGAGCGTTCGCAGGAGCTCGGCCGCCGCCGCGCTTTCCAGCAGCCTGCCGCCGGCCGGCCCGAGCGCATCGACGCGGGTCCGCAGTCCCTGCCCCGGCGCCTCGATCGGCAAGGCCCGCGCACGCACCAGGAACGCCTCGCCGCGGTAGCGCACGGCGTACAGCCCGAGCATCTGCGCGCGTCCCTCGTATTCGACGCCGTCGAGCCCGACCAGCACCTGGCCGATCGTGTTCCAGGTATCGAGCATGCTCTCGCCGACGACGAAAGCCCCGCCGTCGGGCGGCAGCGGCGCCGGCGCGGCCACGGGCGCCGGCCGCATGCCGGCATGGCACCCGGCCAGCAGGGCCAGCGCCAGGGCCATGAACGCCGCGCGGCCCGTTGCCGGGCCGCGCGGGGAACACGGGAATGGCGCGGCCATCCGGCCGGCGGTCAGCTGCCGCCGAGCGCGGCCTTGAGCGCGGCGACGAGCTTCGCCGGCGCCTCGCCGGTGGCGGGCATGCCGCGCGGATCGACCGCCGAGACGTAGGTGCCGGCCTCGACCTTGGTGACCCGAAGCAGGAACTTGCTGCCCGCGTAGTCGAGGTCGTAGGTGCCCAGGATCTGCGCCTTGCTGGCGATGGTGACGCCCTCGGTCGCGGCGAGCGCTTCGCCGACCTTGGCGAACACCGCGTCGCGGTCGCCGGCCACGGTGAAGCCGGTGTTGTTGGGCGCGGTGGACGCCGCGGGCGCCGGCATCGACGAGCGCGACACCGACTGCGCCGCATCGCCCGGGAGCTTCATCGCGCCCGAGGTGTCGGGCATGTTCAGGTCCGGCGGCACCTCGAGCGGGCGGTTCTCGGGGCTCTGCGCGTACAGCTCGCTGCCCTTGCGGAACCAGCTGCAGCCGGAGGCGCCGAGCACGGCCACGGCCAGCGCGGCGATGGCGGCGGAACGGAACGTGGGGACGGGGAAGCGCATCTGGATCTCCTGCGGGTCAGGCCGGCGAGTGTATCGCGAGGCGGGCGGCGGCGGTCACGGCGCGGCCGGCGGTCCGCGCGCGGCCCGTCAGCCGCCGTTGCGGAAGCGGCGAAGGTGGGAACGGCTCAGCCGCGGGCTCTTGCCGGCGTGGGGGCGACGGAAGTCGCGACGCTCTTTCCCGGCATCGTCGGCCGTCGGTCGCGACTTCCGTCGCTCCCACAAGAAAGAGCCCGCGGCTGAAGCCGCGCCCACGCACCGCTACGCCGCGGCGCCGGCCTCGAGCGCAGAGACCTCGACCGCGATGCGCTCGGCCAGCGCCACGTGCCCCGGCGACAGCACGGTCAGCGGCAGGCGCAGGCCGTGGCCGATGCCGCGTCGCGCCAGCAGCGCCTTGACCGGGATCGGGTTGGGCTCGACGCCGAGGAAGTCGTAGAGCGCGCGCAGGCGCGCGTCGAGCGCACCGGCCTCGCCGTCCTTGCCCGCGCGGGCCAGGTCGCAGAGCCGGCGGAACGCACCGGGCGCCACGTTCGAGGCCACCGAAATCACGCCGTCGGCGCCGGCCAGCATCGCGCGGGCGGCGGTCGGGTCGTCGCCGCTGAGCACGGCGAACCCGTCGGAGCGCAGCGGCAGCAGCGCCTGCATGCGCTCGGGCTCGCTGCGCGCTTCCTTGATGCCGACGATGCGCTCGTGTCCGGCCAGTTCCGACGCGGTCTCCGGCAGCAGGTCGCAGCCGGTGCGGCCGGGCACGTTGTAGAGCACAACCGGCAGCGCGCCGTCGTCGGCCACCGCGCGGAAATGCGCGACCAGGCCGGCCTGCGTCGGCCGCACGTACGGCGGCGTGACCACCAGCGCGGCGTCGGCGCCGAGCGCGCCGGCGCGGCGCGTCTGCTCGACGGTCTTCGCCGTGTTCGACAGGCCGGTGCCGGCGAGCACGGGCACCTGCCCGCCGAGCTCCTCCACGGCCGCGCGCAGCAGCGCGTCGTACTCGGCCTCGTACAGGGCGGCGGCCTCGCCGGTGGATCCGGCGACGACCACGCCCTGGGTGCCTGCGGCGAGCTGCGCCTGCAACAGGCTGCGCCAGGCGTCGAGGTCGAGTTCGCCGGCGGCCGTGAACGGCGTCGCCAGCGCGGTGATGCTGCCGAGGATTCGCAAGCTGTTGGTCCGGTGGGATTTTTTCTGGGCGCGCGGGACGCGCGCGGGCGCTGGATGCGGCCCGATCTTACTTGCGGCGCGAAACCGCGGGCAAGTATGCTGGCGTCGGTTTCCCGGCCGCGCCGGGCGCCGACCAGAACCTTCTCGCACCGGACGCCGCCTTGACCGATCCAGACACCGCTGCACGCCCCGCGCCGAACGAGAACCATCTGCTGATCAACGCCTACACGACGCATCCGCAGTCGCCGTTGCTCCCGGTCACGCGCCGGATCTCCGACAGCGGCTGCAACCTGGTCGACGCGCGCCTGTCCACCGTCGGCCGCGACGTCTCGGTCACCGCGCTGGCCATCGGCTCTTGGGACTCGGTCGCCAAGCTCGAGGCGATGCTCACGCGGCTGGAGCGCGAGGAGGGCCTGAAGCTGGTCTGGTACCGCACCGGCCCCAAGCCGGTGCAGTCCAACCTGCTGCCCTACATCGTCGAGGTGGTGGCCTCGGACAAGCCGGGCATCCTGTTCCAACTGGCCGACTTCTTCGACCGCCAGGGCATCACCATCGAGAGCCTGCACTGCTCGCGCTACCGCGCGATGCAGACCGGCGCCGACATGTTCTCCGCCCAGGTCACCATCGGCGTGCCGGCCGACATGCACATCGCCGCGCTGCGCGACGACTTCCTCGAGTTCTGCGACCACCTGAACCTCGACGCGATCATGGACCCGATGAAGTTCTGATGGCCGGCGACTACGCGATCGATCCCGGCGACAAGGTCCCGGCGAAGCTGCCGCTGGCGCTGTCGAACGGCGAGACCGCCAGGCTCGGCGACTACGCCGGCCAGTGGCTGGTGCTGTACTTCTACCCCAAGGATTCCACCCCCGGCTGCACGACGGAAGGGCTCGACTTCAACGCGCTGCTGCCGAAGTTCCGCAGGCTCGACGCCACCGTGATCGGGGTCTCGCGCGACTCGCTCAAGTCGCACCAGAACTTCTGCGCCAAGCAGGGCTTCCGGTTCGAGCTGGCGAGCGACGCCGACGAGGCGCTGTGCAAGGCCTTCGACGTGATCCATGAGAAGAACATGTACGGCCGCAAGGTGCTCGGCATCGAGCGCAGCACCTTCCTCGTCGACCCCAAGGGCCGCGTCGCCGCCGCCTGGCGCAAGGTGAAGGTGCCCGGCCACGCCCAGGCCGTGCTCGACGCGCTGAAGGCGGCACGATCCCAGTGACGCCCCCGGTTTCCCGTCCCGGCCACTGCCCCGCCCCGCGGGACGCGGTGGCCCGCCCCTGCCCGCCCGCAACCCGACCGACCAGGACCACGCGATGACCAAAGGCAAGCGCATCTACGTGCTGGACACCAACGTGCTGATGCACGACCCGACCGCGCTGTTCAAGTTCGAGGAGCACGACGTGTTCCTGCCGATGCAGGTCATCGAGGAGCTCGACAACGGCAAGAAGGGCACGTCGGAAGCCAGCCGCAACGCGCGCCAGGTCAGCCGCTTCATCAACGAGCTGATCGAGGCCCAGGGCGCCGACAAGATCGCCTCCGGGCTCCGGCTCGAGAGCCCCGGCGGGCTGCAGCTGCGCGGCGCGCAGAGCGCCGGCCTGCTGCGCTTCCAGACCGGCAGCTTCGACGCCGGCAAGCGCTTCGGCGCGGTGGTCCCCGACAACGCGATCCTCGGCGCGATCCTGGCGCTGAAGGAGACCGAGCCCGGCACGCCGGTGGTGTTCGTCTCCAAGGACATCAACCTGCGGATCAAGGCGGCGATCGCCGGCATCGCCAGCGAGGACTACGAGAACGACCGCGCGCTCGACGACTTCAGCCTGCTCTACACCGGCGCCACCGCGCTGCCGGAGGACTTCTGGCAGCGCCACGGCAAGGACCTCAAGTCCTGGACCGACAAGGGCCGCACCTACTACGAGGTCGCCCTGGCCGACGACGAGGAGTGGCACGCGAATCAGTTCCTCTACCTGCCCGGCGACGAGCAGACCGAGCTGCGGGTGGCGAAGGTCGAGGGCGGGCGCGCCACGCTGCAGGTGGTCGACGACTACCGCAGCAGTTCGCACTCGGTGTGGGGCATCAACGCGCGCAACCGCGAGCAGAACTTCGCGCTCAACGCGCTGATGGACCCCGAGGTCGACTTCGTCACCCTGCTCGGCACCGCCGGCACCGGCAAGACCCTGCTGGCGCTGGCCGCGGGCCTGGCGCAGACGATGGACGCGCAGCGCTACCGCGAGATCATCATGACCCGCGCGACGGTGAGCGTGGGCGAGGACATCGGCTTCCTGCCGGGCACCGAGGAGGAAAAGATGACGCCTTGGATGGGCGCGCTGACCGACAATCTCGAGGTGCTGATGCCCAGCAACAAGGAAGGCGGCAGCTGGGGCCGCGCGGCGACCAACGACCTGCTGGCCTCGCGGATCAAGATCCGCTCGCTCAACTTCATGCGCGGGCGCACCTTCCTCAACCGCTGGCTGATCCTGGACGAGGCGCAGAACCTCACGCCCAAGCAGATGAAGACGCTCGTCACCCGCGCCGGCCCCGGCACCAAGATCGTCTGCTTGGGCAACGTCGAGCAGATCGACACGCCCTACCTCACCGAGACCACGTCCGGCCTGACCTACGCCGTCGACCGCTTCAAGGACTGGGCGCACAGCGCGCACGTGACGCTGCGCCGCGGCGAGCGCTCGCGGCTGGCGGACTACGCGTCCGAGGTGCTCTAGCGCGCCGATGCTTCCCGTTTCCTGAGAGCCAAGGCGAAGAAGCACGGCATCTTGCGCGACGTCTCCGTAGATCGGGCTCGCGCCCCGACGATCCGTGATCCCTGTAGGAGCGCCCCATGGGCGCGATTGCGTTTCCCCGCGAAGGCATCGCGCCCATGGGGCGCTCCTACAGGGTTCGATGGGCGTCGGGCGCAGAGACCCGACCTACGGCAATGACGCGGCGATCCTTTTGTGGCCGAAGCGACTTGTGGCCGACGCGACGCAACTCCGGGAGGAAGGCAGCGGCCGGGGAGTCGCGTCAAGCCGGCCATGGACGGCCGGCGCCCCCGTCAAGGCAGGATGCCTTGCCGGGGGAAGAGCGACTCCCCGGCCGCCGCCTTCCCTCGCGCATCCAGCCGAAGCCCGGCTGGCTCAGCGAAGCGGGCAGCGCCCCGGCATCGACTCAACCCGCAGCCACGGTTCCGGCGTCGTCGCGCGTCGACTGCACGTACTGCAGCGCCGCGGAAAGGTCCTTGAAGTAGCTGTCCGGCTCGTCCCGCCGCACGATCTCCGCGCGCACCAGCTTGCGCAGCACGCGCAGGTTGGCGCCGCTCAGCAGCACGCGCACGCCGCGCCGGCGCAGGCTTTCGATCGTCGACTCCAGCCGCTTCAGGCCGGTGGCGTCGACGAACGGCACCCGCTCCAGCCGCAGCGCCAGCCAGCGCGGCGGTTCGCGCGACCACGACAGCGCGCGCTCGAGCGAGTCGACCGAGCCGAAGAAGAACGGCCCCTCGATCGCGTACACCGCGACGTCCCGCGGCAGTTCCTCCAGCCCCGCCTCCGCCAGCTCGTGCCGCAGGCTGGCCTGGCCGTGCTCGACCACCGCCACCGACGCGCTCATCCGGCGCATGAACTGGAACATCGCCAGGATCACGCCGATGTTCACCGCCACCACCAGGTCGGTGAGGATGGTCAGCGCGAAGGTGATCAGCAGGATCGCGACGTCGGCGCGCGGCGCCTTGCGCACCAGCCGCACGAAGCGCCTGGCCTCGCTCATGTTCCACGCCACCACGAACAGGATCGCGGACAGCGCGCACAGCGGCACCTTGCCCGCCCAGGGCGCCGCGACCAGCAGGATCAGCAGCAGGGTCAGCGCGTGCACCACGCCGGCGATGGGCGCGTTGCCGCCGTTGCGGATGTTGGTGGCGGTGCGCGCGATCGCGCCGGTGGCGGCGATGCCGCCGAACAGCGGCGAAACGATGTTGGCCACGCCCTGCCCGACCAGTTCCTGGTTGGAGTCGTGCTTCGTCCCCGCCATGCCGTCCGCCACCACCGCCGACAGCAGCGACTCGATCGCGCCGAGCATGGCGATGGTGAAGGCCGACGGCAGCAGCTCCACGACCCGGTCGAAGCCCATCGCCGGCAGCTGCAGCTGCGGCAGCGCGCGCGGGATCGCACCGAAGGTCGACTCGATCGTGGCCACGCCCGGCAGGTCGAAGGCCGAAACGACGATGGTCGCCGCCACCATCGCCAGCAGCGGCCCGGGCACGCGCGCCAGCCCCGGGATGCGCGGGCCGAGCACGGCCAGCGCCAGGCTGCCCAGCGCCAGCAGCGAGGTCGCCGGGTGCAGCTGCCCGAACGACTGCAGCAGGTGCCAGGTCTTGAGGTAGAACGGCCCGCCGCCGGGCGCCGGCAGGCCGAAGAAGTACTGCCACTGGCCGACCCAGATGATCACCGCGATGCCGGCGGTGAAGCCGACGATGACCGGGTCGGGGATGAAGCGGATCACCATGCCCAGCCGCGCCAGCCCCATCGCCACCAGCATCACGCCGGCCATCAGGGTGGCCAGCAGCAGGCCGTCGACGCCGAACTGCGCGACCACGCCGGCCAGGATCACGATGAAGGCGCCGGTGGGCCCGGCGATCTGGATCCGCGAGCCGCCGAACAGCGACACCGCGATGCCGGCGACGATGGCCGTGTACAGGCCCTGCTCCGGCTTCACGCCCGAAGCGATCGCGAACGCCATCGCCAGCGGCAGCGCAACCACGCCGACGATCACGCCGGCGACGAGGTTGGGCATCCAGTTGCCGCGCCGGAACAGGCCGGCGCGGAAGGCCTCGACGGCGGCGATCACTGCCCGCCCTCCGACTTGAGGCGGACGCCGCGGCCGCCCGACAGGCTGGCGCCGTTCTCGCCGATCAGCTCCAGCCCCGCGTCCTCCAGGGCGGCCACCACCTTGGTCAGCGAATCGACGATGCCACGGACGTTGCCGTCGCTCGCCTCCATCCGCTGGATGGTCGGGACCGAAACGCCCGCCAGTTGCGCGAGGGTCCGCTGGTCGATGCCCAGCAACGCCCTCGCGGCCCGCATCTGCGCTGCCGTGATCATGGGGCAACTCCAATCTGCAATATCATGATTGATGTGTCAAACATCACAATGGACGCATGATACCGCATGTCGGAGCGACCGCTGTAAAGTCGTGCCGGCCGCGACCGGCCCAGGACCGAGATTCCCAGCGCCATGCCCCAGCCCCTCTGCGCCCTGACCATCGCCGGCTCCGATTCCGGCGGCGGCGCCGGCATCCAGGCCGACCTGAAGACCTTCGCCGCGCACGGCGTGCACGGGCTATCGGCGATCGCGGCGCTGACCGCGCAGCACACCAGCGGCGTCACCGCGGTGCACGTGCCGCCGGTGGAGTTCCTGCGCGCGCAGGTGGACGCCTGCTTCGACGATTTCCGCATCGGCGCGGTCAAGCTGGGGATGCTGGCCTCGGCCGGGGTGATCCACGCGGTGGCCGATGCGCTGGAGGCGTATCGCCCGCCGCAGGTGGTGCTCGACCCGGTGATGGTCGCCACCTCCGGCGCGCGCCTGCTCGAGGCCGACGCGCTCGACGCCCTGCGCACGCGCCTGCTGCCGCTGGCGACGGTGCTGACGCCCAACATCCCGGAAGCCGAGCTGCTGCTCGGCGCGGGGATCGCCGACGGCGCCGCCGCCGACGCGGCGGTCGACGCGCTGCGCGCGCTGGGTGCCGGCGCGGTCCTGCTCAAGGGCGGGCATCTCGACGAAGGCGTCGAGGTGGTCGACCGCTACGCCGACGCCGCTGCGCAGGCCCGCTACCGGCATCCGCGCATGGACATCGACGGCCACGGCACCGGCTGCACCCTCGCTTCGGCGATCGCCGCCAACCTGTGTCTGGGCGCGCCGCTGGCCGAGGCCTGCCGCGCCGCCACCGACTACGTGCACGAAGCGATGCGTCGCGGCCATGCGCCGGGGCGCGGCGGCGTGCGCGTGCTCGACCACTTCGGCGCGCGCCCGCGGTGACCACCGCGGCCGTGCCCGGCGGGATCGCTGCCGGCGACGTCGAATGCGCCGCCGCCGACGGCCCCCGCTACCGGCTCCTCGCCCGCGTCCCCGCCGACGCCGATCGCGCGGTGCTGTGGCTGCCGGCGCTGGGCGTGGCGGCGAAGCACTACCTGCCGCTGGCCGAGGCGCTGGCCGCGCGCGGCGTCGCGGTCTTCGTGCACGAATGGCGCGGCAACGGCTCCAGCTCGCTGCGCGCCGGCCGCGGCTGCGACTGGGGCTACCGCGAACTGCTGCAGCGCGACCTGCCGGCGAGCGCGGCGGCGGTCGCAGCGGCCGCGCCGGACGCGGCCCGGATCGTCGGCGGGCACAGCCTCGGCGGCCAGCTCGCATGCTGCCGGCTCGCGCTCGACCCGCAGGCGGCGACGGCGCTGTGGCTGGTGGCGAGCGGCGCGCCGTACTGGCGCGCGTTCCCGGCGCGCACGCGCTGGTGGCTGCCGCTGGCCTACCGCTTCCTGCCCTGGCTCGGGGACAGGCGCGGCGCGCTGCCCGGCCGCCGCATCGGCTTCGGCGGCAACGAGGCGCGCGGGGTGATCCGCGACTGGTCGCGCACCGCGCTCTCCGGGCGCTATGCGGCCGCCGGCGTCGACGCCGACCTCGAAGCGCGGATGTCCGCGATCGCGCTGCCGGTGCGCGCGGCGACGATGCGCGACGACTGGCTGGGGCCCGCGTCCTCGCTGCGCTTCCTGCTCTCGAAGCTGCCGCGTTCGCCCGTCCGGGCGGTCACGCTGGACCCGCGGGCGCTCGGCACCACGGCCGACCATTTCGGGTGGATGCGCGCGCCGGAAGCCGTCGCCGCGTTCCTCGCCGCCCGCTAGGCCGCGCTTCCGCCCGGCGCGCCGGTCACCCCGCGGCGAACGTGGCTTCGCCAGCCGCCGGCGGCGCCGTCGCTTCAGCCGGTTCCGCCGCCGCGTCGCGGCCATAGCCTTCGGGGTTCATCGACTGCCAGCGCCAGGCGTCCCGGCACATCGCCTCGATGCCGAGCTCGGCGCGCCAGCCGAGCAGCTCGCCGGCCAGCGCCGGGTCGGCATAGACCTCGGCCACGTCGCCCGGCCGCCGCGCCACGATCTCGCAAGGGATGCTGCGCCCGCTCGCGCGCTCGAACGCGCGCACCAGCTCCAGCACGCTCACCCCGCGGCCGGTGCCGAGGTTGACGGTCAGGTTGCGGTCCTCGCGGACCAGGTAGTCGATGGCGTCGGCGTGCGCGCGCGCCAGGTCCATGACGTGGATGTAGTCGCGCACACCGGTGCCGTCGACGGTCGGCCAGTCGCCGCCGAACACGCGCAGGCGCTCGCGCCGTCCGATCGCCACCTGGCTGACGTAGGGCAGCAGGTTGTTCGGCACGCCGTGCGGATCCTCGCCGATCAGCCCCGACGGGTGCGCGCCGACCGGGTTGAAATAGCGCAGGATCGCGGCGCGGAAGCCGGCGTCGGCGTCGCACAGGTCGCCGATCAGCTGTTCCATCACCAGCTTGGTGCGGCCGTAGGGGCTGGTGGTGCGCAGCGGCGCGTCCTCGCGGACCGGCACCCGGTCGGGATCGCCGTAGACGGTGGCCGACGAGCTGAACACCAGCCGCGCCACCCCGGCCGTCCGCATCGCCTGCAGCAGGTGGATGGTGCCGGCGATGTTGTTGTCGAAATAGTCCAGCGGCCGCTCGCACGACTCGCCCACCGCCTTGAGCGCGGCGAAGTGCAGCACGGCGTCGAAGCGGGGCCCCCGGAAGAGCGCATCGACGTCGGCGCGCGAGCGCAGGTCGGCGCGCTGGAAGAACACCGGCTGGCCGGTGATGCGGCGCAGGCGCGCGAGCGCGCGCGGCGAGCTGTTGACGAAGCTGTCGGCCACCAGCAGGTCGTGGCCGCGCTCGGCCAGCACCGCGCAGGCGTGGCTGCCGATGTAGCCCGCGCCGCCGCATACCAGGATCCGCATCGTTCTTCGCCCCCCGTGCCTGCAGGGTGCAAACGCGCAACGGGGGAGGATCCGGCAACCGCGGCGCGCGCGGGCCCGGCGATGTCCGCGCAGCATCGATAAACGCGTTGTTGATCCCGACATCGTGCGCGCCGGTCCCGGCGCGCCCGGTCCGATAGACTTCCCGCCACCGGGCCACGGCCCCACGAAACGACGTCCCGCCCATGACCGCCGCGCTTCCCGCACAAGACGACATCCGCATCGCCGTGATCGGCCTGGGCTACGTGGGGCTGCCGCTGGCCGTCGCGTTCGGGCGCCGCCACCGCACGCTCGGCTTCGACATCGACGCCGCGCGCATCGAGGAGCTGCGCGGGCACCGCGACCACACGCTGGAGATGTCCAGCGAGGAGCTGCGGGCCGCCGGCAGGCTCGAGTTCGCCAGCGACCCGGCCGCGCTCGCCGGCTGCAACGTCTTCATCGTCACCGTGCCCACGCCGATCGACGACTACAAGCGCCCCGACCTGCGCCCGCTGGAATCGGCCAGCCGCACGGTCGGCCGCGCGATCGGGCGCGGCGGCGTCGTCGTCTACGAGTCGACCGTCTACCCCGGCGCCACCGAGGAGGTCTGCGTGCCGATCGTCGAGGCCGAGTCCGGGCTCCGCTTCAACGAGGACTTCTACGCCGGCTACAGCCCCGAGCGGATCAACCCCGGCGACCGCGAGCACCGGCTGGAGACCATCCTCAAGGTCACCTCCGGCTCCACGCCCGAGGCCGCGGACTTCGTCGACCGGCTCTACGCCGGCATCGTCGCGGCCGGCACCCACAGGACCTCCAGCATCCGCGTGGCCGAGGCCGCCAAGGTCATCGAGAACACCCAGCGCGACGTCAACATCGCGCTGATCAACGAGCTGTCGGTGATCTTCCACCGCCTCGGCATCGACACCCACGAGGTGCTGGAGGCCGCCGGCACGAAGTGGAACTTCCTGCCGTTCCGGCCGGGCCTGGTCGGCGGCCACTGCATCGGCGTGGACCCCTATTACCTCACCCACAAGGCGCAGCAGATCGGCTACCACCCGGAGGTGATCCTGGCCGGCCGCCGGATCAACGACAGCATGGGCGAGCAGGTCGCGCAGCGGGTGGTGAAGCTGATGCAGCAGCGCGGCTCCCAGACCGCCGGCGCGAGGGTGCTGGTGCTGGGGCTGGCGTTCAAGGAGAACTGCCCGGACCTGCGCAACACGCGCGTGGTCGACATCATCCGCGAGCTGCGCAGCTACAACGCCCGGGTCGACGTGCACGACCCGTGGGTCGCGCCCGCGCACGCGCAGGCCGAATACGGGCTGGAGCTGGTCGACCGGCCGGAACCGGGCGCGTACGACGCGGTGGTGCTGGCGGTGGCGCACGAGCGCTTCGTCAGGCTCGGCGCCGACGGCGTGCGCGCGTTCGCCAGGCCCGGCGCGGTGCTGTTCGACGTCAAGCGCGCGCTGCCGGCCGGGAGCGCGGACGGATGCCTGTGACGGACGGCCGTCGCGCGCGCCGGCCCGGGCGACCATCCTGGTCGTTCAGGCCGCAGTGAGGAGCGGCAACGCCGGCAGGACGTGCCAGACGGCGCCTGCCCGACCGCTCCGCTATCCTTGAGCCTCCCGTCCCGCATCCACTTCTGCCCATGCGCATCCTGGTCACCGGCGCCGCCGGCTTCATCGGCTCGAAACTCAGCGAACGCCTGCTCGCGCGCGGCGACGAGGTGCTCGGCTATGACAACCTCAACGACTACTACGACCCGGGGCTGAAGGAAGCCAGGCTCGCGCGGCTGACGCCGCACGCCGACTTCCGCTTCCAGCGCGCCTCGCTGGAGGACCGCGACGCGCTGGACCTCGCCTTCGCGGACTTCCGCCCGCAGCGCGTGGTCAACCTCGCCGCCCAGGCCGGCGTGCGCTACTCGCTCGAGAACCCCCGCGCCTACGTCGACAGCAACATCGTCGGCTTCATGAACATCCTCGAGGCCTGCCGCCACAACGACGTCGGGCACCTGGTCTACGCGTCGTCGAGCTCGGTCTACGGCGCCAACCGCAAGCTGCCGTTCGCGGTCGAGGACAGCGTCGACCACCCGGTGAGCATGTACGCGGCCACCAAGAAGGCCAACGAGCTGATGGCGCACACCTACAGCCACCTGTTCGGCCTGCCGACCACCGGCCTGCGCTTCTTCACCGTGTACGGGCCTTGGGGACGGCCGGACATGGCGCTGTTCCTGTTCACCCGCAGGATCCTCGCCGGCGAGCCGATCGACGTGTTCAACCACGGCCGCCACACCCGCGACTTCACCTACATCGACGACATCGTCGAAGGCGTGATCCGCAGCCTCGACCACGTGCCCGGGCCCGACCCCGGCTACGACCCGCTGGCGCCCTCGCCCGCCACCTCCAGCGCCCCGTACCGCGTCTACAACATCGGCAACCACCGGCCGGTGGAGCTGCTGCGCTACATCGAGGTGCTGGAGGACTGCCTCGGCCGCAAGGCCGAGAAGCGCCTGCTGCCGCTGCAGCCGGGCGACGTGCCCGACACCTACGCCGACGTCGAGGCGCTGCGGCGCGACACCGGCTATTCGCCGTCGACGCCGATCGAGGAAGGCGTGGCGCGGTTCGTGGACTGGTACCGCGGCTTCTACGGCGTCTAGGGTCCGCACGCCCGTAGCGAACGCCCCGCGGCCACCGGCCGCGCCCCGCTCCCCCGGAACCCCTCCCGCCCGGCGCGGACGACGCACCGCACCGCTTCCCCGGCTGGCCGGATCCGCCCGCATCGGACGTTGTCATCGGGCATGAGCCGGGCAAGCACGCAGGGGAACCGTCCATGGCGATGAAGCAGCTTTCGGACGAGCAGTTGGCGGCGTTCGACACCGAATACGTCACCGACGCGCTGTGGGAGATCCTCACCCGCCACATCGACCGCGCCCATCCCGACGGCCGCTTCAGCTTCCTCGACATCGGCGGCGGCAACGGCGTGTTCGCCGACCGCCTGCTGGCGGCCTATCCCTCGGCCAGCGGCGCCGTGCTCGACAACTCGCGCCTGCTGCTCGACCGCAACAAGCCCAACCCGAGGAAGGCGCTGATCGAGGAGTCCGCCGAGAACCTGGAACGCATCGGCGGCAAGTACGACCTCGTGTTCTTCAACTGGGTGCTGCACCACCTGGTCGGCGACGACTACGGCAAGTCGGTGCGGCACGTCGACCGGACGCTGCGCAAGGCGGCCGCGCTGCTCACGCCGGACGGCCACATCTCGATCTTCGAGAACATGTACAACGGCCTGGTCGTCGACAACGCGCCCAGCCACATCATCTTCAACCTCACCTCGGCGCGCTCGATCGCGCCGATCATCCGCAGGCTCGGCGCCAACACCGCCAGCCTGGGCGTGTGCTTCCAGTCGAAGTCGAGCTGGCAGCGGATCCTGCGGCAGGCCGGCATCGCGTCCGTCGACTACGGCGAGGACAATCGCTGGCCCGTGCCGCTGGCGTGGCGCGCGTTCCTGCACGTGGGCAACGTGCGCTGCGGGAACTTCTGGGGCCGGCCGCAGGCAGCCGCCGGCTGAGCGCACGCAATCCCGTCCCGTCGCGCGCCGGCTGACCGGATTTCCCGGCGTCGGCCGTTATCCACGGACAGCAACAAGGAAGCAACCCATGCGAATCCACTGCGTACTCCCGACCTTCCTGCTGTCGCTCCTGCTCGCGGGCTGCGCCAGTTCCGGCGGCGCCGCCGCGGATGCGCCGCCCGCGCACGCGACCACGACCACCGACGACTACCGCATCGGCGTGGACGACATCGTGCAGGTCTCGGTGTGGCGCAACCCCGAGCTCGGCATCACCGTGCCGGTGCGCCCCGACGGCAAGATCACCGTGCCGCTGGTGGGCGACATCGAGGCCGGCGGCCACACGCCCTCCGACGTCGCGGCCGTCATCCAGGACAAGCTCGGCGCCTACGTGCGCGACCCGCAGGTCGCGGTGATCCTGACCGACCTGCGCAGCCACGAGTACCTGTCGCGGGTGCGCGTCACCGGCGCGGTCAAGCAGCCGATCTCGATCCCCTACCGGCAGGGCATGACCGTGCTCGACGCGGTGCTGGCCGCCGGCGGCGCGAGCGAGTTCGCGGCCCCCGACCGCACCGACCTGTACCGCCGCAACGACGAGGGCGCCACCCAGCGCTATCCGGTGCGGCTGGACCGCATCCTGGGCAGCGGCGACCTGAGCACCAACTTCCCGGTGGCGCCCGGCGACGTGATCACGGTTCCGGAGCGGATCCTGTGACCATGACCGCCATGGAGCCGGCGCCGCAGCACGCCTCCCCGCTGGTCACGCAGCTGCCGCTGCTGCGCGAGGAGCTGCGGCGGCGCCCGGTGGCGCTGGCCGCGGTCTTCGCCGCGATCGCGCTCGCGGCGCTGGTGATCGGCGTCCTGCTGCCGCGCAAGTACACCTCCTCGACCACCATCCTGGTGCAGGAGAGCAACATCATCGCCCCGCTCATGGAGGGCCGCGCGGTGCCGACCGGCGTCATCGACCGCGCCGGCATCACCCGCGAGGTCGCCTTCAGCAAGCGGGTCATGCACGAGATCCTCCGGATCGGCGGCTGGATGGAGGACAAGCCCTCGCCCGTGGAGCAAGACAAGCTGATCGAGAAGATCGTCGCGCGCACGGAGATCACCAACCCGCGCCCGAACCTGATCCAGATCGCCTACACCGATCCGTCGCCGGAGCGCGCGTTCGAGGTGACCCGCAACTTCGCCGACCTGGTGATCGAGGAGAGCCTGGCCACCAAGGAGCGCGAGAGCCGGCAGGCCTACGAGTTCATCGACCAGCAGGTCCACCAGTACCACGCCAAGCTGACCGACGCCGAGGCCAAGCTGGAGCAGTACCGGAACGCCAACCCCGACGCCCGCGCCGGGGTCGAGGCGGACGTCAACTCGCGGATCGGCGAGCTGCGCCGCCAGATCGAGACCGCGAAGCTGGAGCTGATCGACCAGCGCTCCGAGGAATCCGCGCTGCAGTCGCAGCTCTCCGGCGAATCCGAGGTGAGCGCGGTGAAGACCCGCGCCAGCGAGTTCCGCGCGCGCCTGATCGAGCTGCAGGACGAGCGCGACCGGCTGCTGCTCTCGTTCACCGAGCAGCATCCCGACGTGGTCCGGGTGCAGCACCAGATCAACGACCTCGAGGAAGAGCTCAGGGACGAGACCCAGCGCCAGCAGTCGCGCACCGCCCAGGACGGCGCGATCAATTCCGCCAGCGAGTACAACCCGCTGTACACCGAGCTGCGCAGCAAGCTGGCGGCCGCGCAGCGGCGCACCGCCGCAACCTCGTCGCGCATCGCCACCGCCGAGGGCATGCTCGACGGCGAGCTGGCGCGCAGCTCGCGGATCGCGGCGTCGGAAAGCGCGCTCGCCGAGCTGACCCGCGACTACGAGGTCAACCGCGACCTCTACCAGGACCTGCTCAAGCGCCGCGAGAACGCGCGCGTGTCGATGAACCTCGATGCCGAACGCCGCGGCCTGAGCTTCCGCATCCAGGAGCCGGCGGCGCTGCCGCTGCGCCCGGCCGGCCTGCGCCTGCTCTACGTGGCCGTCGCCGGCCTGCTGCTGGCGCTGCTGGTGCCGCTGCTGCTGCTGCTGGGCGTGGTCAAGCTGGATCCGCGCGTCCGCGCGCCGCGCCAGGTGGAGACGCTCGCCGGCCTGCCGATGCTCGGCGTCATCCCGCGATTCCCGACCCGCGCCGCGCGGGCCCGCAACCTGCGCAGGCTGAGCCTGGCCGCGACGCTGTTCCTGAGCGTCCCGGTCGCATACGGCGCCGTCTGGGCGATCAAGTGGCTGCACCTCCAATGACCGACTCCATCACTCCCGTTCCGCTCCACGACGAGGTCGCCGAGCGCCGCCGCGCCGCAGGCCGTTCGATCGCGCCGGCGGGCGAACCGGGCACGCTGACGCCCACCCAGCTGCAGGAGCGCGCGACGATCTACCGCACCGAGCGCATGCGGCCGGAAGTCGATGCGTTCCGCGAGCTGCGCACGCGCCTGCTCGCCGTGGCCGAGGGCAACTTCATCACCCTCGTGGCGCCGGTGAGCGCCGGCAGCGGCGGCAGCTTCGTGGCCCGCAACCTCGCCGCGGCCTTCGCCTTCGACGCGGCCAAGAGCGCGCTGCTGGTCGACTGCGACCTGCGCCACCCCTCGCAGCACCGGACGATGCGCATCGAGCCGTCCAGGGGCGGGCTGATCGACTACCTGGACGACGACGACACCGACGTGGCCGACGTCGTCTACCCGACCGGCGTCGCGCGCCTGTCGCTGCTGCCCACCGGCGCCTCGCGCGAGACCGGCGCCGAGTACTTCTCGTCGCTGCGCATGCGCCTGCTGCTGGACTCGCTGCGCAGCCGCCAGCCGGGCCGCTACATCGTGCTGGACGCGCCGCCGGTGCGCGGCACGCCCGACGCCCGCATCCTGGCCGACCTCGCCGACGTGGTGGTGCTGGTCGCCGGCTACGGCTGCGACACGCCCGCGGCCATCGCCCAGGCCGCGGCGAATTTCGACCCCGCGAGGTTCGCGGGCGTGGTGTTCAACGAAGGCGTGTGAGGCAGACCGTGCGCATCCGTCCCCGCGATCCCGCCCTGCGCAGCATGCGCGCCGCCGCGCTGCCGCTGGCGCTGCTGGCGGCCCTGCCCTGCGGCGCGGAATCGCTGCGGGTCGACTACGTGCTCGGGGCGTCGGTGCTGCACAGCGACAACATCAACCTCAGCGAGACCGCGCCCGAAAGCGAGACCGTGCTGTCGCCGGAGCTCGGCTTCGAGGCCACGCAGTCCGGTTCCTCCACCAGCTTCAAGGCGCGCGGCCGGCTGCAGTACCTGGACTACCGCGACAACACCTACCCCGACGAGGGGCGCGGCGAGTTCGCGGGGCAGTTCAACTGGATGCTGGTGCCGCAGCGGCTGAACTTCGTCGTCGAGGACTACCTCGGCCGCCAACCGGTCGACTTCGCCGCTGGCTACACGCCGGGCAACCAGCAGCAGATCAACGTCTTCACCGCCGGCCCGAGCCTGTTCGCGCGCTTCGGCGAGTCGATGCGCGGGCAGGTCGACCTGCGCTACAGCGACACCTACGCCGAGGAGACGCGCGAGTTCAACGGCAGCCGCTACCTGGCGGCCGGGCGCCTGTTCCGCGACCTCGGCAGCAGCCGGTGGCTGTCGGCCAACCTCGAGGCCACCCGGGTGCGCTTCGACACCAACGCCACCGCCAACGACTACGAGCGCTACGACGGCTACCTCGGCTACCGCCACGAGTCCGCGCACCTGGACCTCGACGCGGCGCTGGGCTACACGCGGCTGGAGCAGGAAGGCGCGGCGGGCAACGCGTCCTCGCCGCTGGCCCGGGTGCAGCTGGACTGGCAGGTCGCCCCGCGCAGCGTGCTGAGCGCGACCGCGAGCTACCAGTTCGCCGACACCGCCTCGGACCTGGTCGCCGGCAGCAGCCGCCTGGACACCCTGGTGATCGACGACGTCGCCGCGCCCACCGGCCTGGTCGGCCCGTCGGTGTACCGCCAGCGGCGCTACGAGGTCGGCTACCGCTTCGAGGGCGAGCGCTGGAGCTTCCAGCTGCGCCCCTACCTGGAGCGGGTCGACTACGACGACGCCCAGCTGGTCGGCTGGGAAACGCGCGGCGGCTACCTCGACGCCGAGTACCGGCTGCGGCCGCGGCTGAGCCTGACCGCGTCGGCGATCCGCGAGGACCGGGAGTTCGAGGACGGCGCCCGCGACGACCGCGACACCCTGGCCCGGATCGGGCTGACCTACGAGCTCAGCCGCCACCTCAGCGGTTCGGTCGGCTGGCAGCGCCGCAATCGCGAGAGCAGCGTCCCCGGCCAGGACTACCGCGAGAACGTGGCGACCGTCAGCATCAGCTACCGCCGCTAGGGCCCGTGGACGCCATGGCCGCGAGCGCACCCGCCACACGCGAACCGCGACGCGCCGTCGCGCTGATGTACCACGCGCTCTCGCAGGGCGCGACGCCGCCGGGCGAGGACCCGCACTACACCCTCGACGAGGCGCGCTTCCGCGGCCAGCTGGGCTGGATCGACGCGGCCGGCGGCGCCTGCTCGGTGCGCGACTGGCTGCGCGACGGCGCCCGGCGGCCGGTCCTGCTCACCTTCGACGACGGCCACGCCAGCAACCACCGGCTGGCGTTCCCCGCGCTGCTCGAGCGCGGCATGCGCGCCGACTTCTTCGTCAACCCGGCCAACGTCGGCAGGCCCGGGTTCGCGACCTGGGCGCAGCTGCGCGAGATGGACGAAGCCGGCATGTCGATCCAGTCGCACGGCTACGACCACGCCTACCTCACCGACCTGGACCCGCGCACCCTGCGCGAGCGCCTGCACGCCGCGCGCATCCGGATCGAGGACGGCGTCGGCGCGGCGGTCACGCTGCTCGCGCCGCCCGGCGGGCGCATGCCGCCCGGGCTGGCGGACACCGCGCGCGAGTGCGGCTACCGCCACGTGCTGTCGTCGCGGCCGGGACGCCTGTCGGCCGCGCGCCGCCCCGCGATCCTGCCGCGGCTGGCGGTCACCGCGCCGCTCCCCGGGGCCCGCCTGCGCGCCTGGGTCGGCGGCGGCGGCGCCTCGATCCTGCGCGAGCGCCTGCGCTACGGCTCGCTGTCCCTGGCCAAGCAGGTCCTCGGCGACGCCCGCTACGAGCGCGCCCGGCTGCTGGCCCTCGCCGGGCGCAGGAGCTGACCATGGCGGCCGTGTTCTGGCTGGCGGCCTGCGTGGTCGCGTTCACGTACGCGGGCTATCCCCTGCTGATGGCGCTGCGGGCGAGGCTCGGGCCGCGCCCCGTCGCGGGCGCGCCACAGACGCCCACGATCGACGTGCTGCTGGTGGCCCACGACGCCGCCGACCTGGTCGCCGCGAAGCTGCGCAACCTGCTCGCGCTCGACTATCCGCCGGAGCGGCTGCGCGTGACCCTGGCCTGCGACGGCTGCAGCGACGCCACCGAAGCGATCGCGCGCGCGGTGGACTCGCCGCGGCTGCGGGTGCTCGCGTTCGGGTCGCGGCGCGGCAAGTCGGCCTGCATCGCCGACGCCCTCCCGCAGCTGGACGCGGACCTGGTCCTGTTCACCGACGTGCGCCAGCGCATCGATCCGGGCGCGGCGCGCCTGCTCGCCGCCGCGTTCGCCGATCCCGCGGTCGGCGCGGCCAGCGGCGAACTCGTGCTCGACGCCGACAACGGCTACGGCCGCGGCATCGACGCCTACTGGCGCTACGAAAAGCTGCTGCGCCGGCTGGAAACCGCCAGCGGCTCGATCGTCGGCGCGACCGGCGCGCTCTACGCGGCCCGGCGCGCGCTGCTGTCCCCGCCGCCGCCTGGGATCGTGCTCGACGACATGTGGATCCCGCTCGCGGTCGCGGCGCGCGGAAGCCGCATCGTGTTCGTGCCCGATGCGCTGGCCCACGACCGCGGCGCCAGCGACAGCGCCTCGGAGGAAACCCGCAAGCGCCGCACGCTGGCCGGCAACTACCAGCTGCTGCATCGCTGGCCGGGCCTGGCGCTGCCGGGCGCGCATCCGCTCGCGCTGCGCCTGTGGGGGCACAAGTGGCTGCGGCTGGCCGCGCCCTGGTGCCTGCTGGCGCTGCTCGCCAGCAACGCCTGGCTCGCCCGCGGCGGCGACGCGTTCTACCTGGCCGCGCTGTGCCTGCAGGTCGCGGCCTACCTGCTGGCGTTGTGCGCGCGGATGCGGCCGGCGCTGGCCGGCGCCTGGCTGCCGGCGCGCCTGTGCGGCGCCTTCCTCAGCCTCAACCTGAGCGCGCTGCTGGCGCTGCTGGACTACCTGCGCAATCCGCACGCGCACCTGTGGCGGACCACCCGACTGGGAGCGGCCGGACGATGAAGGGCCCTGCTCCGCTGCAGCGCGTGGCGTACGTGGTGTCGCTGTTCCCGTGCTGGTCGGAAACCTTCATCGTGCGCGAGATCGCCGCGCTGGTGGAATCCGGCGTCGACGTGCGGATCATCTCGCTCAAGCCGCCGAGCGAAGCGCTGGTGCACGACGACGCGGCCGCGCTGCTGGGCCGGGTCCGGCACCCGCGCTCGTGGGCGGCCGCCGCGGCCGCCTCGCTGCGCGCCGCCGTCGCCCGGCCGCTGGTGGCGGGCGGCATCCTCGCGCGCGTGGTGGCCGACGGCTGGCGCACGCCCGGCGTGCTGTTCAAGTCGCTGGCCGCGCTGGCGCGCGGGCTGGAGCAGGCCGCGTGGCTGCGCGGCTTCGACCCCGACCTCATCCATGCCCACTGGGCCACCTATCCCTCGACCGTCGCCTGGGCGCTGGGCCGCCTGCTGGACAAGCCGTTCGGCTTCACCTGCCACGCCCACGACATCTTCACCGAGCGCCAGCTGCTGGCGCGCAAGATCGACGAGGCGGCGCTGGCGGTGACGATCTCGCGCTACAACGTCGAATGGCTGCGCGCCAACGTCGCCGGCGAGCGCGCCGACCGGCTGCGGGTGGTGCACTGCGGCGTCGACCTGGCGCATGCGCCGTGGAAGCCGGACGGGCGCAGCCCGAACCGGATCCTCGCGGTCGGGCGGCTGGATCCGATCAAGGGATTCGACACCCTGGTGGCCGCGCTCGCGCTGCTGCAGGGGCGCGGCGTGGCGTTCGAGTGCCGGCTGGTCGGCTCCGGCCCGCTCGAGGCCGCCCTGCGCGAACAGGCGCGGCGCGCCGGCGTGGACGGGCGCATCGAGTTCGCCGGCGCCCGCCCGCAGGACGTGGTCCGCGCCTGGATGGACGAGGCCGCGCTGTTCGTGCTGCCCTCGCAGGTCGCGCCGGACGGCAACCGCGACGGCATCCCGGTCGCCCTGATGGAGGCCATGGCCAGCGGCTGCGCGGTGGCGAGCACGCGCGTGTCGGGCATCCCCGAGCTGGTCGAGCACGACGTCGGCGGCCTGCTGGTCGAGCCCGGCGACGTCGTCGCGCTGGCCGACGCCATGCAGCGGCTGCTCGCCGACCCGCGGCTGCGCCGGCGCCTCGCCGGCGGCGCGCGCGAGCGCGTCGTCGCCGGGTTCGACGCCCGCGCCGAGGCCGCGCGCCTGCGCGCGCGCATGCAGGAGGCCCTGCATGTCGCCTAGGCGCCTGCTCGTGGTCACGGACGAGATGGAGATCGGCGGCAGCCAGCGCCAGATCACCTACCTGCTCGGCGGCCTCGACCGCTCGCGCTGGCACGCCGCGCTGCTCTATTTCCGCAACCGCTCGTTCCTGCTCGACCGGCTGGCCGACCTGCAGGTGGACGTGCTGCACGTGCCCAAGCGGCGGCGCCTGGACCCGCGCTTCGCGCTGCGCTACCTGCGCGCGCTGCGCGAGGGCCGCTACGACGTGGTGCATGCCTTCTCGCTGACCGCCGAGCTGTGGACCGCGCTGGCGGGCTTGTTCCTGCGCCGGCCGCCGCGGCTGGTAGCCTCGGTGCGCGGCATGTACCTGCTGCAGCCGCGCTGGTTCTGGTGGCTCAAGCGCTTCGTGATCGGCCGCAGCGCCGCGGTGATCGCCAACGCGCGCGCCTGCGCCGAGGCCGCCGCGATGGCCTCCGGCACGCCGATTGAATGCTTCGAGGTGATCCCGAACGGCATCGGCGAACCCGAGCGCCTCGGCAACGAGGCGCGCGCCGCCCTGCGCAGCGAGCTCGGCGTGCCGGCGGGACGCGCGTTCGGCCTGTTCGTCGGCCGCATGGTCCA
>JAYRKR010000138.1:0-4237 GCA_041905645.1 Luteimonas sp.
GATGCCTGGCTGCGCGACGGCGGCGTCGCGCTGCGGCGCGAGGTCGCCGGCGCGCGCGCGGCGCTGGCGCGCGGCGAGATCGACGCCGTCGAGGCAGCGCAGCGCTGGACCGCCGACGAGGACGCCGCGCTGCGCCTACGCCACGCCGCCGACCTCGCGCTGGCCGAGGCGGCCGGCTTGACCGCCCCGGCGCGAATGCGGAAGCTGGCGGCCTGGTTCGATGCGGCCAACCGCACCCGCGAGCTGCTGCAGACCACGGTGCGGGCCGACCTGGCGGTGGCGGAACTGCTGCTGGCGTGGCGCGAGGGCGACCGCGGCGCGATGCAAACGAGGGGCAAGGCATGAGTGCAACGGCAGGCGGCGCGCGGCAGGGCATCCTGTCGCTGGCGGTGAAGGACAAGGCCCAGCTCTACGCGGCCTACATGCCGTACCTCAAGCACGGCGGCATCTTCGTGCCGACGCCCAAGCGCTACTTCCTCGGCGACGAGGTGTTCCTGCTGCTGACCCTGCCCGAGTCGAGCGAGCGCCTGCCGGTCGCCGGCAAGGTCGTCTGGGTCACGCCCACCGGCGCGCAGGGCAACCGCACGGCCGGCGTGGGCGTGCAGTTCGCCGACACGCCGGAGGGCGAGACGGTCAAGGGCCGGATCGAGACCCTGCTGGCCGGCTCGCTTGGGGCGGACAAGCCGACCAACACGATGTAGCCGTTTTTTTTGTGGGAGCGGCTTCAGCCGCGAGTTTTCCCGGCATGGCCAAAAAGCTCGCGGCTGAAGCCGCTCCCACAAGAGCCAAGGTGCTGCTCAGGCGCGCAGCGCCGGCGAATCCCAGCCCGGCCGCAGCGCGAAGCGGTCGCCGTGCCGCGCCTGCAGCGCCTGCAGGCGCGCCAGCAGCGCGTCGGCGCCGGTGTCGCGGACGTACTGGATCGGGCCGCCGCGGAACGGCGCGAAGCCGGTGCCGAAGACCACGCCCGCATCGAGCAGGTCGGCGTCGGCCACCACGCCGTCGTGCAGCGCGGCCACGGCTTCGTTGAGCAGCGGCAGGACCAGGCGGTCCTCCAGGTCGTCCGGCGCCACGTAGTCCTTCGGCACCTCGGGCTTCTTCGGCTTGCCCTCGGCCCAGGCGTACAGGCCCTGGCCGTCCTTCTTGCCGCGCCGGCCGGGCTCGGGCGGCGTCGCCAGCGCGGGCGGGATCCGCAGTCCGAGGAAGGGCGCGAGCTCCCGGCCGACGCCGGCGGCGACGTCGAGGCCGACCGTGTCGATCAGCTCGATCGGCCCCATCGGCATGCCGAACTTCACCGCCGCCCTGTCGATCACCGCCCCGGGGATGCCTTCCGAGAACGCGGTCGCGGCCTCGAGCAGGTACGGGAACAGCAGCCGGTTGACCAGGAAGCCGGGCGTCCCGGCCACCGGCACCGGCAGCTTGTCGATCGCCTTGCAGAACGCGGCCAGCCGCTGCTGGGCTTCCGGCGCCATCGCGTCGTGGTGGACGATTTCCACCAGCGGCATCAGCGCCACCGGGTTGAAGTAATGCAGGCCGGCGAAGCGGGCGGGTTTGGCGATGTGCTCGCGCAGCTCCGTCAGCGGGATCGACGAGGTGTTGGTGGTGAGCAGCGCCTCGGGCTTCAGGCGCGGCTCGACCGCGGCGTAGAGCTCGCGCTTGGCCTCCGCCTGCTCGATGATCGCCTCGATCACCAGGTCGGCGCCCGGGATGCCGTCGCCGGCGAGGTCCGACTTCAACCGTTCGGCGACCTCCGTCCGCTTCGCATCGTCCTTGACCTTCTTCGCGAACAGTTCCTGCGCGCGCGCCATGGCCGCGTCGATGAAGCGCTGCTCGCGGTCCTGCAGCGTGACCTCGAAGCCCTTGTAGGCCGACCAGGCGGCGATGTCGCCGCCCATCACGCCGGCGCCGACCACGTGCACGCGCGCGATGCCGCCCGCCGGCGCGTCGGACGCGTCCTTGCCGCCCAGGCCCTTGAGCCGCTCCTGCAGGAAGAACACGCGGGTCAGGTTGCGCGCCGTCGGCGTGCCGGCCAGGCGCACCACCGACCTGCGCTCGGCCTCGAGCAGCGCCTGGATGCCGCTGCCGCCGCGCCGCCAGGTCTCGACCAGCGCATAGGGTGCGGGGTAGTGCGCCTTGCTCGCCTTGCGCGCCACCTGCTTGAGCATCTGCGGCGCCAGCAGCTGGCGCGCGGGCCAGGTGTTGGTGAGCCACGCCAGGAAGCGCTGCCGGAACGAGCGCTTCGCGCCCTTGTGCACCAGCGCGACCGCCGCGTCGAGCAGCTGCGCCGGCTCGACCACGCGGTCGACCAGCCCGATCGCCTTCGCGGCCGGCGCCGACAGCGTGCGTCCGGTCAGCATCATGTCGAACGCCGCCGGCGCGCCGACCAGCCGGGGCAGCCGCACGCTGCCGCCCCAGCCGGGATAGATGCCCAGCTTGACCTCGGGCAGGCCGATGCGGGTGGACGGGTCGTCGGAGGCCACGCGGTAGTTGCAGGCCAGCGAGATCTCGGTGCCGCCGCCCATGCAGAAGCCGTGGATCGCGGCGACCTTGGGGCAGCGCAGCTCCGCCAGCCGCTGGAACGCCTGCTGCCCGCGCCGGATCGAGTCGCCGATCGTGCCCCTGGCGTCGAACTCCCGGAACTCGCGGATGTCGGCCCCGGCGATGAAGCCCTTGGCCTTGCCGGACACCAGCACCAGTCCCTTCGGCGGCTCCAGCGACAGGCGCTCGAGCAGCGCCTCGAGCTCGATCAGCACGTCCTGGGAGAAGGTGTTGACCGACTCCCCCGCGCGGTCGAAGGTGAGCACGACGACGCCGTCCTCGCGCTGCTCGGCTTGCCAGTGGCTGAAGCGCAGTCCGTCGAGCCCTGCAATCATGGGGTCTGGTCCGTTACGGTGCCTGAAGGGCCGTTATCATCCAGATGATGTTCGATCGGCGTCAAATCGGCGCTTGAAACGCGCCGGAACGCACCGCATGGCTTGTGGCAGGCGCGCCGCGGCCCCAGATGCGGGACGATGCCGCGGAACTTTTCCCCGAGCCCACCAGTCATAGCGCCCAGCCACCAGGCCGGGCCCCCAGGGAGCACCGGCCCGATGGCCGAAACCGAGGACAGCCAACAAGGACAGCAGGCGCTGGACCAGGAACTGGTCAGGCGCGTGCAGCGCGGCGACAGCGCGGCCTTCGACCTGCTGGTGCGCAAGTACCAGCACCGGATCGCGGCGCTGATCGGGCGCTACGTCTCCGACTGGAGCGAATGCCAGGACGTGGCCCAGGACACCTTCATCCGCGCCTACCGCGCGATCGGGAATTTCCGCGGCGACGCCCAGTTCTACACCTGGTTGCACCGCATCGCAGTGAACACCGCCAAGAACCACCTCGTCGCCAACAAGCGCCGCCCGCCCACCGAGGACGTCGACGTGGGCGATGCCGAGCAGTTCGACTCCGGCGTGCGCCTGCGCGACACCGACACGCCCGAGCGCGAGCTCGCGCGCCAGCAGATGGAGCAGACCGTGATGCGCGCGGTGGAAGCGCTTCCCGAGGAGCTGCGCACCGCCATCACCCTGCGCGAGGTCGAGGGGCTGAGCTACGAGGAGATCGCACAGCGCATGGACTGCCCGATCGGCACCGTTCGCTCGCGCATCTTCCGCGCCCGCGAGGCGATCGACACGGAACTCAGGCCGCTGATGGAGGTCGAAACGCCGCCGGAGCGGGCAGCCCGATGACGCATCGAACCGACATGACCCAAGAACAGACCGACAAGCTCTACGACCACCACCGCCAGCAGCTCTCGGCGATGCTGGACGGCGAGCTCGCACCCGACCAGGCCAGGTTCATGCTGCGCCGGCTCGAGCACGACCACGAACTCGCCGCCTGCTGGGAACGCTGGCAGGTCTGCGGCGACGTCCTGCGCGGCCGCCACCATGCGCTGCTGCCGGCGGACTTCTCGCATCGCGTGGCCGTCGCCATCGCCGGGCAGGAACATGCGCCGACGGCGAAGGCCGCGGCCGCCAGCGGCGCCCGCTCGCCGCGGTGGGCCCGCTGGGGCGGCGGCACGGCGCTGGCCGCTTCGGTGGCGCTGGTGGCACTGTTCGTCGGCCGACAGGCGCCGGAGCCGGCGTCCGGGCCGGAAACGCCGGCGACGGTCGTCGCCGCCACCGGGACGCCCGCGTCCGCGCCGTCCTCCGGTGCGGGCACGCAGCCCGCGGCCCCGCTTCCCGCGGCGCCGGTCCCGTCCCCGGGTCCG
>JAYRKR010000040.1:0-28889 GCA_041905645.1 Luteimonas sp.
CCCCATGGGCGCGATGCCTTTTATCGGGTAGGCATCGCGCCCATGGGGCGCTCCTACGACGGTCAGGCGGCCTCGTACGCCCCGTACCCGCGCAGGCGCCGGTAGCGCTTCTCCAGCAGCTCGTCCATCGGCACGCCTTCCAGCGCGTCGAGCTCGTTGACCAGCACCGCCTTCAGGCGCGTGGCGGTCTGCTTCGGGTTGCGGTGGGCGCCGCCGATCGGCTCGCGCACCAGCTTGTCGACCAGGCCCAGCTCGAGCAGGCGCTTCGCGGTCAGGCCGAGCTGCTCGGCGGCGTCCTTGGCCTTGCCGGCGTCCTTCCACAGGATCGAGGCGCAGCCTTCGGGCGAGATCACCGAGTAGGTGCTGTACTCGAGCATCACCGTGCGGTCGCCGACGCCGATCGCCAGCGCGCCGCCGGAGCCGCCTTCGCCGATGACGGTGCAGACGATGGGCGTGCGCAGCTCCGACATCTCCAGCAGGTTGCGCGCGATCGCCTCGGACTGCCCGCGCTCCTCGGCGCCGATGCCGGGGTAGGCGCCGGGGGTGTCGATGAAGGTCAGCAGCGGCAGCCGGAAGCGCTCGGCCATCTTCATCAGCCGCAGCGCCTTGCGGTAGCCCTCCGGGCGCGGCATGCCGAAGTTGCGGCGCACCTTGGCCTTGGTGTCGCGGCCCTTCTGGTGGCCGATGACCATCACGCTGCGGCCGTTGATGCGGCCCAGGCCGCCGACGATGGCGGGGTCGTCGGCGTAGGCGCGGTCGCCGGCGAGTTCCTGGAACTCGTCGCACATCACCCGGATGTAGTCGTTGGTGTACGGCCGCGCCGGGTGCCGCGCCAGCTGCGAGACCTGCCACGGGCTCAGGTCGCGGAAGATCTGCGCGGTGCGCAGGCGCAGCTTGTCCTGCAGCGCGTGCAGCTCGGCATCGATGTTGACCGCGGGGCCGGTGCTGGCGTGGCGCAGGTCCTGGATCTTCGCCTCGAGGTCGGCGATGGGCTGTTCGAAGTCGAGGTAGTTCGGGTTCATCGGTGGTCTGCGGACCGCGGGAAGCCGCCAGTCTAGCCGAACGGCCGCCACCGGCCGTACGGCGGCGTCCGGCACGGTACGGCGGCGGCGATCGTTCCAACACCGCGAACGAAGCGCGCCGGATTTGCGATGGATGACGCCGGACGCGCCGGCTACTGTGGCGGCGACCGATTCCGGAGGACGTGGCGATGCGCGCAGCGATACTGGTGGCATGCCTGGCGATGCTGGCCCGGACCGCGGCGGCGCCGGCGGGCGAACCCGCGCACGAGCCCGACCTGTCGCGGCCGCAGGAGCCCGTCCCGTTCCTGCTCGCGCCGGAAAGCCGCCCGCGCACGGCGCGCATCTTGCCGCCGGCCCCGGTGGCGGGCTCGGCGGCCTACGAGGCCGACCGCCGCGTGTTCCGCGAGACGCGCCGGCTCGAGTCCACGCCGCTGTGGGCGCTGGCCAGGCACGACGTCGACATGGGCGTGCCGGCGATGCTGGCGGACTTCAGCTGCGCGGCCGGCGTGGCGCTCACGCCGGTCAAGACGCCGATGCTGGCCGGCCTGCTGACCCGGGTGTCCGCCGATGCCGAGCGCGCGATCGAGCCGGCCAAGGCGGCCAACCGGCGCGAGCGGCCGTTCGCGCTCGACGCAGGCGCGGTGTGCCAGCCCCGCGACGAGCTCGCCAGCAGCGACTATCCGTCCGGCCACGCCACCTGGGGCTGGACCGTCGGCCTGCTGCTGGCCGAGCTGGTTCCCGCGCGCTCGACGCAGGTCCTGCTGCGCTCGCGCGCCTACGCCGAGGGCCGCGTGGCGTGCGGCGCCCACAACCGCAGCGCGGTCGAGGCCGGGGTGATGAACGCCGCGTCGCTGGTGGCCGCGCTGCATGGCTCGGAGGAGTTCAGGACGGCGATGGAAGCGGCGCGCGGCGAGGTCGCGGCCGCGCGCGCCGCGGGCGGGCCGCCGCCGGATCCGGCGATGTGTGCGCTCGAGCGCGCGGCGGGCGACGCCGCCGGTTGACGGCTGCCGTGGCGCCGACGGCCGCCGGCGCGACCGCTCAGTTCGCCCAGGGCCGGCTGCCCATCGCGACCTTCACCGTGCGCACGCCGGGCTGCGCGCGCAGGGTGCCGGCGAGGTCGGCGTCCACGCGCACCGACTGCCCGCCGTTGAGGTCGAGCGTGCCGGCGGCGCCGTCCGGCAGCAGCAGGTCGTAGCGCAGCGGCGTGCTGCCGGGCCGATGCTGCGCGAGCAGCGCCTCGATGCGCTCGAGCACGCCCGGCACGCGCAGGTCCAGGCGCAGGTTGAGCCGCTGCGCGCTCTGCGGGCAGACCTGCTGGAAGTCCCAGCAGCGGCGCGCGCGCAGCGAGAAGCCGCCGCTGAACTCGTCCTCGCGCAGGCCGCCCTCGACGATCAGGATGCGGTCGCGGGTGAGCAGCTGCGCGAACTCGAAGTAGGCCTCGGCGAAGAACGCGCACTCGATGCGGCCGCGCCCGTCCTCGAGCTGGACGAAGGCCTGCGATTCGCCGCGCTTGCGCATGCTGGCGACCTGGCCGGCGAGGATGGCGGTGGTTTCCGGGCGCCAGCTGCGGCCTTCCTTCTGCGGGCCATTGCCCTGGCCCGCGGCCCACAGCGCGTCGAGCTGGCCGAGGTCGCTGCCGACCAGCGCGGACAGCTCGTCGCGGTAGGGATCGAGCGGATGGCCGCTGAGGTAGTGGCCGAGCGTCTCGCGCTCGCCGGCGAGCTTCTGCGCGAGCGGCCATTCCGACGTTTCCGGCAGCTCGATCCGCGAATGCGACGCCGGCTCCGCGAAGCCACCGAACAGCGACACCTGTCCGGCCTCGCGCTCGCGCGCCATCTGCTCGGTGGCCTTGAGCACTTCCGGCAGCTGCAGCGTCAGCGTGGCGCGGTTGCCGCCCAGTGCGTCGAGCGCGCCGGCGTTGACCAGCGCCTCGAGCGTGCGCCGGTTCAACTTGTTCGATTCCACCCGGCGGCAGAAATCCAGCAGGTCGGCGTACGGCCCGTTGGCGGCGCGCTCGTCCGAGATCGCCTCGCAGGCGCCGCGGCCCACGCCCTTCACCGCGCCCAGCCCGTAACGGATCGTGCGCGCGTCGATCGCCTCGAACATGTAGGTCGACGCGTTGACGTCCGGCGGCAGCACCGTCAAGCCGATCGCACGCGCCTCGTCCAGGAACATCACCACCTTGTCGGTGCTGTCCATGTCCGATGACAGCACCGCCGCCATGAACTCGGCGGGGTGGTGCACCTTCAGCCACGCGGTCTGGTAGGCGACCAGCGAGTATGCGGCCGCGTGCGACTTGTTGAAGCCGTAGCCCGCGAATTTTTCCAGGAGGTCGAAGATCGGCCCGGAGTTCCTGGGCTCGATGCCGTGGTGCTCGAGCGCGCCGGCCTCGAACTTGGCGCGCTCCTTGGCCATCTCCTCGACCTTCTTCTTGCCCATCGCGCGGCGCAGCAGGTCGGCGCCGCCGAGCGAGTAGCCGGCCAGGATCTGCGCGGTCTGCATCACCTGTTCCTGGTAGACCACGATGCCGTAGGTGGGCGCCAGCACCGGCTCGAGCAGCGGGTGCGGGTACTCGACCTCGGAGCGCCCGTGCTTGCGCTCGACGAAGTCGGGGATCAGGTCCATCGGCCCCGGCCGGAACAGCGAGTTCAGCGCGATCAGGTCCTCGAAGCGGTCCGGCCTGGCGCGCCGCAGCAGCTCGCGCATGCCGCGCGACTCGAACTGGAACACCGCGACGGTGTCGCCGCGCGCGAACAGCGCGTAGGTGGCGGGGTCGTCGAGGGGGATGGTGGAAATGTCGAGGGTGCCGTGATTCGTGATTGGTGATTGGTGATTCGTGGAAGCAGGCTCCTGCTCTTTCGAATCACCAATGACCAATGACGAATCACGGCCCTTGTTGATCGCCTTCACCGCCCAGTCGATGATCGTGAGCGTGCGCAGGCCGAGGAAGTCGAACTTCACCAGGCCCACCGCCTCGACGTCGTCCTTGTCGAACTGCGTGACCGGGTTGCGGCCGCGGCCGTCGCCGTCGTGTTCGGCGAACAGCGGGCAGAAGTCGGACAGCGGGGTCGGCGCGATCACCACGCCGCCGGCGTGCTTGCCGGCGTTGCGGGTCAGGTCCTCCAGCTGCAGGGCGAGGTCGATCAGGTCGCGGACGTCGTCCTCGTCCCTGTAGCGGGCGATCAGCTCGTCCGAGCGCCAGGCCTCGTCGCTGCGCGACTTCTCGGTGCGGCCGAGCGCGTCCTCCAGGCCGATGCCGAGCGTCATCGGCACCAGCTTGGCGATGCCGTCGACGAAACCGTAGGGGAAGCCGAGCACGCGGCCGGCGTCGCGCACGACCGCCTTCGCCGCCATGGTGCCGTAGGTGATGATCTGGCTGACGCGGTCGCGGCCGTACTTGCCGGCGACGTAGTCGATCACCTCGTCGCGGCGGTCCATGCAGAAGTCGATGTCGAAGTCCGGCATCGACACGCGCTCGGGGTTGAGGAAGCGCTCGAACAGCAGGTCGTAGGGCAGCGGATCGAGGTCGGTGATGCCCAGCGCCCACGCCACCAGCGAGCCCGCGCCCGAGCCGCGGCCCGGGCCGACCGGGATGCCGTGGTCCTTGGCCCAGTTGATGAAGTCCGCGACGATCAGGAAGTAGCCCGGGAAGCCCATCTTGACGATGACGTCGAGCTCGGTCTCCAGGCGCTTGTCGTAGCCGGCGCGGTCGTGGCCCTCGGCCAGCGGATGCACCCGCAGCCGGCGCTCGAGGCCGGCGCGCGCCTCGCTGCGGATCCACGAGTCCAGCGTGTGGTCGGACGGCACCGGGAACGCCGGCAGGTAGTAGGTGCCCAGCCGCAGCTCGAGGTTGCAGCGCTGCGCCAGCGCGAGCGTGTTGTCGATCGCGTCGGGGACGTCGGCGAACAGCTCCGCCATCTCCCCGCTCGACTTCAGGAACTGCTGCGGGCCGTAGTCGCGCGGCCGGCGCGGGTCGTCGAGCACGCGGCCCGAGGCGATGCACACCCGCGCCTCGTGCGCGTCGAAGCCCTCCGGCGCGAGGAAGCGCACGTCGTTGCTGGCCACCACCGGGATGCCGAGCTTGCCCGCGGCGTGCAGGGCGAAGTCGTTGAACGCCTGTTCGCCGTCGAGCCCGCAGCGGGTGAGCTCCAGGTGCAGGCGGTCGCCGAACAGGCGCTGCAGGTCGGCCAGCGCCTGCTCGGCGAGGTCGTGGCGGCCGCCGCCGGCGAGCTGGCCGGCCTGCGCGTGGCGGCCGGCGAGCGCGAACAGGCCTTCGTGGTGCTCGGCCAGCCACTGCGGGCGCAGCACCACGCCGTCGTGGCGGTGGCCTTCCATCCAAGCCCGCGTGAGCAGGCGCGAGAGCGCGAGGTAGCCGGCGTGGTCGCGGCACAGCAGGGTCAGGCGCGAGGGCGCCTCGTCGCCCTCGGCGAGGAAGACGTCCGCGCCGGCGACCGGCTTGATCCCCTGCGCTTCGGCGGCGCGGTAGAACTTGACCAGCGCGAACAGGTTGTTGCGGTCGGTGATCGCCACCGCCGGCTGGCCCAGCGCAGCGCAGCGCGCGACGAGCTCCGGCACGCGGATCGTCGAGTCGGCGAGCGAGTACTCGCTGTGCAGGTGGAGGTGGACGAAGCGGGAAGACATCCGACGACCCGGGGTGCAACCCGCAGGGTAGGCCGCGGGTCGGGCCCGGACAAGGCTTGACAGCGCCGCCGATGGCGCCGGGGCGCGGTGCGGGCCGGGCCGGGCCGGCGCGGCTCAGGCCGGCGCCGGGAGCGGGTCCGGGATCAGCGAGCCCTGCGCGCAGGCGCGCACCGGTTCGAAGCTGCGCCGGTGCTGCGGGCAGGGCCCGTGGCTGCGCAGCGCCGCGAGGTGCTGCGGGGTGGAATAGCCCTTGTGTTCGTCGAAGCCGTACTGCGGCCACGCGCCGTGCAGCTCGCGCATGAAGCGGTCGCGCGACACCTTCGCCAGGATCGACGCGGCCATGATCGAGCGGTCGCGGCCGTCGCCGCCGACCAGGGCTTCGGCGCGGCAGGGCAGGCCGGGCGGCAGCCGGTTGCCGTCGACGCGCGCCAGGCAGTCGCGGCCTTCCAGCGCCGGCAGCACGCCTTCCAGCGCGCGCCGCATGCCCAGCATGGTGGCGTGGAAGATGTTGACGCGGTCGATCTCCTCGACGTCGACGAACACCACGTGCCACGCGAGCGCGCGCTCGACGATGCGCGCGTACAGCGCCTCGCGGCGGGCGGGCTGGAGCTGCTTGGAGTCGTCGAGCCCGTTGACCGGCGTGCGCCCCTGCGCGAACACCACCGCCGCGACCACCACCGGGCCGGCGAGCGGGCCGCGGCCGGCCTCGTCGATGCCGGCGATGAAGGGGGCGGTGACCTGGGCGTCGTGCATGCAGGAGGGGAGAGGGGCAGGCGGTGGAAACGGCTTGAAGGAAGCATTCGCGCGAGCGAAACGCGCGGCCGGAAGTGTACCCGCAGGCAGCAGCTGCCTGGGGCGTTGCCCTTGCCGTCATTCCCGCGAACGCGGGAATCCAGTGCCTGTTGATTGGGGATTTCCCGGAGATTTCCCGCAAGCCCGCACAGGAAGCGAAGCCGCTGGGTTCCCGCGTTCGCGGGAATGACGATCAGGGGGATGACGCCTCCCCCGTGCGCGCGTTTTCCCCGCGTCGGCGCCTATTCACCTGCCCTGGCCACTTCCGCCACCGCCTCGGCAGCGCGCGCCGACGCGTCCCGCCGCAGCTCCAGGTGGATCTCGCGGTAGCGCGCCTGCAGCGAGGCGACCGAGGCGGGGTTGCGGAACCAGCCCAGCACGGCCTCGGCGAGCCTGTCGGGCGTGCAGTCGCGCTGCATCAGCTCCGGCGCCAGGTCCGCGCCCGCGAGCACGTTCGGCAGCGCGTAGCGGTCGACCTTGAGCATGCCCAGGCCCTTGACGATGGCGTAGGTGACCGGGGCGATCCGGTAGCCCACGACCATCGGCCGCTTGGCCAGCATCGCCTCCAGCGTCGCGGTGCCGGAAGCGAGCAGGACCACGTCGGCCGCGACCATCGCGGTACGGGCCTGGCCGTCGAGGAGCCGGGAAGCGGGAATCGGGAATCGGGAATCGTCGAGCAGCGGTTCCAGCGCCCGCCGGCAGGCGGCGTTGGCGGCCGGGACGACGACCTGCAGGCCCGGGATCTCCCGGGCGACTTCGGCGGCGGCTTCCAGGAAAGGGGAGCCGAGGCGCGCGATCTCGCCCAGGCGCGAGCCGGGCAGCACGGCGAGCACCGGCGCGTCCGCCGGCAGGCCGAGCTGCGCGCGCGCGCCGTCGCGGTCCGGATCGAGCGGCATCGCATCGGCGAGCGGGTGGCCGACGAAGCGCGCGTCGACGCCGTGGCGGGCGTAGATCGGCGGCTCCATCGGGAACAGGCACAGGACCAGGTCCGCGCTTCGCCCGATCTTCTCGGCGCGCTTCTCGCGCCATGCCCACACCGACGGGCTGACGTAGTGCGCCGTGCGCACGCCGCGCTGCTTGAGCCACCGTTCGACGCCGAGGTTGAAGTCCGGCGCGTCGATGCCGACGAACGCGTCCGGCCGCCACGCCAGCACCCGCTCGCGGAACCCGCGGCGCAGCCTCAGCAGGCGCGGCAGGTGCGAGAGCACCTCGGCCAGGCCCATCACCGCCAGCTCCTGCGCGTCGTGCCAGGCGTCCATCCCCGCCGCGCGCATCGCGTCGCCGCCGATGCCGGCGAATTCCGCGCCGGGGAAGCGCAGGCGCAGCTGCTCGATCAGCCCCGCGCCCAGCAGGTCGCCGGAGGCCTCGCCGGCGCACAGGGCGATGCGTGGAGAGCCGCAATTGGTGATTGGTGATTGGTGATTCGGAGAAGCGTCCGTGGCGACGCCCGGCTGCCTTTCACGAATCACCGATCCCGAATCACGAATCACGGCTTCTAACGCACCAACGGCCGCTCGCCGCGCTCGATGAACTCCAGCAGCGCGCGCACGTCGTCGCTGCCGGCGGCCTGCGTCGCGAGCTTTTCCTTAGCGGCGGCCAGGCTGTCGCCGGAGACGTAGAGGGTGCGGTAGGCGCGCTTGATCGCGGCGATCCGGTCGGCGTCGAAGCCGCGGCGCTTCAGCCCTTCGCCGTTGATGCCGCGCGGGCGGCCGTTGTCCTCGATGCCCATCATCACGTAGGGCGGCACGTCGCCGCCGACCAGCACGCCCATGCCGAGGAAGGCGTGGGCGCCGATCCGGCAGAACTGGTGCACGCCGGAGAAGCCGCTCATGATCACCCAGTCGCCGACCTCGACGTGGCCGGCGAGGGTGGAGTTGTTGGAGAACACGCAGTGGCTGCCGACGACGCAGTCGTGGGCGATGTGGGTGTAGGCGAGCAGCCAGTTGTCGTCGCCGATGCGGGTGGTCCCGCCGCCGCCGCCGGTGCCGCGGCTGATGGTGACGAACTCGCGGATCACGTTGCCGTCGCCGATCTCCAGGCCGACGCGTTCGCCGCGGTACTTCTTGTCCTGCGGGTCGCCGCCGATCGCGGCATGGCCGTGGATGCGGTTGCCGCGGCCGATCCGGGCGGGGCCGTGGACGCTGCAGTGCGGGCCGACGAAGGTGCCGTCGCCGATCTCGACCTCGGCGCCGACCACCGTGAACGGGCCGACGACGACGTCCTCGCCGAGCCGCGCCGAAGGGTCGACCACCGCGCTGGCGTGGACGCTCGCCGCCGCCACGTCAGCCGGCGACCTCGGCGCAGAGGATGTCGGCGCACGCGACCTGCTGGCCGTCGACGCTGGCGACGCCACCGTACTGGGTCATGTTGCGGATCTCGCGCTTGATCGTGACCTCGAGGTCGAGCCGGTCGCCCGGCACCACCATGCGCGAGAACTTGGCGTTGTCGATCTTCACCAGGTACGACAGCCGCCCGTCGGCGCTGCCGCCGTGGGTGAGCTGGGTGAGCACGCCGCCGGCCTGCGCCAGCGCCTCGATCACCAGCACGCCCGGCATCACCGGGCGGGTCGGGAAATGGCCCTGGAAGAAGGCCTCGTTGGCGCTGACGTTCTTGTAGCCCAGCACGCGCTTGCCCGATTCGAACTCGACCACGCGGTCGATCAGCAGGAACGGGTAGCGATGCGGCAGCATCCGCCAGATCTCGGCGATCTCGATCGGCAGGGTCACGGGTGCGGACATCAATCCTCCTTGTCGCGCGCGGGCTTGTCCCGGGCATTGAGCCTGCGCGCCAGTGTATCGAGCTGCCCGAACCGCACGGCGTTCCTGCGCCACTCGCGGTTGGGCATCAGCGGGGTGCCGGAAGAATACTCCCCCGGCTCGCGGATCGAGTGGGTGACCAGGCTCATCGCGGTCACCATCACCCGGTCGCAGATCTCCAGGTGGCCGAGCACGCCGGCCGCGCCGCCGATCAGGCAGTAGCGGCCGATGGTCGCGCTGCCGGCCACCGCCGCGCAGCCGGCCATCGCGGTGTGGGCGCCGATGCGGACGTTGTGGCCGACCTGGATCTGGTTGTCCAGGCGCACGTCCTCCTCCAGCACGGTGTCCTCGATCGCGCCGCGGTCGATGGTGGTGTTGGCGCCGATCTCGCAGTCGTCGCCGACCACCACGCCGCCCTGCTGCGGCACCTTGATCCAGCGCCCGGCGTCCATCGCCAGGCCGAAGCCGTCGGCGCCGAGCACCGCGCCGGGATGGACCAGCACGCGCCTGCCCAGGCGCACGCGGCGCACCAGGACGACGCGCGCGACCAGCACGCAGCCTTCGCCGACCTCGCAGTCCTCGCCGACGACGCAGCCGGGGCCGATGACGGCGCCGGCCGCGATGCGCGCACGCGCGCCGATGCTCGTGAAGGCATCGACCTGCGCCTGCGGATCGACCGTGGCCGAAGGGTCCACCACGGCGCCGGGATGGATGCCCGGCCGCAGCGGCGGCGGCGGGTCGAACAGCGCGGCGATCTTCGCGAACGCGACATAGGGGTCGGCAGCCAGCAGCGCGGTGCCGGCATGGCCTTCCGCATCCGCGGCGCGCATCACCACCACGCCCGCGCGCGACTCGGCCAGCTGGCCGCGGTAGCGCGGGTTCGACAGGAACGAAAGCCGGTCCGGTCCCGCGTTCGCCAGCGTGGCGACGCCGGAGACGACGGCCTCGCCGTCGCCCTTCAGCTCGAGGGCGAACCGGTCTGCAAGCGCTGCGGCGGTGAATCCGGCTGGCAAGTCACGATTCCCGGTTCCCAAATCCCGATTCCCGGCCTCGTCAGAACGCGCCGCCGAAGGTGAACTGCAGCCGCTCGACCTCGTCGTCGTCGCCCTTGCGCAGCGGGAACGCGTAGCTGATCGAGATCGGCCCGACCGGCGCGCGCCACATCAGCGCGATGCCGGTGGAGGCGCGCAGCTCGCTGGCCTCCACCGCGTCCACGTCCTTGAACACGTTGCCGAAATCGACGAACGCCGAGATGCGCGCAGCGGGGCTGTCGAACAGGGTCGGGAAGAACATCTCCAGCGAGCCGACCGTCTTCACCGCGCCGCCCAGCGGCTGCAGGAAGGTGCTGCCGGGCGCGGCCTCGCGCGGGCCCAGGGTGTTGTCGCGGAAGCCGCGCACCGAGCGCGCGCCGCCGGCGTAGAAGTTCTCGAAGAACGGCAGGCCGGTGGCGACCAGGGTCTTGTCGTAGGTCGAGCCGGGCGCGCACCCGGCCGCCGCCGCGGCGGCGACCATGCCGTCGCCCGCGGGCAGCGGCTGGCCCGGGTTGGTCTGGCAGAACACGCGCTCGGTATCGGCGCCGTAGCTGTCGCCGTAGCCGAGGTCGACGCGCGTGTTGAGCACCAGCGCGCGCGAGATCGGCCAGTACTTCGAGAATTCGTAGTTGAGCTTGTAGAACTGCACGGTGGAGCCGGGCAGGGTGGCCTCCAGCGAGACGCGCTGCAGGGTGCCCCGGGTCGGCTGCAGGTAGTCGTTGCGGGTGTCGCGCGCCCACGCCAGCTCGGTGCGCCAGGAATGGAAGGTGCGGGTGCCCAGCGCGTCGATGTAGTCGACGATGCTGTCCGGGGTCGCGCCGCGGAAGGTGAAGATCTCGTTGCGGTCGAGGCCGAACATCGCGGTGACCGTGTCCGACTCGGTGATCGGGATGCCCAGCACCATCTGGCCGGCGGCGCTGGTGGACGAGTACTGCGCGGTGTTGAACTCGGAGTTGTCGAACTCGCGCCACCACACGTTGTAGCCCAGCGACAGGCCGTTGTCGGTGAAGTACGGGTTGAGGAACGAGAACGAATAGCGCTGCAGGTAGACGTTGCGCGAGGCCTCCACCGACACGCGGTTGCCGCTGCCCAGGAAGTTGTTCTGCGACAGCTGCACCGAGGTGGTGATGCCGGAGAGCTGGGAGTAGCCCAGGCCGAACACGAAGCTGCCCGAGGTGGTCTCCTTGACGTTGAACACCACGTCGACCTGGTCGCTGGTGCCCGGCACCGGCTGGGTCTCGACGTCGACGCTGCCGGACTCGAAGTAGCCGAGCCGCTGCAGGCGGACCTTGGAGCGGTCGATCGCCAGCTGCGAGTACCAGCTGCCCTCGAACTGGCGCATCTCGCGGCGCATGACCTCGTCGGAGGTGCGCGTGTTGCCCTTGAACACGAGCCTGCGGACCATCACGCGCGGGCCGGGCACGACCTGCAGCTTGATCGCCACGGTGCGCTTGTCGCGGTCGATGTCGGGGATCGGGTTGACCTGCGCGAAGGCGTAGCCGATGTTGCCGAGGGTCGCGGTGATCGCGTTGGAGGTCAGCTCCAGCAGCGCGCGCGAGAAGGTCTGGCCCTCCTTGACCATCACCATGCGCTCGATGCTTTCCTTGGGCAGCACGGTGTCGCCGGTGACCTCCACGGACGAGACCTTGTAGACCTCGCCCTCGGTCAGGCCCATGGTCAGGAACATGTCGCGCTTGTCGGGGCTGATCGCGACCTGGGTGTTGTCGATGCTGAAGTCGACGTAGCCGCGGTCCAGGTAGTAGTTGTTGAGCTTCTCCAGGTCGCCCGACAGCTTCTCGCGCGAGTACTGGTCGTCGCGGCGGTACCAGCTGAGCCAGTTGCTCTCCGCCGACTCCCAGCTGTCGGTGAGGTCCTTCTGCTCGAACTTCTCGTTGCCGATCAGGTTGATGTGGCGGATCTTGGCGGCCTTGCCCTCCTTGATCGCGATGGCCACGTCGACGCGGTTGCGGTCGAGCTTGGTGACCGTCGGCGTGATCCGCACGTTGTACTTGCCGCGGTCGTTGTACTGCCGCGTGAGCTCCTGGGTGACGCGGTCCAGGCTCAGCCGGTCGAAGGTCTCGCCCTCGGACAGGCCGATGTTGCCGAGGCCCTTCATGAGTTCCTCGGACTTGATGTCCTTGTTGCCGGTGACCGTGAGCTTGTTGATGGCCGGCCGCTCGGTGACCGAGACCACCAGGATGTCGCCCTGGCGGCCGATCCTGACGTCCTCGAAGAAGCCGGTCTTGTAGAGCGCGCGGATCGCCTGCGCGATGCGCGTCCGGTCGACGCTGTCGCCGCGCTCGATCGGCAGGTAGGTGAAGACGGTGCCGGCGCCGATGCGCTGCAGGCCGTCGACGCGGATGTCGCTGACGGTGAAGCTGCTTTCCGGCAGGGGCGCCGGGGCGAGGTCGTTGGCGGGAGCCGGGGGGGGCGCGATACCGAAGGCGGCCTGCGGGTCGACCGTCTGCTGGGCCCAGGCAGGTGCGGTAATGGCCGTGGCAAGGGCAAGGACCAGCAGGCGGCGGTTGGGGGTACGCGTCATCAAATCGGATCCAGGTGGGGGTCGGCGCCCCGCGGAAGGCGGGGCAGGGCCGGGTTGGACAGCTACCGCACGAAGTTGTTCAGGATGTCGTTGTAGAACGCCAGCCCCATCAGTCCCGCCAGCAGGGCAAGGCCGACATACTGCCCTGCGGCCATCGCACGCTCGCTTAACGGGCTGCCCTTGACCAACTCGATAAGGTAATACAACAGGTGACCCCCGTCCAAGAGCGGGATCGGCAGCAGGTTGAGCACGCCCAGGCTCAGCGAGAGCAGGGCCAGGATGGTCAGGTACCACGCCGCGCCCTGCTGCGCGTAGGCGTTGGCGGCGCGCGCGATGGTGATCGGGCCGGCCACCGAGTTCTGCACCGAGACGCGGCCGGAAAACACGCGCCCGACCATTTCGAACAGCTGCACGGCCTGGTAGCGCATCTCGCGCAGCGCCGCGGGGGCCGCGGCCAGCGGGCCGTAGCGTTCGACCGCGTCCTTGGGCGGGAGCGTCGCCTGCCGGACCGGCTCGATGCCCAGCATCCAGAACCGGCCGCGCCCTTCCTGCGTGGCCGCGCGCGGGCGGATCGGCAGCGCCAGGCGGCGGCCCTCGCGGTCCACCTCGATCATCGCCTCGCCGCCGCGCCTGCCCAGCGCCTGGACCATCGGGCCGATGTCGTCGAACGCCCGCACCGGCTCGCCGTCGATCGCGGTGACGCGGTCGCCCTCGGCGAGCACGCCCCAGGCCGCGGAACCGGCCACGACCTTGCCCACCACCGGCGGCAACAGCGCATAGCGTGCGGCCAGGCCGATGCCGGACAGCACGTCGCGCTCGCCCAGCGACGCCGGCAGGCCGGAGAGCGCCAGCTTGCGGTCGCGATCGGCGCCGGAGGCATCGCGCACGCGCAGGACGACGTCCTCGCGGTCCAGCGCGTGCGGCAGCAGCGCCATCTGCACGCCGTCCCAGGTCTGGGTGGCGCGGTCGCCGACCGCCAGCACGGTGTCGCCGCGCTGCAGGCCCGCGGCCGCGGCGATGCCCTCGGCATGGCCCACCACCGGCGCGTAGCCGGGACGGCCCACCACGAACATCGCCCAGAGCAGCAGCGCGCACAGCAGCAGGTTGGCCGCCGGGCCGGCGACGACGATGGCGATACGGCGCCAGACGCCCTTGCGGTTGAAGGCCTGGTCGGCCTCGGCCGGGTCGACCTCGGCCTCGCGCTCGTCGAGCATCTTGACGTAGCCGCCGAGCGGGATCGCGGCGATGACGTATTCGGTGCCGTCGCGGCCGCGCCGCGACCACAGCGGGCGGCCGAAGCCGATCGAGAAGCGCAGCACCTTGACGCCGTTGCGGCGTGCGACCCAGTAGTGGCCGAACTCGTGGAAGGTGACCAGCAGCCCCAGGCTGATCACGAACCACCACAGCGATCCGATGACGGTGCTCATGCGCAGGCGTGCCGGGAGAAGGATCGGTGGACGTGCTCGCGCGCGCGGGCGTCGGCCTCGCGCAGCGCGCCCAGCGACGACGCGGGCGCGGCGGGCAGCGCCGCCAGCGTCTCCTCGACCAGCGCCGGGATCGACAGGAAACCGGTCCGGCCCTGAAGAAAGGATGAAACGGCCACTTCGTTGGCCGCGTTGAGGGTGGCCGGCGCGGTGCCGCCGGCCTCGAGCGCGGCGTAGGCCAGGCGCAGGCAGGGGAAGGCGTCGGTGTCGGGCGCCTCGAAGTCCAGCCGCCCGTGCGCCAGCAGGTCCAGGCCCGCGACCCCCGATTCGATCCGCCGCGGCCAGCCGAACCCCACCGCCAGCGCGGTGCGCATGTCGGGCAGGCCGAGCTGGGCCAGGGTCGAGCCGTCGACGAATTCCACCAGCGAGTGCACCAGGCTCTGCGGGTGCACCAGCACGTCGATGCGGTCGCCGGGCAGGCCGAACAGGTGGTGGGCCTCGATCACCTCCAGGCCCTTGTTCATCAGGGTGGCCGAGTCGACCGAGATCTTCGGGCCCATCGACCACTTGGGGTGGGCGACGGCCTGCCCGGGGGTCACGCCGGCCAGTTCCGTCCGGCTGCGGCCCCGGAACGGCCCGCCGGAAGCCGTCAGCACGATCCGCCGCACGTCCTCACGGTACTGCGTCCCCGATTCCCGATTCCCGATTCCCGATTCCCGGCCGTCCAGGCACTGGAAGATCGCGTTGTGCTCGCTGTCGACCGGCACGATGCAGGCGCCGCCCTCGCGCGCGGCCGCCATCAGCAGCTCGCCGGCGAGCACCAGCGACTCCTTGTTGGCCAGCAGCAGGCGCTTGCCGGCGCGCGCGGCGGCGAGGGTCGAGTCCAGCCCGGCGGCGCCGACGATCGCGGCGACCACCGTCCGGCAGGCCTCGCCCGACGCCAGCGCGCAGATCGCGTCCATGCCGGCGTGCGCCTGCGTCGGCAGGCCCGCTTCGCGCAGGCCGTCGCGCAGCGCCGGGTAGCGCTCCGGCTCGGCGATCGCCGCGTGCGCCGGCCGGTGGGTCCGGCACAGCGCCAGCAGCGCCTCGACGTTGCTGCCCGCGGCCAGCACCGAGGCCTGCAGCCGGCCGGGATGGCGCGCGATCACGTCCAGCGCCGACGCCCCGATCGAGCCGGTGGCTCCGAGGACGGCGACCTGTTGCGGGTGGGTGGCGGCGGGCATGGGCGGTCGGCGGCGCGGCGGTGCGGAGGGAGGGAAGGCTAGAAGCCGAGCAGTTCCTTGCCGAGCAGGAACACCGGCAGCGCGGCGAGCACGCCGTCGATGCGGTCGAGGATGCCGCCGTGGCCGGGGATCAGCGTGCCCGAGTCCTTGGCGCCGACATGGCGCTTGAGCAGGCTCTCGAACAGGTCGCCGACCACCGAGAACAGCACGGTGGCGACCGAGACCAGCGCGAGCGCCGGCAGCTGCGCGGGCGTGGCGCCGGCGAGCCAGCCGAACGCCAGGCCGACCACGAGCCCGGCGACCAGTCCGCCGACCAGGCCCTCGACGGTCTTGTTGGGGCTGATCCGCGGCGAGAGCTTGTGCCTGCCGAAATGGCGGCCGGCGAAATAGGCGCCGGAATCGGCGGCCCACACGATCGCCAGCGCGGTCAGCAGCCAGCGGTGCCCCATCGGCGGATCGCCCTGCACCGGCTGGTCGCCGTGGATCAGCACCAGCGCGCACCAGGCCGACAGCGTGGCCAGGGTGCCGGCGGCGAGCTTGAACACGCGGGCATGGGTGTCGTGGTCGGAGGCGAAGCCGTAGAAACGCAGCCACAGCAGCGCCAGCAGCCACCAGCCGACCCCGACCACCGCCATGAGCTGGAACAGCACGAACGAGCCCTGCGCCGCCCACACCATCAGCACCATCAGCAGCAGGTTGAGCAGCAGCAGGATGGTGCGGTGCAGGGTGTCGTCGATCTCGGCCAGCTTCAGCCATTCCCACAGGCCGGCCAGGAACAGCACGGCGGCCGCCGCCGCCATCCACGGCGTGGGCAGGAACAGGATCGCGACGATCGCCAGCGGCGCCATCAGCAGGGCGGCGATCACGCGGGTCCGGGTCATGCAGGGGTCTCCAGGGCGGCGGCCTGCTCGCCGGTCAGGCCGAAGCGGCGCTCGCGCGAGGCGAAGTCGTCCAGGGCGCGCGCCAGGGTCTCGGCGTCGAGCTCCGGCCACAGGGTATCGGTGAACCACAGCTCGGTATAGGCCAGCTGCCACAGCAGGAAGTTGCTGATGCGCATGTCGCCGCCGGTGCGGATGAACAGGTCCGGCGGCGGCAGGTCGGCCAGCGCCACCCGGCGCGCGAACGCCGCCTCGTCGATGTCCTCCGGCCGCAGCCGGCCTTCGGCGACCTCGCGCGCGAGCGCGCGGGCGGCGGCGGCGATGTCCTGGCGGCCGCCGTAGCTGGCGGCGATGTTGAGCGCCAGCCGCGCGTTGCCGGCGGTCTGCGCCTCGGCGGCCTGCATGCGCTCGCGGATCTGCGCGCCGAAGCGCTCGCGCTCGCCGATGAAGCGCACGCGCACGCCGCGCCGGTGCAGTTCCACCACCTCGCGCTCGAGCGCGTTGAGGAAGAGCTTCATCAGCGCGCCGACCTCCTCCTCCGGCCGGCCCCAGTTCTCGCTGGAGAAGGCGAACAGCGTCAGCGCCCCGATCCCGCGCTCCAGGCAGAAGTCGATGCACAGGTTGACCGCGCGCGCGCCGGCGCGGTGCCCGACCATGCGCGGCCGCCTGCGCCGGGCCGCCCAGCGGCCGTTGCCGTCCATGATGACGGCGAGGTGGCGGGGGAGGGTCATCGGGGGGCCGTGATTGGTGATTGGTGATTGGTGATTGGCAGGAGCGCCGAGGCGGATCCGGTCAGGGAAAACAGGAATGCCCGGGCCGGCTCCTTCGAATCACCAATCACCGATCCCGAATCACGGCTCCTCATACCGCCATCAGTTCCTGTTCCTTGGCCTTGACCACCTCGTCGACGTCCTTGATGCACTTGTCGGTGAGCTTCTGGATCTCGTCCTCGCTGCGGCGCTCGTCGTCCTCGGAGATCTGCTTCTCCTTGAGCAGCTCCTTGACCTGCTGGTTGGCGTCGCGGCGGATGTTGCGGATCGCGATCTTGGCGCTCTCGCCCTCGCCGTGGACCAGCTTGGACAGCTCCTTGCGGCGCTCCTCGGTCAGCGCCGGCAGGTTGATGCGGATGACGGTGCCGGCGGTGTTCGGGGTCAGGCCCAGGTCGGAGGCGAGGATGGCCTTCTCGACCGCCGCGACCATCTGCTTCTCCCACGGCGTGATGGTCAGCGAGCGCGCGTCGCTCACCGCGACGCTGGCGACCTGGGTGAGCGGCATGTCGGAACCGTAGTAGTTGACCTTCAGATGGTCGACCAGGGCGGTGGAGGCGCGGCCGGTGCGGACCTTGGTCAGGTCGTGGCGCAGGGTCTCCACGCTCTTCTGCATGCGGGTGTGCGCATCCTTCTTGATGTCGTCGATCATGGCCGGCTCCTACCTGGGCGATTGCTTAATCCCGGGATTATAGGGGGTCGGGCGGGCGGCCTACGAACCTTGCGGTCCGGGCGCCCGTACCCCCGGCGACGGCGAAAAGCCCTGGAATCGAGGGCCGGCGTGGTCCCGCCCCCCGTCGCGGTCGTGGCGGTGGCTGGCGTCGTTGCCCTTGTGGGAGCGACGGAAGTCGCGACAGGGATCCCGGGGAAAGCAGTCGCGACTTCCGTCGCTCCCACGAGGCCTTCGGTCGAGAGGCCGGCCGCGGCAGGGGGCGCTTTCTCGCCCGCGGGCCGGGCGCATGGGTTCCGCGCTACGAGGATGGGCACCCATGCGCGTCGCTGCCCCGGCCGCGGTCGTCGACCGCAGCGTCGACCTGCGGATGCGCCATGTCCTCATGCCCGCCGTCGCTGCAGGCGTCGCCGCGCTCGATCTGGAGGGTCGGGTGGTGGATGCCGAAGCGCTCGTCGAGCTCGTGCGCGACGCGGACGAGGAAGGCGTCGTGGTCGTCGGCCTCGGCGCGGACCAGGTGCGCCGTCATCGCGACCTCGTTGGAGCCCAGCGGCCAGATGTGCAGGTGGTGCACCGCCAGGACGCCCGGCTGGGCGGCGAGGAAGGTCTGCACCTCGACCTGGTCGACGCCCTGCGGCACCGCGTCCATCGCCGCGTCGAAGCTGTCGCGCAGCAGCCCGAACGCGCCGGCCGCCACCACCGCGCCGACCAGCAGCGCGGTCGCCGGGTCCAGCCAGCGCCAGCCGAGCACCAGCATGCCGATGCCCGCGAGGACCGCGGCCAGCGACACCGCCGCGTCGGCGACCAGGTGCAGGAAGGCGCCGCGGCGGTTGAGGTCGTGCGCGTGCCCGCCGCGCAGTAACCACGCCGCGCCGAGGTTCACGACGATGCCGATCGCCGCCACCACGATCACCGGCGCGGCGGGGATCGAGGGCGGCGAACCGAGGCGCCGCACGGCTTCCCACGCCAGCGCGCCGGAGAAGGCGATCAGCAGCGCCGCGTTGGCCAGCGGCGAGAGCAGGGTGGCGCGGCGCCAGCCGTAGGTGTGCCGCCGGGTCGGCCGTCGCCTGGCCAGCGCCGCCGCGCCCCAGGCCAGGCCCAGCCCGAGCACGTCGCCGAGGTTGTGCAGCGCGTCGGACAGCAGCGCCAGCGAATCGGTGGCGAAGCCGTAGCCGGCCTCGAGCGCGGTGAAGGCGAGGTTGATCAGGGTGACGATCGCGAACGCGCGCGTCGGCGAGCCCTGAAGGTGGGGATGGGCGTGGTCGTGCATGGTCTGGATGCTGCCATCGCGCAAGGGCGGACACTATTCCAGCCGGCAGGAGCCTGCAACAGCGACCGTAGGAGCGACGGAAGTCGCGACTCTCACGAGATCGCGAAATCTGTCGCGACTTCCGTCGCTCCTACAGTCGCTCCCGCGGTTGTTCGTGCAGGGCGGATCTTCAGGCGCGATTGCGCACCAGCGTGCCGATGTCCTCGCCGCGCAGGATGCGCAGCAGCACGCCGGGCTGCGACATGTCGAAGATGCGCAGCGGCAGGTGGCTGTCGCGGCACAGCGCGAAGGCGGCGGTGTCCATCACGTTGAGGTCGCGGGCGATGACCTCGTCGTAGCTGAGCGTGTCGAAGCGCTTGGCGCCCGGGTTCTTCTTCGGGTCCGAGTCGTACACGCCGTCGACCTTGGTGGCCTTGAGCAGCAGGTCGGCGCCGATCTCGATCGCGCGCAGCGCGGCGCCCGAGTCGGTGGTGAAGAAGGGATTGCCGGTGCCGGCGGCGAAGATCGCGATCCGGCCCTTCTCGAGGTGGCGGATGGCGCGGCGGCGGATGTAGTCCTCGCACACGTCGTTGATCTTGATCGCGCTCATCACCCGCACGCGCGCGCCGAGCTTCTCCAGCGCGTCCTGCATCGCCAGCGCGTTGATCACCGTGGCCAGCATGCCCATCTGGTCGCCGGTGACCCGGTCCATGCCGCCGGCCGCCAGGCCCGCGCCGCGGAAGATGTTGCCGCCGCCGATCACCACGCCGACCTCGGCGCCGGCCTGCTGCGCCTCGATGATCTCGTGCGCGAGCCGGCCGATGACCTTGGGGTCGATGCCGTAGTCCTCGTCCCCCATCAGGGCCTCGCCGGAAAGCTTGAGCAGGATGCGGCGATAGGCGAGGGGTTGCGACATGGGGAGCTCCGGGCGGGCAAACGCGGCAATTCTAGCCGAAGGGCCGGGGCTGGATCTGGTTGCCTGGGCATCAACCGATCGGCCTTCGCCGGCTGGCCTTTGTAGGAGCGCCCCATGGGCGCGATCGCCTTCCTCGTGAAAGCCATCGCGCCCATGGGGCGCTCCTACGGGGCGTGGCGGAATGCGGGGGGCCGATCAGGCGGCCCGGTCGGGGCGCAGCGCCGCCACCAGGCCGCGCGCGGCGTTGTAGCGGGTCGCGGCGTCCGGCAGGTCGAGCGTGATGCGCAGCTTGTCGGGGCCGTCCATCCGGTAGTGCTTCGGCTGCCCCTGGATCAGCCGGATCACCGCCATCGGGTCCACGTTCGGCTTCTCGACGAACTGCAGCCGCCCGCCGGCGTTGCCGAGGTCGAGCTTGCGGATGCCCAGCGCGTCGGCCTGCAGCTTGAGCTCGGCGTTGGCGAACAGGTGCTTCGCCGGGTCCGGCAGCAGGCCGAAGCGGTCGATCATCTCCACCTGCAGCTCGCGCAGTTCGTCGGCCGTGCGCGCGGAGCTGATCCGCTTGTACAGCGTCAGGCGCGCGTGCACGTCGGGCAGGTAGTCGTCGGGGATCAGCGCGGGCACGTTGAGCTGCACCTCCGCGCCGCGGTCGTGGGGGGCGTCGACGTCCGGCAGCTTGCCCTGGCGGATCGAGCGCACCGCGCGCTCGAGCAGCTCCGTGTACAGGCTGAAGCCGACCTCGGCCATCTGCCCGCTCTGGTCCTCGCCGAGCAACTCGCCGGCGCCGCGGATCTCGAGGTCGTGAGTGGCCAGGGTGAAGCCGGCGCCGAGCTCGTCCATCGCCGCGATCGCGTCCAGGCGCTTGCGCGCGTCGCTGGTGATCGAGCGCTTGTCCGGCACCACCAGGTAGGCGTAGGCGCGGTGGTGCGAGCGACCCACGCGCCCGCGCAGCTGGTGCAGCTGGGCCAGGCCGAAGCGGTCGGCGCGGTTGATGACGATGGTGTTGGCGTTGGGGATGTCGATGCCGGACTCGATGATGGTCGAGCACAGCAGCACGTTGAAGCGCTGCTTGTGGAAGTCGAGCATCACCCGCTCCAGCTCGCGCTCGGGCATCTGGCCGTGGGCGATGCCGATGCGCGCATCCGGCACCAGCTCCTGCAGCTGGCGCTGCATGCGCCCGATGCTCTCGACGTCGTTGTGCAGGAAGTACACCTGACCGCCGCGCGCCAGCTCGCGCTGGAAGGCCTCGCGCAGCTGCGCGTCGTCCCAGGGCACGACGAAGGTCTGCACCGCCAGGCGGTGCGCCGGCGGGGTGGCGATGATGGCGAGGTCGCGCAGGCCGGCCATCGCCATGTTGAGCGTGCGCGGGATCGGCGTGGCGGTGAGCGTGAGCAGGTGCACGTTGGCGCGCAGCGCCTTGAGCGCCTCCTTCTGGCGCACGCCGAAGCGTTGCTCCTCGTCGACGATGACCAGGCCCAGGTCCTTGAACTTCACGTCCGGCTGCAGCAGGCGGTGGGTGCCGACGATGACGTCGATCTTCCCTTCCGCGAGCTTGTCCAGCTCGGCCTTGATCTCCTTGGCGCTCTTGAAGCGCGAGAGCACCTCGACCCGGATCGGCCAGTCGGCGAAGCGGTCGCGGAAGTTGCGGTAGTGCTGTTCGGCCAGCAGCGTGGTCGGCACCAGCACGGCGACCTGCCGGCCGGCGGTGGCGGCGACGAAGGCCGCGCGCACCGCCACCTCGGTCTTGCCGAAGCCGACGTCGCCGCAGACCACCCGGTCCATCGGCTGCGAGGACGACAGGTCGCGGATCACCGCCTCGATCGCGGCGTGCTGGTCCGGCGTCTCCTCGAACGGGAACGTCGCCGCGAACGGTTCGTACATCGCGCGGTCGACGTCCAGCGCCAGGCCGGCGCGCGCCTGGCGCTTGGCCTGGATCTCGAGCAGCTCGGCGGCGACGTCGCGGACCTTCTCGGCGGCCTTGCGCCTGGCCTTCGTCCACTGCTCGCCGCCGAGCGAATGCAGCGGCGCGGTCTCCGGCGACGCGCCGGAATAGCGCGCGACCAGGTGCAGCTGCGACACCGGCACGTAGAGGCGGTCGCCCTTGGCGTACTCGATCTCGAGGTATTCGCCGGGCTGGCCGCCGGCCGCCAGCGTCACCAGCCCGCGGTAGCGGCCGACGCCGTGGTCCTCGTGCACGATCGGCGAGCCTTCGCTGAGCTCGCCGAGGTCGCGGATGATCGCTTCGGGTTCGCGGCCGACGCGCCGGCGGCGGCGCGGCTGGGAGGCGCGCTCGGGGAACAGCTGGCGCTCGGTGAGGATCGCGAGCGGCGCGCTGCCGCCGGCGCCGGCGTCGAGCGCGAAGCCGTCGTCGAGCGGGGCGACGGCGATGGCGAACCGCACGCTGCCATTCCCGGCAAACCCGACGCCGTCGTCCCCGGCCACCCCGATGCTGTCGTCACCGACGACCCCGATGCCGTCATCCCCGCGAAAGCGGGGACCCAGTGACTTTCGCTCTTCTGGTTCTCGCGTCGGCTCCAAAGACGCTGGGTCCCCGCTTTCGCGGGGATGACGGCGGAAAAGAAACGCCTGGAAATCCGGCAATACCACCGGCCGCAGTTCCGCCGCCTGCAGCACTTCCAGCAGCGCCTCGCGCCGGCCCGCAGTGTCGGCCGCGACCAGCACCCGTCCCGGGTAGCTGGCGAGGAACGACTTCAGCGCCGCCGCCGGCGCCGCGTCCTTCGCGGCGAGCGGCAGGTCGGGCGCGGGCAAGTCGCCCAGCGCCGCCGCATCGGCATGGCGCGGGTGCCGCGGGCCGCAGACCTCGATGCGGTCGCCCTGGTTGAGCCGCTCGCGCAGCGCCTCGGGCGGCAGGTACAGCTCGGCCGGCGGCAGCAGCGGGCGCTCGATGTCGTGGCGGCGCTGCTCGTGGCGCTCGCCGGCCTGCCTCCAGAACTGGTCGGCGGCCTCCTGCACGCCCTCCGCCAGCAGCGGCAGCGCGTTGGCGCCGAGGTAGTCGAACAGCGTCGCGGTGGATGCCTGCGGGCCGGCGCCGCGCAGGCCCTCGCGCGGCGCCTCGAAGAACAGCGGCAGGTAGTACTCGATCCCCGCCGGCGCATGTCCGGCCTTGAGGTCCTGGAACAGCGCGCTGCGGCGGGTGTCGATGTCGAAGCGCTCGCGCAGCGCGTCCATCGCGCGCGCCACGGAGGCCTCGTCCATCGGCACCTCGCGGCCGGGCAGCAGCTGTACCGCCTCGACCTTGTCGAGCGAGCGCTGCGTCTCCGGATCGAAGCCGCGGATGGTGTCGATGGCATCGTCGAACAGCTCGACCCGGAACGGCATGTCCGCGCCCATCGGGTAGACGTCGAGCAGCGCCCCGCGCACCGCGAAGTCGCCCGGGTCGAACACCTGCGGCACGTTGCGGTAGCCCGCCGCTTCCAGGCGGCGCTTCTCGGCGTCCAGGTCCAGCAGCTGGCCGACCCGGATGTCGAAGGTGTTGCCGACCACGTAGGCCAGCGGCGCCAGCCGCTGCATCAGCGTCTGCACCGGCACCACGATCACGCCGCGGGCCAGCGCCGGCAGCCGGTGCAGGGTGGCCAGCCGCTGCGAGACGATGTCCGGGTGCGGGCTGAAGTGGTCGTAGGGCAGGGTTTCCCAGTCCGGGAACGGCAGCACCGGCAGCGCCGGGTCGTCGCCCGCCAGCGTGCGCAGGTCGGACTCGAGCTGGTGGGCGGCCTGGTTGTCGCGCACCACGGCCAGCAGCGGCCCGCCGTGGGCGCGCGCGGCGGCGGCGACCGACCAGGCCAGCGCGCTGGCGCTGGCAGGCGCGCGCCAGTAGGCGCGCTGGCGGCCGGCCATGGGGAGCGGGGGAGGCGGGAAAGCGGGATTGTCTCGGGTCGGGGTCATCTGCGCACGCAACAACGACAGCGCCGGACGCGATGCGCCCGGCGCAGGAGCGCGCATTTTACCCGCTCGCGCCGGCGGGCGCGCCGGGGGGGAGAAGGCGCGCGGCCGCGGCCGCTACCGCAGGTCGAGCACCGCGTGCACGAGGCCGGGCGTGCCGGCGGACTCGCGCCGGAAGCCGAGCGACTGCAGCAGCGAGAGCATCGGCTGGTTGCTCTCCAGCACGTCGCCGGACAGCCGTTCGAGCTTCTTGCCCCTGGCCCAGCGCACCAGGCGGCGCATCAGGTGGCGGCCCAGGCCCATGCCGGCGACATAGCGGCTGACCAGGATGGCGAACTCGGCCTCGTGCGTGCCCGGCTTGACCGAGGCGCGCGCCACCGCGCCGACCAGGGCCTCGCCCGGCGGCAGCGGCTCGGCGGCGACCAGCGCGAACTCGTTCCGCGGGTTGGGCTGGGTCAGCCGCTGCAGCATCTCCGGGCTGAGCTCCTTGACCGCGTGCAGGAAGCGCTGGCGCACCTCGTCCGGCTGCAGCAGCCCGAACGAGGCCTGCAGCGGCGCGGCGTCGTCGGCGCGGATCGGCCGGATCAGCACCTCGCGTCCGTTGGCGAGCCGGACCTGTTCGTGCCAGGGGGGAAGGCGGTTGCGTGCGCTCATGCGGGGATGCTCGCATTCATCGCGTTAAAAAACCCTAGATGCCGTGAAGGCACGGTGTTGGCCGCGATCGCATTGCGCGGCCGCCCGCGAAACCGCAACATCCGCGCTCCAGCAGACACGGGGACCCCGATGGCCGGCAGCGGCGATTCCACCCGCGCGATCCTGTTCGCGCTCGGCGCCAACTTCGCGATCGCCTGCGCCAAGGGGGCCGCCGCGTTCTTCACCGGCTCCAGCGCGATGCTGGCCGAGACCGTGCATTCGCTGGCCGACTGCGGCAACCAGCTGCTGCTGCTGCTGGGGATGCGCCAGGCCAGGCGCGCGCCCTCGCCCGACTACCCGCTCGGCTACGGCAAGGCGATCTATTTCTGGTCGTTCCTGGTGGCGCTGATGCTGTTCAGCGTCGGCGGCATGTTTTCGCTCTACGAGGGCATCCACAAGCTGCAGCACGCCGAGCCGCTGAAGCAGTGGTGGTGGGCGGCCGGCGTGCTGGCCTTCGCGATCGCCGCCGAGGGGGTGTCGATGCGCGCCTGCCTGCAGGAGGTCGCCAAGGCGCGAGGCGGGCGCTCGCTGTGGCGGTGGTTCCGCGACAGCCGCCAGGCCGAGCTCGTGGTGATCTTCGGCGAGGACCTGGCCGCGCTGCTGGGCCTGGTGCTCGCGCTGGGCGCGGTGCTGCTGTCGGTGGCCACCGGCAACCCGGTGTGGGACGCGATCGGCACCATCGCGATCGGGGCGCTGCTGATCGTGGTGGCGGCGTTCGTCGCCATCGAGGTCAAGGCGCTGCTGATCGGGCAGGGCGTCGAGCCGGAGCGGCAGCGGCAGATCCGTGCGTTCCTGGAGGCGCGGCCGGAAGTCGCGCACGTGTTCAACCTGATCACCCTGCAGCTGGGCACCGAGGTGATGCTGTCGGTGAAGGCGCGGATGCGCGAGACGGTGGATGCCGGCGCATTGCTGGCGCAGATCAACGCGGTGGAGCAGGCGGTGCAGGCGGCGTTCCCCGAGATCCGCTGGAGCTTCTTCGAGCCGGACGTTTCGGACGACGACACGCACGTCCGGGCGCACTGAGCCCCCGGTTCCTCCAAGGCACCTTGTGGGAGCGGCTTCAGCCGCGAGCTCTTTCTCGTCCCTGTAGGAGCGACGGAAGTCGCGACGCTTTCAGGCAAGGATTGTCGCGACTTCCGTCGCTCCTACAGCATTTCATGGAGCGGTTGCCGCGTCCTTGGGGCAGCCCGCGGCCGAAGCCGCTCCCGCTACGCGGGCAGGCGCAGCCAGTCGATGCGGCTGGACGCCCCGGCCTCGCCCATCGCCCCTTCCAGCGCCTGCAGCGCCGGCGCCAGCGCCGCGTCCAGCTTCCACGGCGGATTGAGCAGCAGCAGGCCGCTGCCGTTCATGCGCAGCGGCGAATCGTCCGGCCGCACCAGCAGCTCGGCCACCAGCGCCGACTTCGCCGGCAGCCGCGCGGCCCTGCGCAGGAACGGCTGCAGCGCGCGCCGCAGCTTCACCGGGTACCACAGCGCATGGGTCGCCTGCGGCCAGCGCGCCAGCGCCTCGGCCAGCGCCGCCAGCGCGGCGTCGAACTCGTCCAGCTGCGCCTCGTAGGGCGGATCCACCAGCACCAGCCCGCGCGCGTAGCGGAGCGCGCCGTGCTTCGGCGGCAGCAGCGCGCGGATCGCCGCGTAGCCGTCGCGCTCGTGCACGGCCACGCGCCCGTCGCCGGCGAAGTTGGCGCGCAGCGCGGCGGCTTCCACTGGCTGCAGCTCGCAGCAGGCGATGCGGTCTTGGTCGCGCAGCGCGTGCGCCAGCAGCCAGGGCGATCCGGGGTAGGCGTCGTGGCCGTGCGCGGCGCGGCAGGCCTCGACCGCCGACAGGTAGCGCGCGATCGCGGGCTCGCGCATGCGCCCAGCGAGCAGCCGGCCGACGCCGTCGGCGGCCTCGCCGGTGCGCTGCGCCGAGGTCGACTTGAGCCGGTACAGCCCGCGTCCGGCGTGGGTGTCGAGCGCGAAGCACGGCGCCGGCTTGGCCACCAGCGCGTCGCACGTCGCCAGCAGCGCGACGTGCTTGAGGACGTCGGCGTGGTTGCCGGCGTGGAAGGCGTGGCGGTAGTTCATGGGGGCCGTGATTGGTGATTGGTGATTGGTGATTCGAAGAAGCGGGCGGCTGCCATCCGCGCGGCTAGGGTACCGGGAGCCGTCCGGGCCCGCCTGCGGCTCCAGGGCCTTCCGCCAGCCGCCAATCACGGCCGGCGGGCGGCTACCATCCGCGTGGCCGGGGGTGCCGGTCGCAGGCCGGCCGAACCGCCCACCGCTCCAAGGCTTTTGCCAATCACGAATCACCAATCACGAATCACGAATTGCACCCCATGCCCTCCATCCTGCTCGTCGAAGACGAAGCCGCCATCGCCGACACCGTGCTCTACGCGCTGCGCGCGGAAGGGTTCGAGGCGCAGCACTGCCTGACCGGGCACGACGCGCTGCGGGCGGCGCGCGGGGGCAGGCACGACCTGGCGATCCTCGACGTCGGCCTGCCCGACATTGGCGGCTTCGCGCTGTGCCGGGAGCTGCGCCGCGAGCGCGACCTGCCGGTGATCTTCCTCACCGCCCGCGACGCCGAGGCCGACCGCGTGCTGGGGCTGGAGCTGGGCGCGGACGACTACGTCGTCAAGCCGTTCTCGCCGCGCGAGCTGGTCGCGCGGGTGCGCGCGCTGCTGCGGCGCGTGCGGGCACCCGCGCAGGCGGCGCAGGTCGCAGCGCCTGGCGGCTTCGAGCACGACGTCGAAGGCCGCCGGATCCGCTACCGCGGCCACGCGCTCGACCTGACCCGCTACGAGTACGGCCTGCTCGCGGCGCTGCTGGCGCGGCCGGGCGCGGTGCTTTCGCGCGCGCAGCTGATGGACCGGGTCTGGGGCGACGCGCTGGAGAGCGGGGACCGCACCGTCGACACCCACGTCAAGACGCTGCGCGCCAAGCTGCGCGCGCTGGCGCCCGGCGCCGACCCGATCCGCACCCATCGCGGGCTGGGCTATTCGCTGGAGGCCGAGGGCGGCGCATGAGGATCCGCCCGTGAGGACTCCGCCTGCGAGAACCAGCCCGTGAGGATCGGCCTGCGCGTGCTGCTGGGCTATTTCGTGATCGTCGCGCTGGCGGCCTGGCTGCTCGGCAACGTGTTCGTGCAGCAGGTCAAGCCGGGCGTGCGGCAGGCGATGGAGGACACCCTGGCCGACACCGCCAACGTGCTGGCGGAGCTGGCCACGGACGACTTCCTCGCCGGGCGCATCGACGACGGCCGCTTCGCCGCCCGCGTGCGCGCGCTGGCCGACCGCGACATCGGCGCGACGATCTGGGGCCTGCGCAAGCGCGCTTCCGACTACCGCGTCTACGTCACCGACGCGCGCGGGATCGTCGTGTTCGATTCGTCCGGGCGCGACCTGGGCAAGGACTACTCGCGCTGGAACGACGTCTACCTGACCCTGCGCGGGCGGTATGGCGCGCGCTCGACCCGCAGCGACCCGGACGACCCGGATTCCACCGTGATGCACGTCGCCGCGCCGATCCGCGACGCGCGCGGCAAGGTGGCCGGCGTGCTCACCGTCGCCAAGCCGAACCAGGCGATCGCACCGTTCATCGCGCGCAGCCAGCGTTCGGTGCTGGGCTGGGGCTTCGTGCTGCTGGGGACCGCGCTGCTGGTCGGGGTGGCGGCGGCGTGGTGGCTCTCGCGCCAGCTCGGGCGGCTGCGGCGCTACGCGCACGCGGTCACCGCCGGCGAGCGGGTGGCATTGCCGCGCACCGCCGGCGAGTTCGACGACCTCGGCCGCGCGCTGGAGACGATGCGCGACCGGCTCGAGGGCAAGCAGTACGTCGAGCAGTACGTGCACGCGCTCACCCACGAGCTCAAGAGCCCGCTGTCGGCGATCCGCGGCAGCGCCGAGCTGCTCGAATCGCCGCTGCCCGAGGCCGATCGGGCGCGCTTCGTCGCCGCCATCCGCGCCCAGGGCGAGCGCATGGCGCAGATGATCGACAAGCTGCTGGCGCTGGCCTCGGTCGAGCACCGCCAGCGCATCGAGCAGCCCGAGCCGGTGGCGCTGGCCGCGCTGCTCGACGAGGCGATCGCCCAGGTGGAGACCAAGGCCGCGGCGGCGGGCGTCTCGCTGTCGCGCGAGGCGGTCGATCCGGCGGCGGTCGCGGTGGGCGATGCGTTCCTGCTGCGGCAGGCGATCGCCAACCTGCTCGACAACGCGATCGATTTCGCACCCCGTGGCAGCACGGTCGAGGCGGAACTGCGCCGCGAGGGCGACGGCGTGCGGATCGCCGTCGCCGACCGCGGCCCGGGCGTGCCGGACTACGCGATCGGGCGCGTGTTCGAACGCTTCTATTCGCTGCCGCGCCCGGACGGCGGCAGCCGCAGCAGCGGCCTGGGCCTGTGCTTCGTCGCCC
>JAYRKR010000041.1:0-28823 GCA_041905645.1 Luteimonas sp.
CCCGGTGGCGCCGGCACCGGCGCCGCAGGCCGCCGCCGCGCCCGCAGCGCCCGCCGCGGGCGACGACGACGAGGCGGCGGTCGCCCACACGACCTACGACGTGAAGAAGGCCTTCGGCGCGATCGCCCGCATCGACAGGTCCGCCGGTGCCGACCTCGGCCCGCACCAGCGCCGCAGGCTCGACGCCTTCATCGAGCGCTACGTCGCGCGCACCCGCAAGTCCAAGGCCTTCACCCAGGACAACCGCGGCCACATGGCGGACCCCCGCGTGGTCAACGGCTTCAAGCCGCTGCTCAAGGAGATGACCTACCAGATCGTGGTCGAGCGCTCCAAGGGCGCACGCCTCTGGGACCTGGACGGCAACGAGTACGTCGACGCGCTCAACGGCTTCGGCATGAGCCTGTTCGGCTGGCAGCCGGACTTCGTGCTCGAGGCGGTGCGCCGCCAGCTGGACCTGGGCTACGAGATCGGCCCGCAGCACCCGCTGGCCGGCGACGTGGCCCGGCTGCTGTGCGAGGTGACCGGGCACGACCGCGCCGCGCTGTGCAACACCGGCTCGGAAGCGGTGCTGGGCGCGCTGCGCATCGCGCGCACGGTGACGGGACGCGAGACGATCGTGCTGTTCACCGGCGCCTACCACGGCATCGTCGACGAGATGATCGTGCGCGGCACCCGCAAGCTGCGCGCGGTGCCGGCCGCGCCGGGCATCCTGCGCAACACGTCCGAGCACGTCCTGGTGCTCGACTACGGCACGCCCGAGTCGATGCGCATCATCCGCGAGCGCGCGCACGAGATCGCCGCGGTGCTGGTGGAGCCGGTGCAGAGCCGGCGCCCGGACTTCCGCCCGCTCGAGTTCCTCCGCGAGCTGCGCCAGGTGACCGCGGACGCCGGCGCGCTGCTGGTGTTCGACGAGGTCGTGACCGGCTTCCGCGCGCATCCGGCCGGGGCGCAGGGCCTGTTCGGCATCCAGGCGGACCTGGCCACCTACGGCAAGGTCGTCGGCGGCGGCTATCCGATCGGCGTGATCGCCGGCAAGCGCGCCTACATGGACGCGCTGGACGGCGGCCACTGGCAGTTCGGCGACGATTCGGCGCCGACGGTGGGCGTGACGTACTTCGCCGGGACCTTCGTCCGCCATCCCCTGGCGCTGGCCGCCGCCAAGGCCGTGCTCGAGCACGTCAAGGCGCAGGGTGGGCAGATGCAGGAGCGCCTGAACGCGCGCGTCACCGCGATGGCGGACGAGCTCAACGCGTTCTGCGCCGAGGCCGGCGCGCCGGTGGAGGTGCGCCATTTCGCCTCGGTCTGGAAGACCTTCTTCCTCGAGGACCACCCGCTGCAGGACCTGCTGTTCGCGATGATGCGCAGCCGCGGCGTGCACATCCTCGACAACTTCCCGTGCTTCCTGACCACGGCGCACGGCGAGGCGGAATTCCGCGCGATCACGCAGGCGTTCAAGGATTCGATCACCGAGCTGCAGGAAGCCGAATTCCTGCCGCGGCGTGCGGCCACCGCGCGCACGGTGATGGATCCGGCGCGGCCGGCGGTGCCGGGCGCGCGCCTCGGCCGCGACCCCGACGGCCGTCCGGCCTGGTTCGTTCCCAACCCCGATGCCCCGGGGAAGTTCCTCAAAGTAGGTTGACGATGTCCGCAGTCCAAGCCCAGCAGGCGGGAACCGCCGTCGATTACGATCCGTTCGCCGACGGCGCGCTCGCCCGCGTCGTGCCCAGCACGGAGCCGCAGCGCGAGATCTGGCTCGCCGACCAGCTCGGCCGCGAGGCCTCGCTGGCGTTCAACGAATCGGTGACCCTGCGGCTCGCCGGCCGCCTCGACGCCGATGCGCTGCACGGTGCGCTGCAGGACCTGCTCGACCGCCACGGTGCGCTGCGCGCCAACCTCGGGCCGGACGGTGACACGCTGTGCGTCCTCGAGGGCGTGCAGCTGGCGCTGGAGCGGTTCGACTACGCCGCGCTGGACGCGGCCGCGCGCGAGGCGGCGGTGGCCGAGCGCCTGCGGCTGGCGGTGGAGACGCGCTTCGCCCTGGAGCACGACCGCCTGTTCCGCGCCGAGCTGATGCGCCTGGCCGACGACGACCACCTGCTGCTGCTGACCGCGCACCACATCGTGTGCGACGGCTGGTCGTGGTGGGTGCTCGCGCGCGAGCTCGGCGCCCTGTACGCCGGGCGCCTGGGCCGGCCCGCGGCGCTGCCGCCCGCGGACGATTTCGCCGACTACGCGCTGGCCGAGGCCGCGCGCGGCGCGGACGCGGGCGCCGGCGACGACGAGGCCTACTGGCTGTCCCGCTTCGCGGGCGAAGTCCCGGTGCTGGACCTGCCCGCGGACAGGCCGCGCCCGGCGCGGCGCGCCTTCGAGTCCTCGCGCGAGGATTTCGTGCTCGACGCCGAGCTCGTCGCCGCCGTGCGCAGGATGGGCGCGCGCCGCGGCGCGAGCCTGTTCGCGACCCTGCTCGCGAGCTTCGCCACGCTGCTCTCGCGGCTGTCGAGCCAGTCGCGGGTGGTGGTGGGGATCCCCGCGGCGGGGCAGTCGCTGGACGGCCACGACCACCTGGTCGGGCACTGCGTCAACACCCTGCCGCTGCTGTTCGACCTGGACCTGGCGCAGCCGGCCGCGAAGGCCGTCGACGACGCCCAGGCGACGCTGCTCGATGCGCTCGACCACCAGCGCTGCACCTTCGGCACGCTGCTGCGCAAGCTGAAGGTCGCGCGCGACCCGGCGCGGCTTCCGCTGATCAGCGTGATGTTCAACATCGACCAGGCCCTGGACCACGAGCACGGCGCGTTCCCCGGGCTGGAGATGGCGTTCGCCAGCAACGCGCGCGCGTTCGAGAACTTCGAGCTGTTCGTCAACGCGGTGCAGGAACAGGGCGCGCTGCGGCTGGAATGCCAGTACAACCGCGGCCTCTACGACACCGCGACCGTCCGGCGCTGGCTCGGCTACTGGCGCACCCTGCTCGAGGCGATGGTGGCCGACGACGGGCAGGCGCTGGGACGGCTGCCGCTGCTCGCCGAGACCGAGCGCCGGCTGGTGCTGGAGAAATTCAACGATACCCACGTGGACTACCCGCGCGAGCGCTGCATCCACGAACTGGTCGCGGAGCAGGTGCGGCGCACGCCCGACGCGATCGCGGTCGAGTTCGAGGGCGCCACCCTGCGCTTCGCCGAGCTCGACGCGGCCGCCAACCGCCTGGCGCGCCATCTGCGCGGCCTCGGCGTGGGCCCGGAGGACCGCGTCGCGGTGTGCGCCGACCGCAGCCTGGAGATGGTGGTGGCGCTGCTGGCGACGCAGAAGTCCGGCGCCGCCTACGTGCCGCTGGACCCGAACTATCCCGCCGACCGGCTCGCCTACATGCTGGGCGACTGCCGGCCGTCGGTCGTGCTGACCCAGCAGGCGCTGTCGGGAATGCTGGCGCGGATCGATCCGGGCGCGAGGCAGCTGGTGCTCGACGCGCCGGATCCCGCCTGGGCCGCGCAGCCGGCGAGCGAGCCGGACGCCGCGCCCAGCCTGTCCGCGTCCAGCCTGGCCTACGTGATCTACACCTCGGGATCCACCGGCCAGCCCAAGGGCGCGATGAACGCGCATCGCGGCGTGGTCAACCGCCTGCTGTGGATGCGCGACGCCTACGGCATCGGCCCCGGCGACGTGGTGCTGCAGAAGACGCCCTTCAGCTTCGACGTCTCGGTGTGGGAGTTCTTCCTGCCGCTGCTCTCGGGCGCGCGGCTGGTGGTGGCGCGGCCGGACGGCCACAAGGATCCCGCCTACCTCGCCGGCGTCGTGCGCGAGCGCGGCGTGACCACGCTGCACTTCGTGCCCTCGATGCTGCACGCCTTCCTGGAGCACGACGGCGTCGGCGCCGACTGCGCGGGCGTGCGGCGCGTGGTCTGCAGCGGCGAGGCGCTGCCGGCGTCGCTGGTGGAGGCGTTCCGCCGCAGGCTGCCGGGCGTGGAGCTGCACAACCTGTACGGACCGACCGAAGCGGCGGTGGACGTGACCGCCTGGGACTGCAGCGCGGGCGAGATCGGCGCGAGCGTGCCGATCGGCCGGCCGGTGGCCAACACCCGCATCTACGTCCTCGACGGTTTCGGGCAGCCGGTGCCGATGGGCGTCCCGGGCGAGATCTTCATCGGCGGCGTGCAGGTCGGCCGCGGCTACCTGGGGCGCGAGGAACTGACCGCGGAACGCTTCCTGCCCGATCCGTTCGTGCGCGAGGCCGGTGCGCGCATGTACAAGACCGGCGACCTCGGCCGCTGGCGTGCCGACGGCAGCGTCGAGTACCTCGGCCGCAACGATTTCCAGGTCAAGCTGCGCGGCTTCCGCATCGAGCTGGGCGAGATCGAGAACAACCTCGCCGCGCATCCGTCGGTCGCGCAGGGGGTGGTGATCGCGCGCGAGGACCGCCCGGGCGACGTGCGGCTGGTGGCCTACGTGGTGCCCAAGCCCGGCGCCCAGGTCGATCCGGCCGCGCTGTCCGGACACCTGAAGTCGATGCTGCCCGAGTACATGGTGCCGCAGCACTTCGTGGCGATGGACGCCATCCCGCTGTCGCCCAACGGCAAGGTCGAGCGCAAGGCGCTGCCGGCGCCCGACCCGGCGGCGCGCCCGGCGGGCGAGCCGGTCGCGCCGCGCAACGACGCCGAGCGCGCGATCGCCGAGGCGATGTCGCAGGTGCTCGGCGTGCCCGACATCGGCGTGCACGACGACTTCTTCGCCCTCGGCGGCCATTCGCTGCTCGCCGCACAGCTGACCACGCGGCTCAACCGCGACCTGGGCGCGTCGCTGTCGCTGCGCTCGGTGTTCGACCGCCCGACCGCGGCGCGCCTGGCCGAGGTGGTGGGCGGGGCCCCCGGCGCCGGCCCGCGCGGCAACCGCATCCCGCGCCGCGCCGACCAGTGCCGCGCGCCGCTGTCGCTGGTGCAGGAGCGGTTGCGCATGATCGAGGCGTTCAACCCCGGCACGCTGTCGTACAACACGCCGTCCGGACACCGCCTGCGCGGGCCGCTGGACGTGGCGCTGCTGGACCGCGCCTTCCGCGAGGTCGCGCAGCGCCAGACGGTGCTGCGCACCACCATCGCCGAGGAGGACGGCACGCACGTGCAGGTGGTGCACGACGACGTCGACCCCGGCCTGCTCGACGTGCAGGACCTGAGCGGCTTCCCGCGCGAGGCGCGCGAGGCCGAGCTGGCGCGCCGCATGCAGGCGATGGTGGAGACGCCGTTCGGCGACCTCGCGCGCGCGCCGCTGTTCCGCGCGCGGCTGTTCCGGATGGCCGAGGACGAGCACGCGCTGTTCTTCATGCCGCACCACGTCATCTGGGACGGCTGGTCGTTCGACCTGCTGTACGCGGACGTCGCGGAGACCTATGCCGCGCTGCTGGAGGGGCGCAGGCCGGAGCTGCCCGAACTGCCGGTCACCTACGGCGACTACGCGGCCTGGCACAACGAATGGGTCGAGGGACCGGAGTACGCCGCCCAGCTGGCCTCCTGGCGCGAGCGGCTGGGCGCGCCCAACTCGCAGGGCGGCCGCCCGCAGGCGCTGCCCACCGACAAGCCGCGCCGGCGCGGCATGTCCGGGAACAGCGCCTCGTGCAAGATCGTCGTGCCGGGCGAGCTGGTCCGCGCCCTGCACGCGCGCAGCCGCGCGCTCGACAGCACGGTCTTCGTGACCCTGCTCGCCGCCTACGCGGTGCTGCTCTCGCACCACGCCGGGCAGCGCGACATGGTGATCGGGACGCCGGTGCGCGGCCGCAACACCTCCGAGGTGGAGGGCCTGATGGGCTACTTCACCAACCTGCTGCCGCTGCGCATGGAGATCGAGCCGTCGCAGCCGTTCGGCGCGCTGGTGCGGCGGGTGCGCGACGTCGTGCTCGACAGCTTCTCGGCGCCCGACATCCGCCTCGAGGACCTGACCCGCGAGCTGAGCCTGCGCAGCGAAGGCGGCGGCGCGATGCTCTACCAGGCGCTGTTCTCCTTCCAGGACATCCGCCAGCGCGTGGTGCGCTGGGGCAACCTGGACCACAGCCGCATCGAGGTGTTCCAGCCCGGTGCGACCGAGGACCTCGGGCTGTGGTTCGTCGAGGACGGCGACGGCATGACCGGCGGGCTGATCTACAACGCGGACATCCTGCTGGAAGCGACCGTGCTGCGCCTGCGCGAGCGCTACATGGCGCTGCTGCGCGCGATCGCCGACGACCCGGATCGCGACATCGCCACGCTCGCCGGGATCGCCGCCGAGCGGGCGGACCGCGAAGCCGGCGCCGTCGCGACAGCGGGGCAGGGGTGATGGGGGGAACGCCAGGCCCGGCCAGCGCGAAGCGGTTGGAGGACCTCCCGGCGGCGGGCGTGGATGCGTGGCGCCGGCTCGCCGGCGCCGCGCCGGCGCCGCCGCTCGACCTTCCCTGCGACCGGCCGCGCGCGTGGCCGGGCGGGTCCGTCGCCGGAAGCGTGGAAGCGTCGCTGGACGCGCAGCTGGCGGCTGCGCTCGCGCGCATCGGTGCGGGCGCGGGCTGCGACCTGTCCGCGACGCTCTTCGCCGGCTTCGCCACGTGGCTGCGGCGCCTGTCGCGGCAGGAGGCACTGCTGGCCGGACTCGCCTGCAGCGTCGCGCTGCCCGACGGGGCGCGCCGGGCCGCGGTGGTGCCGGTGCGCATCGACGCCGCGCCCGGGACCGGCTTCGCCGAGGTCCTGGCCGGGACCGGCCGCGCGCTGCGGGAGGCCGCGGCCGCGTGCGCACGCGCGGCGCCCGCCGCGGGCGAGGACCGCCCGGAACCCGCGATCCGCGCGATGTTCGATTTCGGGCCGCGGCAGGATGCCGCGCCGGACGCCGACGGAGTGGAGCTGCGGCTGTGCATCGTTCCGCGCGACGACGGCGGCCTGCAGCTGCGCTGCGAGCACGATGCACGGCTGTTCGATGCCGGCAGCATCCGGCACTGGCTGGAGGCGCTGGAAACGCTGCTGCGCAGCGCCGTCGCACGGCCGGACCTGGCGTGGGACGCGCTCGACTGGCTGTCCGCGCGCGAGCGGCTGGCCCTGGCCGCGCTGCAGCCGCCGCGCACGGACGGCGACGGCGAAGGCGTCGCGCTGGTCCACCGGCGCATCGCGGCCAGGGCGGCGGAAGCGCCGGGACGCACCGCCATCGACTTCTCCGGCCAGCGGCAGGATTACGCCACGCTGGAAGCGCGCGCCAACGCGATCGCGCGCGCGCTGCGCGAGCGCGGCGCCGGCCGCGGCGATTTCGTCGGCCTGTGCCTGGAACGCGGCCCGATGCTGCACGCCGCCGTGCTGGGCATCCTCAAGTCGGGCGCGGCGTTCGTGCCGCTGGATCCCGACTATCCCGGCGCACGCCTGGACTTCATGGTGGCCGACGCCGGCCTGCGCGTCCTGGTGTGCAGCGCGGCGCTCGCCGGCGCGTTCGACCATCCGCGCGCGCGGACGCTCGTCCTCGACGAGGACATGGACGCGCCGGCGGGGCGCCGCGACGGGCCGCTGCCCGCGGACGCGCGCGACGCGACGCCCGAAAGCCCCGCGTACGTGATCTACACCTCCGGCTCCACCGGCAGGCCGAAGGGCGTGGTGGTGCCGCACCGGGCGCTGTCGAACCTGCTGCGCAGCATGCAGCGCGCGCCGGGATTCGGTGCCGACGACCGCATGGTCGCGGTCACCGTCTCGTCCTTCGACATGTCGATCCCCGAGCTGTTCCTGCCGCTGGTGGCCGGCGGGCAGGTCGTGGTGGCGCCGCGCGACGCGCCGCGCGACGGGCACGCGCTGCGCGGCCTGCTCGAGGCCAGCGGCGCCACCTGCATGCAGGCCACGCCGTCGGGCTGGCGGCTGCTGCTGGCCGCCGGCTGGCGCGGCGGGCCGCGGTTCAAGGCGCTGGTGGGCGGCGAACCGCTGCCGCACGACCTCGCGACCGCCCTCGCCGGATGCTGCGGCGAGGCCTGGAACATGTACGGGCCGACCGAGACCACGGTGTGGTCGACCTGCGCGCGGCTCGTGCCGCCGGTCGGCGCGATCACCATCGGCACGCCGATCGACAACACCACGGTGCGGGTGCTCGATCCCCGCGGACAGCCGTGCCCGGTAGGCGTTCCCGGCGAGCTGTGGATCGGCGGCGACGGCGTCGCGCTGGGCTACCTCGGGCGCCCGGACCTCACCGCCGAACGCTTCGTGCCCGATCCCTTCGATGCGCACCCCGGCGCGCGCCTGTACCGCACCGGCGACCTCGGCCGCTGGCGCGGCGACGGCGCGCTCGAGCATCTCGGGCGCCTGGATTCGCAGGTCAAGGTGCGCGGGTACCGGATCGAGCTGGGCGAGATCGAGGCCACGCTGTCCGCATGCGACGGGGTCCGCGCGTGCGCGGCGACCGTGCGCGAGGATCGTCCCGGCGACGTGCGGCTGGTGGCGTACGCCGTCCTCGCGCCGGGCCATGCGCCGACGCCGCAGGCGATGCGCAGCCACCTGCAGGCGCGCCTGCCCGCCTACATGGTGCCGCAGCACGTCGTCGCCATCGACGCGCTTCCGCTCTCGCCCAACGGCAAGCTCGACCGCGGCGCGCTGCCGGTGCCGGACGACATGCGGCGCGCGGCGGGCCGCGCCGGGCCGCGCACCGGGCTGCAGGCGCGGATCGCGCAGGTCGTGGGGCGAGTGCTGGGCGTACCCGGGCTCGGTGTCGACGACGACTTCGCCGCCCTGTGCGGCGCGCGCGCGGCCGGGCTCGCGGCGGAACTGGAGCGCGAACTTGGCCGCCCGCTGCCGCTGCGGACGTTGTTGCAATCGAGCACCGTGGCCCGACTGGCCTCGCATTTCGCGGACGCGCAGGCGGATGGCACGCCGGGTCCGGACACCATCGACAGGGAGCCTTGCATGCCAACCCCCACCGCAGACGGCCAGCAGGTCGGCCCGCGCGAAACCTATCTGATCGGCATCTGGGCGGACGTCCTGGGTTTCGAGGTGAAGCCGTCGGACAACTTCTTCGACATCGGGGGCAATTCGATGCTCGCCGTGCAGATGTCCGAGCGCGTCGCGCGGGAAACCGGCTACCGCATCAAGCTGATGCAGCTGGCGGCGCAGAGCGTGGGCGAGATCGCGGCCGACCTGCCGGCGGCGGCGGCTCCCGCCGGCAGGCAGGCGTCGGGCCTGCTGGGCAACGTGAAGCGGCTGTTCGGCCGCCAGGCGACGACGGGGTAGTCGATGGCGGACATCGGCCGCTGGACGCCGCACTGGATCGGGGCCGACGGGCGACGGCTGTACGCGGCGCTGCACCCCGCGGGCGGGGATCCGGCCAGATGCGGGCTGCTGCTGGTCCCGCCGCTGCTGCACGAACAGCTGCGCAGTCGGCGCATGCTGGCGGAGATCGCCGTGCGGATGGCGGCGTCCGGGATTCCCTGCCTGCGCTTCGACTTCCTCGGCTCGGGCGACTCGGAAGGCGGCGGCGCGCGCATGGACCTGGCCTCGATGCGTGAGGACATCGGGATCGCGGCCGGGGCGCTGCGCGCGCTCGCCGGCGTCGACCGGGTCGCCGTGCTGGCGTTCCGCGGCGGCGCGCTGCCGCTGGCCTCCTGGCTGGCCGCCGGCGGCGACGCGGATCCGGTGGTGCTGTGGGAGCCGATCGTCGACGGCGCGGCGTGGCTGGACGAGCTCGAGGACGCCGATGCCCGCGAGCTGCGCTCGGCCGACCGCTATCCCTTGCGCCGCGGCGTGCCGGTGGAACGCTGCGAACGACAGCTGATGGGCTTCGAGGTCTCGCCGCGCCTGCGCCGCGACCTGGCCTCGATGCAGGCCGACGCCGCTGCCTGGCCGCGCCGCCCGGAGGCCTGGGGCGTGCTGCGCCCCGGGGTGGGGCTGCCCTCGGTGCGGCTGCAGCGGGCGTTCGAGCTGCCCGAGGACGCCGCGCGGATCGGCGACGGCACGCGCATGGACGGCGCGCTCTTCGTCTCGCCCGGCCTGCAGCGGGTGGTCGATGCGCTGGCCTCAGCGCTGTCCCGGCCGCCGGCCGGGCAATGGATGCCGAGGGAGGCGATCGCGACGTGAGCCAACTGGTCACTTTCGGTCCGGAGCAACGGCTCGTCGGCATCCTCTGCGGCGACCCGGCTTCGCCGGCCCCGGTGCTGGTGCTGCCCAATGCCGGGCTGATCCCGCGCGCCGGTCCGTTCCGCCTGCACGTCGAGCTGGCCGACCGGCTCGCCGCCCGCGGCATCCGCACCTTCCGCTTCGACACGCCCGGGGTCGGCGAGACGCCGCGCCTGCCGGGCTGCGACAACGCGCAGGCGACGATCGCCGCGCTCGACCACCTCGCGCGCCACCACGGCGCCGAGCGGTTCGTCGTCGGCGGGGTCTGCAGCGCGGCCGACCTGGGCTGGGCGACGGCGGTCCGCGATCGGCGCGTGGTCGGCATGCTCATGCTCGACGGCATCAGCTTCACCGGCTTCTGGTTCCATTTCGCGCGCATCGCCGGCGCGCTGCGGCGCGGGCCGGGCGCCTGGTTCGGCATCGCCAACCGGCTGCTGCGCAGGACCGCGACCGCCGCGGCGTCCGCCGGCGCCGGCGCGGGCCGGCTGCGCTTCGTCGCCGACGAGCGCGGCTGGCCCGACCGCGCCAGCGCGCGCCGGCAGTTTGCGGCGCTGGCCGCGCGCGGCGCCCGTTCGCTGTGGATCTATACCGGCGGCTACGCCGACCTGTTCCTGCACCCGCGCCAGTTCGGCGCGATGTTCGGGCGCCCCGCGCACGCCCCCGGCGTCGCGCTGCACTACTGGCCCGACTGCGACCACACCTTCTACGCGCGCGCCCACCGCGACCGCCTGCTCGCCGTCGTCGAGGACTGGATGACCGCAAGGGGCGCCGCGGGATGGGGCGCGCCGTGAACGGCACGGCGGTGGACGACCTGCCGCTGGCGCCGGAGGATGCCGCCGCGACGCCGCTCTACGTCGCGCCGCCCGACGGCTTCGCGCCGCTGCGGGTGGCGGTGGTGGCGCCGCAGACCGCGCCGGCCTGGCTGCTGCGGTTCGCGGAGCTGTCGGCGGGCAGCCGCTGGATCGAACCGGTCGTGGTGCCGGTGGCGGGCGCGAGGCTGCCGTCGGTGGCCGGCGTGGCGGTGGACGTGCAGGCGCACCTGGCGATGGAGCGCATGCGCAGGCGCCATCGCGGCGACGCCGGCACGCTGGACGGGATCCGCGTCGACGCGCTGGGCGCGATCGCGTCGCTGCCGCCGCTCGAGCCCGGGGTTTCCGCGGAGGAAGCGTGCCGCGTGATCCGGGCGCTGCGCCCGGGCGTGGTCCTGCTGCTGGGACAGGAGACCTGGGCGGACGCCCTGGCCGACTGCGCCGAGCACGGCTGCTGGACGCTCGACGCGGGCCTGGTCGACCCCGTCCATGGTGGCCTCGACCTGCTCGCGCCCATGCTCGCGCGCGAGGAGGCGACCGCGTTCGCGCTCGAACTGGCCTACCCGGGCGGGCAGGTGCGGGAGCTCGAGGCCAGCCGCGGATCGACCCAGCGGCATTCCTTCGTCGAGCAGCGCGAGCTCGCGATGCGCAAGCTCCCGGCCTTGCTGATGCGCTCGCTGCGCCGGCTCGCCGCGGGCGAGCTGGGCGTGCCGGTGCGCCAGGCCGCGCGCCTGCGCCTGGCGCCCAGGCGCAAGCTGTTCGCCGCCGGGCTGCGCGCGTTCGCGGCCGCGGCCTGGCACTTCGTCCGCAGGCGCCTGGACCGCCTGCGCGGCCTCGACGAGGGCGAGCCGTGGCGGCTGGTCCTGCGCAGGTCGAAGTCGCCGCTCGACCCGGCCGCCCCGGTGGTGGGCGAATGCAGCACGCTGCATCCGCCGGAAGGCCGCGCCTGGGCCGATCCCTGCGTGGTGGAGGACGGCGGGCGCCGGCTGCTGTTCGTCGAGGAATTCCCGCGCGACATGGGCGGCAAGGGCGAGATCGTCTGCCTGCAGCTGCGCGCGGACGGCAGCGCGCGGCGGCTGGGCACGGCGCTGGACGAGCCCTTCCACCTGTCCTATCCGCAGCCGTTCCGCTGGGACGGGCAGTGGTACATGACGGTGGAGTCGGGCGCCGCGCACCGCGCCAGCCTGTACCGCGCGGAAGCCTTCCCGCTGCGGTGGGCGCGGGTGGCGGACCTGATCCGCGGACGGGTCTGCGTCGACCCGACCCTGCACCGGCACAACGGCCGCTGGTACCTGTTCGCCAACGTGTCCGAGGGCGGCAGCAGCACCTGCGACGAGCTGTTCCTGTTCGTGGCCGACCAGTTGAACGGGCCCTTCCTGCCGCATCCGGCCAATCCCATCGTCACCGACGTGCGGCACGCGCGCCCCGCCGGCCGCCTGTTCGAGCATCGCGGCCGCCTGGTCCGGCCGGCGCAGAACTGCGGGCCCAGCTACGGCGCCGAGGTCGTGTTCCGCGAGATCACCGCGCTCAGCCCGACCCGCTACGAGGAGCGCCCGCTCGGCCACCTGGCCGGATGGGGGCTGGGCATGGACGGTTGCCATACCTACAGCGCGATCGACGGGCTGGAAGTCCTGGACGTGCGCGACCGCAGCCCGGTGCGGCCATGAAGAAGGGGCCGGCCTGAGGCCGACCCCTCGTCGTTGCGCGATGCGGCGCGGATTCGGCTCAGCGCACCTGCGCGTCCTTCCGGTCGCGGCACTCGCCGGCGGCGGCGCGCGCGGAGGCATCGCGCCCGTCGGCGCCGGCCTCGCAGCCGCGGATGGCCGCAGCGGACGCGGCGACCGGGGTGCCGGCGTCCGTGGCGGCGGTTGCCGCATCCGCCGCCTGCCGGGCGAGCTTGCGATCGACCGCGGGCTGGGTGGCTTCGGCGGCAGCGGCGTCGACGGCCGTGGAGGTCTGCGCGGTTGCCGCCCGCGCGCTGGCGCGCTGTTCGTCGGCGTCGAGGTCCAGCGCGTCGGCGGCCGAGCGCAGCAGCGGCTGCGCGTACCGCCACACGTCGTGCGCGAAGCCGGACACGGCCGAGCGCGCCTGCCCGAGCCGCGCGCACAGCACGCAGCCGATCGAGACCGTTTCCGGGCGCGCCGGCAGCGACGGCAGCGCGGCGGTGGCCGGGCTCGACGCCGTCGAGCCGCCGTCCTCGATCGGCGGCAGGTTGCCGCCGGTCGACGGCGCGCGGATGGGCGTGGTGCCGCCGCCCACGGCGTTGGCGGGCAGCTCGATCATGTACACGTCGACGTCGGCGCCCGCGCTGTTGCCCCAGTTGGAGTTGAACGCGATCCGGGTGAAGTCGCGGTTGACCGAGGCGTGCGGCTCGGTCCAGTAGGCGTCGGCGCCGGTCTGGCCGAGCTCCTGGGCCGAGGGGACGCGGCGGGTGAACGCCAGCGGATAGACCTTGGGCGATGCCTTGAGCTCCATCGCGAAGATCTTGTTCTCGAACCACGGCATCGTGCTGCGGTTGCTCTGGGTGTCGTAGGTGCTGATCAGGATCCAGCCCGGCTTGTTGAACGCCTTGCCGGAGAAGTGCATCGTCGCCCAGCCGCCGGTGGGATACATGGAGAACAGCACCGTGCGCGGGCACTCGGGCGCCGTCGTCGCGGACGCCGCCACCGACGGGCAGCTGTCGAGGTCGACGAAGTAGACGTCGCCGCCGTCGCTCTCGTAGTCCGCCGAGACGAAGTAGTCGTGGCCCTGCGGGCCGATCGCCAGGTCCGAATGGACGCCGCCGTAGGCGTCGATCTTCTTCTTCTGGCTGAAGTCGGCCGACCAGGCCCACACGCCGTCGCCCGAGACGATGAACCAGCGGCCGGACGCGGAAATGGAGCCGTTGTCGACGCTGCCCGACGCCTGGCGGCTGCCGGCCAGCCTGTTCTGCTGCAGGTCCCAGACGATGTAGCCGAGCAGGTTCCAGCTGTCGTCGTAGACCAGGAAGCCCCAGTAGCGGCCGTTGGCCGAGGGCGAGCCTTCGGAACGGGTCCAGATGTGCGTCGCCGACGCCGCCCACGACGGGAGCTTGCCGGAGAAGTCGACCACGGTGCTGGACTGGTTGTTGCGCACGTCCACCTTCAGCAGCTTCTTGCCGCCGTTGATGGGGACGTAGTAGAGCGTGTTCGGGTCGGTCGGGTGCCACTGCGGCTCGGCGTCGCCGGCCAGCGGCGTGAGCGTGCGCAGGTACTTCAGCGTGTTGGCGTCGTACAGGTGCCAGGACCCGTCGTTGGTGTACGCCAGGAAGTAGGTGTTGTTGGCGTTGAAGGCCTGCCTGCGCGAGTAGTCGTTGCGGAGGTAGTAGCTGGAGGGCTCGGTCCGGTGGTCGGTGGCCCTGAACAGGCAGGTCTTGAAGTTGGGCTCCTGGATCCGGACGCCCTTGGCGGGCTTGGACAGGGCGGGGGGAGCGGGGTTGAGCTTGCCTTGGGCGAGGGTGAAGTTCGGGGAGTAGAAGCCGTCGCAGGTGGCGGCCTGGCTGGTCCCCGGGACCAGCAGCAGTGCGGGTGATAAGAGCGATAAGAGGGATAAGAGGAAGAACGGCAGGCCGCGCCTGCCTCTGGCGATACGGATAATCATCCGGATAGGCTCCTGTGGCCGCATCCAGCGACACTTGGGGTTTGGGGGAAGGTTGGGTCGTGGAGTGTAGCGAGCGGGGCGTTCATTTCTGGGACAGCTGTCCTGAAATGGGCTGTAACGGCAAAAACAGTTACACCAAGTTAATCGGGTTGTCGAGATGGCTGCAGGAATATTCGATAACTCATTGAATTTTTTAGTAGGCGCGGTTCTTGCTTGAATCCTGGCGGTCCGGTTGCCGGCACGACGGGTGCGCGGCGCGGGCATTCCGTGCCTGTCCGGTGCGGCGTCCGGTTCGCGTTGTCGTCAATGGGGATCGTGCGGCGGGGCGCCCGGGCTGGCGCGGATCGCAGGGTGGGGCCAGCGGGCGGGGGAGTGTTTTGGGGGACGCATATCCGCAGCCTGCCGCCGGGGGGCGCTATCCGCTCACCGACGGGCAGGCCGAGAAGTGGCTCGGCAGCCGCTACAGCGAGGACGCCGGGCTGGCGTTCGGCGAGGGCTGCGAGCTCGCCTTCGACGGTGGCCTGGACGCGGAGGCGCTCGCCGCCGCCTTCCACGCGGTCGCCGAACGGCACGAGGCGTTCTCGATGCGCTTCGACGAGGCCGGCCGCGGCCAGTTCCACGAGCCGCCCAGCGGCATCGCGCTGCAGCGGCGCGACTTCCGCGCGGCGCCGGATCCCGGGGCCGCCTACGCGGACTTCTGCGCGCAGTGCGCCGTGGTGCGGTTCGATCCCGCGCGCCCGCCGCTGCTCAAGGCCTGGCTGTGCCGGCTGGACGACCGCCACTGGCGGCTGCTGGTGCGCGTCCACCACCTGGTCAGCGACGGTTGGTCGCTGCGGATCACGCTGCAGGACCTGGCGGCGCACTACGGCCGCATCGTCGCCGGCGCGGGCCGCTTGCCGCCGGCGGACTCCTGGACCGACTACGTGCTCGCCGAGCGCGCGCTGCGCGACGGCGAAGCGGGGCGGCGCTCGCTCGCGTACTGGGTGGAACGCTATCGCGACCTGCCCGAACCGTCGCGACTGCCCACCGACTTCCCGCGCCGGGCGCGGCTGGACTTCGCCGCGGGGACCGTCGAGCAGGAGGTCCCCGCCGGGCTGTGGCGGCGGCTGCGCGAAACCGCGCGCGGGCTCGGCGTCAGCCGCTTCAGCCTGCTGCTGGCGGGCCAGGCGCTGCTCGTGCACCGGCTCTGCGGCCAGGACGACATCGTCTGCGGGGTGCCCTTCGCCGGCGCCGCGAGCGGGCGCGCGCGGCGCGTGGTCGGCGACACCGGCAGCACGCTGCCGCTGCGGATCCGGGTGCTGCCCGACGAACCGCTGCCGGCCTTCGTCCGCCGCGTGCACGAGGCGATGCGCGAGGCCGCGCTGCACCAGGACGTTTCGCTGGGGCGGGTGGTGGACGCGCTGGCGCTGTCGCGCGAACCGGGGCGGATGCTGCTGGTCGAGTCGATCCTGAGCCTGAACCCCGGCATCGAGCGGCTCGACTTCCACGGCCTCGACTGCCGGCTGCGGCTGATGCCGCACGCCGCCACGGCCTGGGAGCTGGCCTGGCAGTGGCGGCCGCTGCCGGGACCGAAGGTGGTGCTCGAACTGCAGTACCAGAGCGCGCTGTACCGGCGCTCCACCGCGCTCGCCTGGTGCGCGGCCTGCATCGACCTGCTGGCGCAGGTGGCGGATGCGGGGGAGGTGCCCGTGTCGGCGCTGGGCGGCGAGCGCCCGCTGGCGGACTTCGCGCTGGTGGATGCGCGTCCGCGCGCGTGGGATCCGGACCTGTCGCTGCCCGACCTGCTGCTGCCGGGCTTCGAGCGGTTCGCCGACCGCTGCGCGGCCCGCTGCGGCGAGCGCCGGATCACCTACGCGGCGCTGGAGCGCGCCAGCCGCGACGCGGCCGCGGCCCTGGTGGCGCGCGGCGTGGGGCGGGGAGGGCTGGTCGGCATCTGCATGGGACGCTCGATCGGGATGCTGGCGGCGGTGCTCGCGGTGCTGCGCAGCGGCGCGGCCTACGTGCCGCTGGATCCGGGCTTCCCGCCGCAGCGCCTGGCATGGATGGCCCGGCACGCGGGCCTGGCCACGATCGTCGCCGACGACGCGCGCGCGCTTCCCGGGGGACTGGCCGACGGCCGCGAGGTGCTGGGCTTCGGACAGCTCGTCGACGCCGGGGCCGCGAGCGGGCGCGGACTGCCGTCGGTCGCCGGCGACGACCTCGCCTACGTGCTCTACACCTCGGGCTCGACCGGCACGCCGAAGGGCGTGCGGATCCTGCACCGCAACCTGGCCAACTTCCTGCTGTCGATGCGCGAGGCGCCCGGCTTCGGGCGCGACGACGCGATCTGCGCGGCGACCACGCTGTCGTTCGACATCGCCGCGCTCGAGCTGTACCTGCCGCTGCTGTGCGGCGGCTGCGTGGTGATCGCCGGCGACGACGAGCATCGCGACCCGCAGGCCCTGTCCCGCCTGATCGAGCGCAGCGGATGCACGGTGCTGCAGACCACGCCGACGCTGCTGTCGCTGCTGCTCGAGACCGGCCGCGACGAGGTGCTGCGGCCGCTGAAGCTGCTGGTGGGCGGCGAGGCGCTGCCGCCCGCACTGGCCGCCGCGCTGCTGCCGCGCTGCCGCGAGCTGTGGAACCTCTACGGGCCGACCGAAACCACGGTCTGGTCGAGCGCGGCGCGGCTGGCGCCCGGCCTGGACGAGGTGCCGCTGGGCGAGCCGGTCGCCAACACCCGGCTCTACCTGCTCGACGCGGCGCGGCGGCCGGCGCTGCCCGGGGCGATCGGCGAGATATGGATCGGTGGAGCGGGCGTGGCCGACGGCTACCTGCACGCGCCCGGGCCGAGCGCGGAGCGCTTCGTCGCCGACCCCTTCGCCGGCGATGGGTCGCGCATGTACCGCAGCGGCGACCTCGGCCGCATCCGCGACGGCAGGCTGCATTTCCACGGCCGCGCGGACGCGCAGATCAAGCTGCGCGGCTTCCGGATCGAGCCCGGCGAGATCGAAGCCGTGGCCGCCGCCGAAGCGGACGTGGTCGAATGTGCGGCGATCGCGCGCCCTGGCGGCGACGGCGACCTCGCGCTGGTGCTGTACGCGGGCAGCCGCGCCGAACCGGCGTCGCTGCAGCGCCGCCTGCGCGCGCGGTTCGAGGATGCGCTGCCGCCGTACATGCGGCCGCACCGGATCGAGGTGCTGCCGGCCCTGCCCAAGACGCCCAACGGCAAGATCGACCGGCGCGCGCTGCCGGCGCCCGCGTCCGGCGACGCGCCCGCGGACGGCGCCGCGGGCCCGCGCGACGCGCTCGAGGAGGAGCTGTGCGCGCTGTGGCGACGGCTGCTGGCGGGCGGGCCGGTCGGCATCCACGACAACTTCTTCGAGCTGGGCGGCTACTCGATGCTCGCGGTGCGCATGTTCGCCGAGCTGCGCAGGCGGCACGGGATCGACCTGCCGCTGTCGGTCCTGATCGAACGCCCGACCGTCGCCCGCCTGGCCGAGGCGCTGCGCGCGGCGCCCGCCGCGTCCGGTGGCGAGGACGCGTCCGCCCCGGATGCCGCCGCGCCGCGTGCGGGCGGGGCGCTGGTGGAACTGCGCGCCGGCGGCGAGGGAACGCCGGTGTTCCTCGTCCACGCCGTCGGCGGCCACGTGCTCAACTACGTACCGATGGCGCGCGCGATGCCGGCGGGCCGGGCGGTCTACGGCCTGCAGTCGCCCGGCGTCGACGAAGGCATGGCACCGCTGGCGTCGGTCGACGCGATGGCCGAGCTGTACGCGCGCGAGATCCGCGCCGTCCGTCCGCACGGGCCCTACGTGCTGGCGGGCGGGTCGATGGGCGGGGTGGTCGCGCTGGAAGTGGCCAGGCGGCTGGCGTCGGCCGGCGAGACGATCGCGCTGCTGGGCCTGTTCGACACCTACGGCCCCGGCATGCCGCGCGGCCCGGCCGAGAGCCCGTGGCGCCTGCGCGGCGCATGGGCGCGCTACCGCGCGCTCGAGCCGGACCGGCGCCGGTGGCTGTGGCGGCGCGCCGGCTTCCGCCTGTGGACGCTGCCGCTGCTGTGGATCCGGCGGCTGTCCGGGCTCGGGCAGGAAATGGACAAGGAGCTGCGCATGCACGTGGTGGAACGGGCCAACCAGCGCGCGCTGGCGACCTGGCGCCCGAGCCGCTACCCGGGCCCGGTGGTGCTGTTCAAGGCGACCCGCACCGACGGCGGTGGCGATCCCACGCTGGGCTGGCGCGCGTTCGTCGACGGCGTCGACGTGGTGCACGTCCGCGCCCGCCACGACACCATCATCGAGCAGGCGGAACTGCTCGAACGGTTCAGGGAACGCGTCGCGGCGTGCTGACGATCGCTGTCCGGCGCGCGGGCCGGATTGCGTTCCTCCAATCAATGTCCCCGACCGCGCGCTCCAGTCGCCGAGGCCGCCCCGTGCACCCGCCCCAGGCCGTCACCGCAGCATGAACGGCGCATCCGCGGCCACGCCGGCGGACGCACCGGGCCGCGACGCGCCCGCGGTGCGCCACGTCGGCATCGGCACCCATTACCTGCGTTATTCCACCGCCAACGCGCTGGTGCTGCTCGCCGGCGTGGTCTCGTTCCCGGCGCTGACCCGGCTGCTGGACAACACCCAGTACGGCATCCTCGGCTACTACGAGACCTGGGTGATGATGGCGGTGGCGGTTGCCAAGCTCGGCGCGCAGCACGCGATCATCCGCTTCTACCCGCACGGCGGCGACGCGGCGCGGATGGAGAAGTTCGCCACCAACCTGCTGCTGCTGCCGATGCTGGCCTCGCTGCTGCTGTGGCTGCTGGCGGTCACCGTGCTCGGCTGCGTCTCCTGGCTCGGCGGGGTGGCGTTCTCGCCGGTGATGTGGTGCGCGGTGCTGGCGATCCCGCTGATGGTGTTCGCCAGCCTGGTGCAGATGGTGATCCGCGCCAGCGAGCTGTCCGGGCTGCTGATGGTGACCCGGGTCGCCTGGCGCTGGCTGGAGCTGGTGCTGATGCTGGCGGCGGTGATCGCGATCGAGCGCAGCGCGCTGGCGGCCTACGGCGGCAGGATCCTGGCCGCAATCCTGGTGCTCGCGTACTACGTGCGCTGGATGCGCGGGGCGCTGCGGTTCTCGCGCGCCGCCGTCGACCAAGGCCAGTTCGGCGAGGCGCTGCGCTACGGGTTCCCGCTGGTGGCCAACGAGATCGCCGCGATCGCGCTGATCTCGATCGACCGGGTGATGCTCAAGGGCATGCTCGGCGACTACGCGGCGGTGGGCATCTACACCATCGGCTACTCGCTGGCGATCCAGGTCAGCGTGTTCATGAGCGCGTCGCTGTCGGAGTCGTTCATCCCGGTCGCCAACCGCCTCTACGAGACCGGCGGCGCAGCGCAGGTCAGGGCGCTCAAGCAGCGGATCCTGCTGCCGATGACCTACGCCTCGTTCGGCATCGGCGTGGCCATCGCCTGCACCGGCAGCGAGGTGCTGCGCGCGGTCAGCGGCCCGGACAAGGCCGGGTCCGGGCCGGTGTTCGCCTGGATCGGCACCATGTACGCGCTGTACCCGCTGGTCGACATCAGCGCCTACGGGCTGTTGCTGCACAAGCGCACCATGACCGTGCTGCGGCTCACCTTCGCCGCGGCCGCGATCAACATCGTCCTGAACCTGTTCCTCATCCCGAAGGTGGGGATGATGGGCGCGGTCTACGCGACCGCCGTCAGCTACCTGTTCCTCGCCCTGTCGATGTGCCTGTGCTGCCCGCGCGAGCTGCTGCGGCTGCCGGACCGGCGCTCGCTGCTCACCGCCGGCGCCGCCGCGCTGCTGTTCCTGGCCGCGCTGCGGTTCAGCGGCCTGTTCGGCCTGCATTCGGAATGGCCGCGCCTGTTCGCCTCCGGCGGACTGTGGCTGCTGGCCTACGCCCTGCCGGTGCTGCTGCTGGACCCGCGCCTGCGCCGGCTGCTGCTGCAATGGCGGAAGACGGGACGGGTCGCGGCGACCTGATGCCGCCGGGGGCTGACCGCTTCCCGCCGCGTTCGGCGTGATCCCGGGTATCCGGGCCGCGCCGGCGCCGCACGCCGCAGCGACCGAGGCCCTCCCCCGGGGAAACCACATGACCGGCCAACTGCAGGACATCGACGCCCGCGCCAGGAGCGAGGCCGACTTCCACGACGCCCGCATCCAGGTCGTCGACGAGGACCGCCTCGGCTATGCCTACGCCTCGGTCGCCGACGTTTACGAGTTCGGCGCGGTGCCGGCCGAATGCATGGACCGCAGCGTGCTCGAGGTCGGCTGCTTCCGCGGCGAGCAGGCCGGCGCGCTGAGCGGGTTCCGCGGCCGCTACGTCGGCATCGACATCAGCCCGGCGGCGATCGACCATTGCCGCTCGCTCGGCCTGCCGTCGCGGTTCGAGTTCCGCGTCGACGACGCCAACGTCCTCGACGGCGTCGACGACGACTCGGTCGACTACGCCTTCGGGCACGGCGTGCTGCACCACCTGGAGCTGCCGCGGTTCGCGCCGGCGCTGGCGCGGAAGCTGTCCGCGCGCGGCTTCGCGCGCTTCGTCGAGCCGGCGCAGGGCAACCTGCTGCTGCGCGCCTTCCGCAGGCTCACGCCGAACCTGCGCACGCCGGACGAATTCCCCTTCGACCGCGCCGCGATCGAGCTGCTGCACCGCCATTTCGACGTCCGGATCGCCTACCAGGCCCTGGTCCGCCCGTTCGCGCCGATGCTGTGCCTCAACAACCGCGCGGTGATCCGCGCATCGCGCTGGATCGACGACCGCCTGCTGCGCCACCGCGCCTTCCAGGACCAGGCCTGGCTGCTGCAGATCGAGCTGCGCAGGCAGGATGCGGCGGCGCGTGCCGCCTGACCCGGCGTGCGGCGGGCCGCGCGCGTGCCGCCGATGGACCTGATCCTGTCGCCGCTGAGCTGGCTGCTGCTGGCCGGGTTGGCCGCGTGCGTGTCGGTGCGCCTCCGGCGCCGGCGCGCCCTGCTCGGCGGCTGCCTCGCGCTGGCGGTGGCGGCCACGGTCGCGATGACGCCGTGGTTCGCCAACCTGCTGCTCGGCCGGCTCGAGAACGCCGCACCGGCGCCGCCCGCCTGCGTCTCGTCGGCGCCGTCCACCGCGGTGGTGCTGGCCGGCGGCGTGTCCGCGCGCGCCTCGGGGCCCGACGACGTCGAGGTGCTGGGGCTGACGACCCGGCGCCGCGTCGATCGCGCCGTGGCGTGGTGGCGCGAGCGTCCCGGGCGCCGGCTGGCGATGTCGGGCGGGAACTGGTTCGGCGACGGCGTCAGCGACGCCAGCCTGATGTCGCGCTATGCGCAGGCGCAGGGCGTGCCGGCGTCCGCGATCGCATTGGAGGAATCCTCGCGGACTACCTGGGAGAGCGCGCGGCGGCTGGCGGCGATGCGGCCGGCGCTGCCCGCGCGGCTGGCGCTGGTGACCTCGGCGGTGCACATGCCGCGCGCCGCGTACGCGATGCGCGTCGCCGGCTTCGAGACCTGCCCGGTGGCCGCGGACCGCCGCCTGGCGCCGTTCGAGTTCCCGGGCTTCCTGCTGCCGCAGCGCAGCGCGCTCGCCAAGACCGAATCCGCGCTGCACGAAGCGGTCGGCCTGGCGTGGTATCGCTGGCGCGCATGGCGCGAGGCGGAAACCCGAGAGCGGCATCGCCCCTGACTCCGCCCGCGCCCGCCGCGGCGGCGCCGCGCCCGCCGCCGACGGTCAGCGGCCTTCGTCCGGACCGGGCACCGCCTGCGGGGCTGCGCGGTAGCGGCCGGGCGCGGCGCGGGCCGCGAGCGGGAAGCGCGCCGCGATCGCCGTTTCCGCGGCGGGCGCGACCGGTGCCGCGGCGCCGGCCATGCCCGGCCCGAAGCGCGCGTAATGCTCCAGCAGCCCGCACAGGATCCAGAAGTTCGCCATCACCGAGCCCTCGGTGAACGGGCTGCCGTAGAGGTTGCCCAGCGCCATCGCCACGACGCTGACCGTGAAGCCGATCCCCAGCGCCTTGGACTCCGCGCTGGCCTCGCCGATCGAGCGCCGCACCTTGCCCGCGAGCCGCAGCATCCGCCACAGCAGCCAGGCCAGCGCCGCGAGCCCGAACGGCCCGAGCTCGGACATCACCAGCACGTAGTAGTTGTGCGCGTCGAAGCCGGCGTGGCTGGAGTAGCGGCCGATGTACTTGGGGAAGCGCCCGAGGCCGACGCCGACCGGATGCTCCTGCCACATCTTCACCGCGCCGCCCCAGATCTCGAAGCGGCTGGCGGTGCTCATGTCGAGCTCCTCCACGCCGGCGGCGTTGGTCTGCTCGGTCTCGGCCACGCGCTGGGTGACGCTCTCGGGCAGCAGGCTGGCCGCCGGCAGCGCGACCAGGGCGATCAGCACCGCCAGCAGCACGTGCCGGCGCAGCAGCAGCAGCGAGAAGCCGAACAGCGCGATCGCGTACGACTGGCGCGAGTAGGTGGCCATGATCGCCAGCACCAGGATCGCGCAGCAGGTGATCGCCGCGATCCGCCACAGCTTCTGCCTGCGGAAGAACAGCGCCATGGCGATGAACATCGGCAGGAACATCGCGTAGAACACGCCGGCGCGGTTGGCGTTGCGGTAGTCGGCGCCGAACGGCCCCGACGCGCGCCTGGACTCGACGTAGTGGCCGAAGCCGTAGTCGAGCCCCTCGCGCACCGCCTCCACGCCGGCGACCGCGGCCACCACCATCACCAGGATGATCAGCCAGCGGGTGTTGCGTGGGTCGAGCTTGCAGTTGCGGTAGACCAGGTACAGCAGCGGATAGAAGAGGACGTTCTTGAGCACCACGATGTCGTCGGCCAGGGTGCCGGGCCGGGTGAACTGGGCGAGGAAGAAGCCGGCCACCGCCATCGCGAAGTACGCGAGCAGCGCCGGCGTCAGCTCGCCCCATCCGGGCGCGGCGTTGCGCCTGCGGCCGCCCAGCACCACCGCGGCCACCGCCAGCAGGAACACCACGTTGGCGAGGTTGAGCCCGGGGATCCCGGTCTCGAACGACAGGTGCAGCGCGTTCGGCATGAACACGATCGGGATCGCCAGCAGCAGCATCCGCAGCATCTCAGGCGCCTCCGGCCGGTGCGTCGAGGAAGCGCTGCGCCCACAGCTCCAGGCACAGCACCTGCCACAGCGCCTCGCTGTGGTCGGTGCCGCCGGCGGCGTGCGCGGCCAGCAGCCGCTGCGCGGCGCCCGGGTCGACCAGGCCGCGCTCGCGCATGCCGCGGCTGGCGAACGTGTCCGCGGCGAGCGCGCGCAGCGGCCCGCGGAACCACGGCGCCAGCGGGATCGCGAACCCCTGCTTGGGCTTGGCGGTCGTGGCCGGCGGCAGCCAGCGCGCGGCCACCTTGCGCAGCAGGTGCTTGCCGCGGCCGCCGCGCACGCGCATCGATTCGGGCAGCGACAGCGCGAACGCCGCCAGGTCGGGGTGCAGGAACGGCGAGCGGCCTTCCAGCGAGTTGGCCATCGCCATGCGGTCGAGCTTGACCAGGATGTCGTCGGGCAGGTAGCTCTGCAGGTCGATCGCCACCGCGCGGTCGAGCGCGCTGTCGCCGGCGTCGAGGTCGGCGCCCGGCAGCTCGAGCGCGGGCAGGCGGTAGTGGCCGCCGTCGCCGGCTTGCGCGCACAGCGTGCGCGCGGTGTCCGGACGCATCAGCGCCACGCCGCTGAGGTAGCGCTCGGAGAACGGCAGCCGCAGGCGCTCGCCCACCCGCTGCATGCGCCGGCCCAGCGGATCGGGCAGCAGCGCGCCGGCCATCGCCAGCGCGCCGGCGGCGGGGTGCCGCATCGGGCCGAGGCGTTCGAGGGCCAGCAGCCGGAGGTAGCGGTCGTAGCCGCCGAACAGCTCGTCGCCGCCGTCGCCGGTCAGCACCATCTTCACGTGGCGAGCGGCCAGCTGCGAGACCAGGAAGGTGGGCACCGCCGAGGCGTCGGCGAAGGGCTCGTCGAAGTGCCACACCAGCCGCTCGAGCAGCGCGACCGCGTCGGGCGAGACCATCAGCTCGTGGTGCTCGGTGCCCAGGTGGCGGGCCACCCGGCGCGCGTCGTCGAGCTCGCTGTAGTCGGCCTCGGAGAAGCCGATGGTGAAGGTCTTCACCGGCTGCGACAGGTGGCGCGCCATCAGCGCCACCACCGTGCTCGAGTCGAGGCCGCCGCTGAGGAACGCGCCGAACGGCACGTCGGCCACCAGCCGGCTGGCGACGGCGCGCTCGAGCAGCGCCGCCAGCTCCTCGCCGGCCTCGTCCTCGGACAGGCGCGACCGCGGCGCGAACGACGGCCGCCAGTAGCGCCGCGTCTCCGCCTTGCCGTCGGCGTAGCGCAGGTAGTGCGCCGGCGGCAGCTTGCGCACGCCGGCGAAGATCCCCAGCGGCGCCGGCACGTAGCCGAAGGCCAGGAAGCAGCGCAGCGCCTCGTGGTCGAGCGCGCGCGGGCAGTCGGGCGACTGCAGCAGCGACTTGAGCTCGGAGCCGAACAGCAGCCGGCGACCGTCGTCGCTGTAGTACAGCGGCTTCTCGCCGAAGCGGTCGCGCCCGAGCAGCAGGGTGCCGGTGCGCCGGTCCCAGATCGCGATCGCGAACATGCCGTCGAGGCGCTCGAACACGCCCTCCCCGTGGCGCAGGTAGGCCTGCAGGATCACCTCGGTGTCGCTGTGGCTGCGGAAGGCGTGGCCTTCGCGCGCCAGCTCCGCGCGCAGCTCGCGGAAGTTGTAGATCTCGCCGTTGTGGACGATGCACACCTGGTCGTTGGCGGCGTACATCGGCTGGTGGCCGCCCTCGACGTCGATGATCGACAGCCGGCGCATGCCGAGCAGCGCGCGCTCGTCGCGGTGCAGGCCGCCGTCGTCGGGGCCGCGATGGTGGATGACCGCGTTCATGTCCCGGCCCTGCGCCGGCGACGGCGAGGGCTGGCCCGGGGCGACGACCACGCCGGCGATGCCGCACATCGCTCAGGCGCTCCCTTGGCCGTGCGCGCGCGCCGCGAGCGGCGCGGGCGCGCCGCGATAGGCGTCGAGCAGGCGCTCGAGCACGCGGTCCAGGCCGGCTTGGCGCTCCACCGCCAGCCGCGCGCGCGCGCCCATCGCCTGCCGCTGCTGCGGGTCCAGCGACGCGGCGGCCAGCAGGCACGCCGCGAGCGCGGCGCGGTCGTCCACGTCGAACAGCCAGCCGTTCTCGCCGTGGCGCACGAAGTCCTCGTTGCCGCTGATGCGGCTGGCGACCACCGGCAGGCCCGAGGCCATGGATTCGAGCAGGGTGTTGGACAGGCCCTCGATGCGCGAGGGCAGCACGCCGAGGTTGGCGCCGGCCAGCGGCGTCTCGATGTCGTCGCGGTGGCCGGTGAAGTCGACGTTGCCGGCGATGCCCGATTCGCGCGCCCGCGCGCCCAGCGCATCGAGCAGCGGGCCGGTGCCGACGATGGTCAGGCGCGCCTGCGGATGCGCCGCGACCACGTCGGCGAACGCGTCGAGCAGCAGCGGCAGCCCCTTCTCCGCGACGATGCGGCCGATGAAGACGAAGTGCGGCGCGCCCTCGGGGTGGCGCATGCCGTCGAAGCGCGCGGTGTCGACCGCGTTGGGGATCTCGAGGATGCGCTCGCGCGCCACGCCCTTGGCCGCGAGGTCCGCGGCGATGCGGCGGCTGATCGCCTGCCACCCATCGGCCAGCAGCAGGCAGCGGCGGGCGATGCGCGCCAGCGGCCAGGCGCGCGGCGCCAGCGTGCCGCGCTCCAGTTCCCACCAGCCGGACACCTTGACCAGCACGCGCCGCCCCAGCATGCGTCCCATCACCGCGCACACGGCGCCGACGTGGTGGGCGATGTGCACGTGCCAGGCGTCGTAGCGGTGCCGCCGGCGGTACAGGAAGCGCGCCGTCAGCAGCCACAGCAGCGGGCCGCCGAGCAGGCGCACGCGCGGGTAGGGCAGGCGGCACACCGGCACGCCGTCCACCCGGCCCACCCGCTGCTGCGGGCCGCCGGCGAACATCGGCGTGAGCACGGTCACCCGTTCGCCGCGCGCGCGCAGGCCGCGCGCCAGGGTGCGCACCTGCGCTTCCGCGCCGCCGCCGCGCGGGGCGGGGAAGGCCGATTCGAGCACCATCAGCAGGTGCGGCGTGCGCTCATGCATCCATGTGCCTCCGCAGCCACAGTTCCAGTACCAGCAGCTGCCAGATCGCGGCCGAGTGGTCCCAGCCGCCGGCCATGTGCAGTTCCAGCAGCCGGGCGACGAAGTCGGGGTTGATCCAGCCGCGCGAACGCGCGCGGCCGTCGAGCAGGGTCTCGCGCACCAGCGACTTGAGCGCGGGGTCGTCCTTCATCCACACCGCGGTCGGCAGCCCGAAGCCCTGTTTGGGCTTGCGCAGGATCGCCTCCGGCAGGATGCCGGCCATCGCCTGCTTGAACAGGTAGCGCTTGTGCGTGCCGCGCACCTTGTAGCGCGCCGGCAGCCGGCCGCAGTGCTCGACCAGGCGCGGGTCCAGGTACGGGAAGCGCACGCCGATGCCGTGGTGCCTGCAGGCGCGGTGGACCTTGACCAGGTCGTTCTGCGCGATCGCCATCAGCAGGTCCAGGCGCATGATCCGGTGCAGCGGCTCGGCCGGCTCGCCCTGCGCGTACACGCCGCGCATGAACTGCAGGGAGGCGTCCTGCGGCACCTGCCGGCGGAAGTCCTCGGCCAGCAGCTCGTCGTGGAAGTCCGAGGCGAAGGAATCGTCGGTGTAGAAGCGGTCCGGGTTGGGCAGCGAGGCGCGGTGGGTGAAGTTGCGGATGCGGTTGAGGGTGAGGTTGCCGTTGCCGCCGAGCGCGCGGCCGACCGAGCGCGCCGCCGCCTTCAGCGGCGACGGCAGCCGGTAGAACGACTCCATGACCTTGTCCTTGGCGTAGCGCTGGTTGCCGCCGAAGACCTCGTCGCCGCCGTCGCCGCCGAGCATGGTGGCGAAGCCGCGGCCGCGGCCGAGCTCGGCGCAGGCCAGGGTGGGGATCGCCGAGGCGTTGCCGAACGGCTGGTCGTAGGCCTCCAGCACGTCGTCGAGCAGCGCCATCGCGCGCGTGCGGTCGACCTTGTCCAGGTGCGGCTGCGCGCCGCAGGCCTCGCCGGCGATGCGGGCGAATTCCAGCTCGTCGTAGCCGGCCTCCTCGAAGCCGATCGAGCAGGTCTGCACGCCCGCGCGCTGGCGGGCGAGGATGCTGACGATGCTGCTGCTGTCGGTGCCGCCGCTGAGGAAGCAGCCCCAGGCGCCCGCGTCCCCGGGACGGTAGTCGTGCACGCTGGCGACGATGCGTTCGCGCAGGCCGCCGGCGAGCGCCGCGTCGCTGCCGTGCAGGTCGGCGGGATACCGCGGCAGGTAGTAGCGCTCGCCGCGCGAGGTCCCGTCCGCCAGCCGCAGCCGCGTCCCCGGCTCCAGCCGGTGGATGCCGCGGCAGATCGTGTGCGGCGCGGGAATGCAGGCGAAGTTGAGGTAGTGGTAGACCGCGACCAGGTCCGGCTGGCGGTCGACGCCCGGCGCGCCCAGCAGCAGGCGCAGGTCGGTGGCGACGGCGGCGAAGCCGGCGTGCTGGCACCAGTACAGCGGCAGCGAGCCGAAATGGTCGGTGCACGCTTCCAGCGCGGTGCCGTCGCCGGCCGCGGAGGCCAGCGCGAACCGGCCGCGCCAGCGCGCCTGCGCCAGCGCGGCGCGGTCGTCGAAGGCCTCCTCGACCCGGCCCTCCACCAGGTCGGCCAGCGCCAGCCAGCGTCGCGCCCGGCCAGCACCTGGCCGCGGGTCGCGACGCCGCCGGCCGCGTCCGCGTCGACCTCGAAGCCGTCCAGCCCGCGCAGCCAGTCCGCGGCGCCGGCGCCGGTGGCGATGATGAAGTCGCCGGTCACGGCCGAGCCCCCGGTCATGTCGATTCCCCCGTTTGCGTGGATGTCGGCAGCGCCGCGGCGGCGGTCGTCCGCGCCGGCGCCAGGCAGCGCAGGTAGACGGCCTCGGTGGCCGCGACCATGCGCGCGATCGAGAAGCGGGCGAACGCCCGGGCGCGCGCGTGCGCCGCCATGCGCAAGCGCAGGCCGGGATCGGCCGCCATGCGCGCCAGGCAGCGGCCGAGCGCCGCGTGGTCGTCGTTGGGGAACAGCAGCCCGCCGGCCTCGTGCTCGACCAGTTCCGGGCTGCCGCCCACGTCGGAGGCGACGATCGGGCAGCCCGCCGCCATCGCCTCTAGCAGCACGTTGGGCATGCCTTCGTGCAGCGAAGGCAGCACCAGGAAGTCGGCCGCCTGCATCAGCGCGCCGGCGGCGGCGCGCGCGCCGAGGAAGCGCAGGTCCCCGCCCAGGCCCGACGCCGCGGCCGCGGCCGCGGTGTC
>JAYRKR010000042.1:0-28161 GCA_041905645.1 Luteimonas sp.
CTACAACCAGCGCGACACGCTGCTCAATGGCGATTTCATCGCGCTGGGCGATCCCTCGCTGCCGTGGCGGGGGTGGGCGGGCGGGTCCGCCTAGCAGGCGGGTCCGGAATTCATGTCCTTTGGCCATGGATGGCAGCCGGCCGCGCCTGGAGCATTGGCGCGGCCGGCCGCACACTGTGTATTCGCCGTCATTCCCGCGAAGGCGGGAATCCAGTGGCTTTGGCGCTTCGGAAAAGGCGCTGGCGAGCGCTTCAAGTCGCTGGATTCCCGCCTTCGCGGGAATGACGGCCAGGAGCAGATGTCCGCCCGAACATCCTTCTTCACTGTTTCGGAAACCCTCGTGACCGATTCGCACACCGACATCCACCGCCTGCTCGAGATCATGGCCCGCCTGCGCGACCGCGCGCGGGGTTGCCCGTGGGACGTCGAGCAGACCTTCGCCACCATCGCGCCGTACACCATCGAGGAGGCCTACGAGGTCGCCGACGCGATCGACCGCGGCGACCTGGCCGCGCTGAAGGACGAGCTGGGCGACCTGCTGCTGCAGGTGGTCTTCCACGCGCAGATGGCGAGCGAGCAGGGCGCGTTCGACTTCGCCGACGTGGCGGCGGCGATCGGCGCGAAGATGGTGCGCCGGCACCCGCACGTGTTCGGCGACGCCGACCGCGGCGATGCCGAGGGCGTGCGCCGCAGCTGGGAGGAGATCAAGCGCGCCGAGCGCGCCGGGACCGGCGACGGGGACGGCTCTGCCCTGGCCGGCATCGCGCGCGGCCTGCCGGAATGGCAGCGCGCGGTGAAGCTGCAGCAGCGCGCGGCCCGGGTCGGCTTCGACTGGCCCTCGCCGGCGCCGGTGATCGCCAAGCTGCACGAGGAGATCGACGAGGTCCGCGCCGAGTTCGCGGCCGTCGCGGCCGATCCGGACGATGCCGCCGCGCGCGACCGCCTCGAGGACGAGATCGGCGACCTGCTGTTCGTCTGCGCCAACCTGGCGCGCCACGCGAAGGTCGACGTCGGCGGCGCGCTGCGGCGCGCCAACGCCAAGTTCGAGCGCCGCTTCCGCGCGATGGAGGCGCTGGCCGCGTCCGACGGCGTGGAGTTGCAGGCGCTGCCGCTCGACGCGCAGGATGCCTACTGGAATCGCGCCAAGGCCACGGAGTCGCGGTAGGAGCGCCCCATGGGCGCGATCCCGCGCGCCTTGGGGACATCGGGATTCCATCGAAAGGCATCGCGCCCATGGGGCGCTCCTACGGGGCAGGAGGTGACGAGATGCGCTTCGCCAGCTTCCGGGAGTTCTACCCGTTCTACCTGGGCGAGCACGCCAACCGCACCTCGCGGCGGCTGCATTTCACCGGCAGCTGGGGCGTGCTGGCGCTGGTCGCCGTGGCCATCGCCACCGGCAACGCCTGGTGGCTGCTGGGCGCCTTGCTGTGCGGCTACGGCTTCGCCTGGGTGGGGCACTTCTTCTTCGAGAAGAACCGGCCGGCGACGTTCCGGCACCCGGTCTATTCGTTCATGGGCGACTGGGTGATGTTCAAGGACATCCTCACCGGGCGCATTCCCCTGTAGGTCGGGCTCCTGCCCGATCGGGCGCGGTGGGCGTCCGGCGAGCGGCAGGCGTCAGGGCGGGACGCGATGAGCCTCCGGGCAGGCGCCCGGCCTGCGACGGTTGCACGGCCTGGTCGCGATCGCGCCCAGGGGGCGCTCCTACTCGAGGAAGATCAGCCATGCCGCCACCGCGATCAGGGCGAAGCCGGCCCAGTGGTTCCACTTCAGCGACTGCCCCAGGTACAGCGCCGAGAAGCCGGCGAACACCAGCAGCGTGATCACCTCCTGCATGCCCTTGAGCTGGGGCGCCGAGTACACCGCGCTGCCCCAGCGGTTGGCCGGGACCTGCAGCACGTACTCGAAGAAGGCGATCCCCCAGCTGGCCAGGATCACGCCCAGCAGCGGGGCGGACCGGTACTTCAGGTGCCCGTACCAGGCGAAGGTCATGAAGACGTTCGAGCCCAGCAGCAGGAAGACGGGCAGGAGGCGGTCGAGGAGGGTGGGCATCGGGCACCGGGCCGGTTGGCGGGGCCGCCAGCCTAGCGCCTGTCGGCCCCGCGGCCCGCGGAGGGGGCATCACGGTCGCCTTCACGGCGCATCCACCCGATGGACGGCACTCTTCACAAAGCTGAAGATGGGCCCCCGGCCCGTCGTCCGAACCCTGGAGCTGGCATGCGCGGATCAACGGAACCGGGCGGTCTCGTCCTCATCGTCGAGGACAACCGCAACATCTCGGAGATGGTGGGCGAGTACCTCGAAGGCCGCGGCTTCGAGGTCGACTACGCCTCCGACGGCCTCGACGGCTACCGGCTGGCGGCGGAAAACACCTACGACGTCGTCGTGCTCGACCTGATGCTGCCGCGGCTGGACGGCATCGAGGTCTGCAAGCGCCTGCGCGAGGAAGCGCGCAAGTCGACGCCAGTGCTGATGCTCACCGCGCGCGACACCCTGGACGAGAAGCTGACCGGCCTGGGCGCCGGCGCCGACGACTACCTGACCAAGCCGTTCGCGATCCAGGAACTGGAGGCGCGCCTGCGCGCGCTGATCCGCCGCGAGCGCCGCCAGGTCGGCTCGGAGGTGCTCAAGGTCGCCGACCTGGTGCTGGACCCGGCCAGCCTGCGCGCCACCCGCGGCGGCACCGAGCTGCAGCTCTCGCCGATCGGCCTGAAGCTGCTCACCATCCTGATGCGCGAGTCGCCGCGGGTGGTCAACCGCCAGGAGATCGAGCGCGAGATCTGGGGCAACAGCCTGCCGGACTCCGACACGCTGCGCAGCCACCTGTACAACCTGCGCAAGACGATCGACAAGCCCTACGACAAGCCGCTGCTGCACACCGTGCAGAGCGCGGGCTACCGGATCGCCGACATCGAGCAGCCCCCGGCCTGACGCCGGCCCCGCGCCCGGCATGACAGAGGGACTGCCGCGCAGGCTCCGCTACGCCTTCTTCCTGCAGGTGGTGGTGGCGAGCCTGGTCGTGGTCGCCGGCGTGCTGGCGAGCAGCCGCATCGTCCGGGACGTGCTGACCGACCAGCAGCTGCGCGTCGAGGCGGAGCAGTTCTGGGACGGCCGCGTGCGCGATCCGGCCTGGCCGGTTCCCCGCGGCGCGATCGTGAACGGATGGTTCGTGCCGCGCGGAGCGGGGACGGAAGGCGTCCCGGCCGAGCTGCGCGAACGCGCGCCCGGCATCTCGGTCCTGGACGGCAGCCGCAAGCTGGTCGTCGAGGACCGGGCGCAGGGCAGGCTGTACCTGGTGATGTCGTTCGGGCTGCTGGACACGGTGATCCGGAACGCCGGGCTGGCGTCGCTGCTGCTCGTGCTGCTCGTCGTCCACGTGACCACCTGGCTCACCTATCGCACGACCCGGCGCCTGGTCGCGCCGGTCAGCTGGCTGGCGCAGCAGGTCGCGCGCTGGGATCCCGCCGATCCGGACACGCGCTCGATCGCGCCCGAGCGCATGCCCGGCGCCGGCGGCACCGAGGTCCTGCAGCTCGGCGGCGCACTGCGCGGCCTGGGGCAGCGTACCCAGGAGCTGCTGCAGCGCGAGCGCGATTTCACCCGCGACGCCAGCCACGAGCTGCGCACGCCGCTGACCGTGATCCGGGTCGCGACCGACATGATGCTGGCCGATCCCGAGGCACCCGAGCGCAGCCGGCGCACCCTGGCGCGGATGCAGCGCGCCGGGCGCGACATGGAGGCGATCATCGACGCCTTCCTGATCCTGGCGCGTGAGCGCGCGCACGCGCCGCTGACCGAGGACTTCAGGGTCGCCGAGGTGGTCGGCGACGAGGTCGAGAAGGTGCGCCCGCTGCTCGCGCACAAGGCGGTCGAGCTGGAGGTGACGGCGTCTGCGTCTCCGCGCCTGCACGCCTCGCCGCGGGTGCTGGCGGTGATGCTCGGCCAGCTGCTCGACAATGCCTGCATCTTCACCGAGCGCGGGCGCGTGGAGGTGCGGATCGATGCCGACCGCGTCGTGGTCGCCGACACCGGCATCGGCATGGCGCCGGACGTGCTGCGCCGGGCCTGGGACCCCTTCTACCGCGCCAACCTGGTCAACCCCAGCGGCAAGGGGATGGGGCTGTCGATCGTGCACCGGCTGGGCGAGCGCTTCGGCTGGCCCGTGCTGCTCGACAGCCGGCCCGGCGAAGGCACCACCGCGACCATCGTGTTCGCGCGCGACGTGATCGGCTGAAGGCGCGCGGGCCCCGGTATCCCGGCGACGCGATCGCGCGACGCGCCGTCGGGCCGGTATTGGGCCGCCGTGCGCCAGCCGGTTTCCACGGCGCGACCGCCGCCACCACCGGCCCGGAACCGGCGCGGCGGCATCCGGATCGCCTATGCTGTCGCGATGGGCGAAACGATTGCTTCCCGGCGCACGGCGCTGGCCATCCATGGCGGCGCCGGCGTGATGGAGCGCGAACGACTGTCCGCTGCCGACGAGCAGGCGATCCGGTCCGACCTCGACGCCGCGCTCGACGCCGGGCAGGCGGTGCTGGCGGGCGGCGGCAGCGCGCTGGACGCGGTCGAGGCCGCGGTGCGCGCGTTGGAGGACTCGCCGCGCTTCAACGCCGGCCTCGGCGCGGTGTTCGACGCCGACGGCAGGCACGAGCTCGACGCCTCGCTGATGGAAGGCCACACCCGCCGCGCCGGCGCCGTGGCGGGCGTCACCACCGTCCGCAACCCGGTGTCGCTGGCGCGCGCGGTGATGGCGCACTCGCCGCACGTGCTGCTGGTCGGCGCCGGCGCCGAGGCCTTCGCCGACACCCGCGCGGAGATCGCGCGCGTGCCCAACGCCTGGTTCGACACCGGGCATCGCCGCGGCGAACTCGAGCAGGCGCGCGCGCGCGAACGCGCCGACGCCGAAGGCGCGGACGATCTCAGGGGCAAGTACTTCGGGACCGTCGGCGCGGTCGCGTTGGACGCGCACGGGCACCTGGCCGCGGCGACCTCGACCGGCGGCATGACCAACAAGCGCTGGGGCCGGGTCGGCGACACCCCGCTGGTCGGCGCCGGCACCTGGGCCGACCAGCGCTGCGCGGTCTCCGGCACCGGCTGGGGCGAATTCTTCATCCGCTGCGCGGTCGCGCACGACATCGCCGCGCGCATGGCCTATCGCGGCGATTCGCTCGTCGAGGCCGCCGAGGCGGTGGTGATGCAGGAAGTGCCGGCGCTCGGCGGCGACGGTGGCGCGATCGCGGTCGACCGCGACGGCAACATCGCCATGCCGTTCAACACCGCCGGCATGTACCGCGGCTGGATCCGCCCCGACGGCGGCCGCGGCACCGCGATCTTCCGCGGGCCCTAGGCCGGCGCGCCCACCTCCGTGCAAGGGACCGGCGCAGGCACGCGCCGGCGCGAAGTGCCGGCCTACGGCGTCGCGGGGGCGCCGGCGTGCTCCCGGTGCGCGCTCGAGAGCTTCTTCATCAGCGGCAGCAGCGCCACCGCCAGCGCCACGCCGCCGCAGGCCACCAGGCCCAGCCGGTTGAACAGGCCGGTGTAGACCGGCAGCGTCCGCAGCGGATCGGTCGCGCCTTCCGGCACGCTGGCCAGGTTCGCGACCACGCTGCCCAGGTACTGCGAGATGCCGACCGCGACGTAGTAGGCACCCATCATGAAGCCGCCCATCCGCGCCGGCACGTAGCGCGCCATCATCGCCAGCCCCAGGCCGCTGACCAGCAGCTCGCCCAGCGACAGGAAGCCGTAGCCCCAGACCATGTACCAGGACGACACCTTGCCGGCCACCGCGGCGTGTCCGCCGAAGCCGAAGATGAAGAAGCCGATCGCCACCGCCACGAAGCCGAGCGCGAACTTGGCCGCGATCGGCAGGTCGCCGCCGCGCGCGCCCATGCGCGTGTAGGTCCACGCCAGCAGCGGGCTGAGCACGAAGATCCACAGCGGATTGAGCACCTGGTACTGCGCCGGGATCCAGGTGACCAGGTGGATCCCGAACAGGCGCATGTCCCAGTCGACGTTGCGCAGCGCGAACAGCGTCAGCGACGTCGTCATCTGCTGGTAGAAGATGAAGAACAGGATCACCTGCGCGGTCAGCACCAGCGCCGCGACCAGGCCGGCGCGCTCGCCCGCGCGCCCCTTCGCGATCAGCCAGCCGAAGATGCCGAGCACGACCGCGCCGGCCAGGTAGACCAGCGCGACCGCGATCTCGCGGTGCTGCAGCACGAACGCGACCGCGAACACCGACGCGGCGCCGATCCCGAGCACCGCCAGCAGCCGCCCCCAGCGCACCGGACCGTCGTCCGGCGCCGAGCCCACGTGCGCCAGCGTGCGCCGCAGCAGCAGGTAGTTGAGCAGGCCGAGCACCAGGCCCGCGCTGCACACTGCGAAGGCGGCATGCCAGCCATGGCGCTGCGCGATCCACGGCGTCGACAGCTGCGACAGCGTCGAGCCGACGTTCACCGCCATGTAGTACCAGGTGAAGGCGGCATCGATGCGCGCGTCGTCGCCCTCGTAGATGCGCCGCACGAGGTTGGCCGAGTTCGCCTTGAACAGGCCGTTGCCGACCACCACCACGCCGAGCGCCGCGTACAGCAGGCGCAGGTCGTCGGACGGCACGCCCATCAGGCCGTAGCCCAGCGCCATCACCGCCGCGCCCAGCAGCAGCGTGCGCCGCGCGCCCAGCACCTTGTCGCCGATCCAGCCGCCGATCGCCGGCGCCGCGTAGACCAGCGCCGCGAACGCGCCCCAGGTGAGGTTGGCGCGGGCGTCGCCGAAGCCGAGCTTCTGCACCATGAACAGCACCAGCAGCGCCGCCATGCCGTAGTAGCCGAAGCGCTCCCACAGCTCGATCAGGAACACGGTGCCGAACGAGCGCGCCTGGCTGGCGCGCGGCTGGGCGATGGCGTTCATCCGGATCCCCCGTCGACTGCAATCCGGCAGGGTTGCACGCGCCCCTGGCAGGGACGTCTGCCGTAAGTCATGCGCAACGCGCCGCCGGCGGAAGCGACGGCGCGCGCGGGATGCGCGGTCAGCCGGGCAGGGCGTCCATGCGGCGCTTCATTTCCTCCGGGTCGACGTCCTCGACATGCGTGGCCAGCGACCACTTGTGCCCGAACGGATCGACCACCGTGCCGGTGCGGTCGCCGTAGAACTCGTCCCGGAGCGGGCGATCGACCGTCGCGCCGGCCGAAATCGCCCTGGCGAAGGCGGCGTCCGCGTCGTCGACGTAGACCAGGAAGGCGCCGGTGGGCCCGCCGCGCCGGTTCGGCCCGAGGTTGTGCATCTCCGGGAATTCGTCGGCGAGCATGATCCGCGAATCGCCCAGCTGGATCTCGGCGTGGCCGATGCGCTCGCCCATCGGCAGGCGGTACAGCTCGGTCGCGCCGAAGGCGTCGCGGTAGAACTCGAGCGCGCGCGCCGCATCGTCGACGTAGAGGTAGGGGGTGACGGTGTGGTAGCCGTCGGGTCGTGGTTCCACTGCCATGGGCGCGTTCCGCGGACGGGAGCGCGAGCGTGCGCGCCGGCGGGTTAGCGCCGCGTCACGCCGTTCGCGGCGCCGTCGGCGGCCCTAGCGCAGGTACGGCGCGACCACCTGCCGCCACAGCGCGTAGCCCGCGCGGTTCATGTGCAGGCCGTCCTCGCCGAACAGCTCCGGCCGCGGCCTGCCGTCGTCGCCGAGCATGGGCGTGGCCACGTCGATGAACGCGACGTCGCGCATCCGCGCCGCCTCCGCGCGCACCAGCGCGTTGGCCTCGCGCTGCGCCGGCAGCTGGTCGACGCGCGCCAGGCTGGGCTTGATCGCGATCCAGGCGATCGGCACGCCGGGCAGGTCGCGGCGAATGCGGGCGACGAAGGCGCGGAAGTCGGCCAGCACCTGCTGCGGGGTGCGGCCGGCGTCGATGTCGTTGTCGCCGGCGTACAGCACGACCTCGCGCGGCGCGTAGCGCACCGCGACCTGGTCGGCGTACCAGACCGCGTCGCGCAGCTGCGAGCCGCCGAAGCCGCGGTTGAGGACCGGGACGCCGGGGAAATCGTCCGCCAGCGACGCCCACATCCGCACCGAGGAGCTGCCCGTGAAGACGACCGGGTGCGCCGGCGGCGGATCCTTCGCGTCCTGCGCGGCGAACGCGGCCATGTCCTGGGCCCATTGCGGCGAGGACACGGGGTCCACCGCCTGCGGGGCGGCGCCGGAGGATGCGGGGGGCGCCGAGGCGCAGGCGGCCAGCAGCACGGCCAGCAGGAGGGTGGTCAGGGAACTGAAGCGCATCGGGCCTCCCGGGCCTGTCGACCGACCCGGACGGGGCCACCGGAGCCAGTGGACCAGCGGTCGCGGGCGATTGCAAATCGCCGCAAGCGACACCTGCGTGGGGCGGCGGCCGCTGCCGATATGGCAAAATCGCAGGATTCCCGTCCCCGGTCGCGGCGCCATCCCCTTCATGCAGTCGATCCCGGAACCTGCCTTCGGTCGCCGTCGCATCGCCGCACCGTGCCCCCCGTCCCGCCCCGATCCCGCCGGCGCCCCCGCCCGCCGTGGCGGCCGCTGACGTGGCCGATGCCTTCGGCCACCTGCCGCGCGGTCCGGGCCGCGTCCTGAAGGCGACGGCCTGGTCGCTGCAGGGCCTGCGCGCGGCGTGGCTGCACGAATCCTCGTTCCGGCTCGAGGTCTACCTGTTCGTGGTCCTGGCGCCGCTGGGCTGGTGGCTGGGCCGCGACGGGGTCGAGCGCGCGCTGCTGATCGGCTCGATGCTGCTGGTGCTGGCCGCCGAACTGCTCAATTCCGCGATCGAGGCGGTGATCGAGCGCTACGGACCCGAGCACCACGAGCTCGCGGGGCGCGCCAAGGACATGGGGTCGGCGGCGGTGTTCGTGCTGATGATGAACGTGCTGCTGTGCTGGGGACTGATCCTGGCGCCGCGCTGGTGGTGATGCCGCGCGCGCCGTCCCGGCGCGCGCACCGGCCCGGCGGGCCGCTGACGAAGGAAGTTGCTTGATGAGTCTGGAAATGCTGGCCGACCCGCAGATGTGGATCCTGCTGTTGACCCTGAGCTCGATCGAGATCGTGCTGGGCATCGACAACCTGGTCTTCATCTCGATCGCGGTCAGCCGGCTGCCGGCCAGCCGGCGCGAGCGCGCGCGCAAGTTCGGCATCGCGGTCGCCTGCCTCACCCGGATCGCGCTGCTGCTCACGCTCGCCTACCTGGCGCACATGAAGGAAGACCTGTTCACCGTCTTCGGCCAGGGCATCTCGATCCGCGACCTGGTGCTCATCCTCGGCGGCGTCTTCCTCGTCGTGAAGGGCGTGATGGAGATCCGCGACCTCGTCGCGGGCGAGGACGAGTCCGAGGACATCCACACCAAGCCGCTGGCCTCGTTCGGGATGGTGATCGCGCAGATCGCGGTGATCGACATCGTGTTCTCGCTCGACTCGGTGATCGCCGCGGTCGGCATGGCCGACCAGTACGTGCCGGTGATGGTGGGCGCGATCCTGCTGGCGGTCGCGGTGATGCTGCTGGCGGCGCGGCCGCTGGGCCAGTTCATCGACAACAACCCGACCATCAAGATGCTGGCGCTGGCCTTCATCGTCCTGATCGGCGTCTACCTGCTGCTGGACGGCGTCGGCATCCACATGTCCAAGGGCTACGTCTACGGCGCGATGGGCTTCTCGGCCGCGGTCGAGTCGCTGAACCTGTGGGCCAAGCGGCGTGCGCGGCAGCGCGGCGTGCCGGACTAGGGCCGGTCGACGTCCCGGCGCCGTCCGCCGGCCGGCCCCGGCGCCGCCGTTGCGCCGGCCCGCCGGGAGTGCTGCAATGCCGGCGCCTTCCCGGACGGAGCCTGGCCATGCGACTGATCCTGTTGATGGTGCTTGCCGCGCTGCTCAGCGGCTGCGGGTACAACCAGATCCAGCAGAAGGACGAGGCGGTCAAGGCCGGCTGGTCCGAGGTGCTCAACCAGTACAAGCGCCGCGCCGACCTGATCCCCAACCTGGTCAACACGGTCAAGGGCTACGCCGCGCACGAGCAGCAGGTGCTCACCGCGGTGACGCAGGCCCGCGCGAAGGTCGGGCAGATCCAGGTGAACGCCGACGACGCGGCGTCGCTGGCGCAGTTCCAGCAGGCCCAGGGCGAGCTGTCGAGCGCGCTGTCGCGGCTGCTGGTGGTGACCGAGAACTACCCCAACCTCAAGGCCGACCAGTCGTTCATCGGCCTGCAGACCCAGCTCGAGGGCACCGAGAACCGCATCACCGTCGCGCGCGGGCGCTACATCCAGCTGGTGCAGGACTACAACACCTACATCCGCTCGTTCCCGCAGAACCTGACCGCGAAGCTGTTCGGCTACCCGCCCAAGCCCAACTTCACGGTCGAGAACGAGCGCGCGATCCAGGAGGCGCCGACGGTGGACTTCGGCCAGCAGGCGCCGGCCGCGCAGCCGCCGCCCGCGCAGCCGCAGGCGCCGCAGCCGGCGCCGCAGCCGGCCAACTGAGCGGGCGCGGCAGCGGGCGATGAGCCGGGCCGCGCGCACGGCCGCGACCTTCGCGCTGGCCCTGTTGCTGGCGCTGGCCGCACCGCGTGCGCGCGGGCAGCAGCTGGCCGCGATCCCGCCGCTGGATTCGCCGGTGGTCGACACCACCGGCACGCTCGACGAGGCGCACGAGCGGCAGCTGGAACAGCAGGCGCTGGCGCTGCAGCAGCGCAAGGGCAGCCAGCTGCAGGTGCTCATCGTGGCGAGCACACGGCCCGAGTCGATCGAGCAGTACACCCAGCGCGTGTTCGACCAGTGGAAGCTGGGCCGCAAGGGCGTCGACGACGCGGTGCTGCTGGTCGTGGCCAAGGACGACCGACGGGTGCGCATCCAGCCGGGATACGGCCTCGAGGGCGCGATCCCCGACATCACCGCCGGCCGCATCATCCAGGAATACCTGGCGCCGAAGTTCCGCGAGGGCGATTACGGCGGCGGCCTGGTCGACGCCACCGCGGCGCTGGTGAAGCTCGTCGACGGCGAGCCGCTGCCCGAACCGATGGCCGACAACCGCGACGACGGTGCGGATGGCGGTGGCGGCGACTGGCTGTTCGCGCTGTTCGCCGCCTTCATCGCCGCCAGCTTCGTGCGCGGCGTGTTCGGGCGCACGCCGGCCGGGGTGCGCGGCGTGCTGACCGGCGGCGCCGCGGGCGGGGTGGCCTGGCTGCTGTCGTCGCTGCTCGGCCTGGGCGGGGTGGCGGCCGTGCTCGGGTTCCTCTACGGGTTGTTGAAGCTGCCGGCCGGCCGCTATGCGCGGCATGGCGGCTGGGGCGGTTTCGGCGGCGGCGGCTGGGGCGGGGGTTCGGGCGGCGGCTTCGGCGGCGGAGGCGGGGGATGGTCGGGCGGCGGCGGCATGAGCGGGGGCGGCGGCGCCTCGGGGAGCTGGTGACAATGGCCATGCCCGCACGCCTGCTGCGCCACCTGTTCGCCGCGCCCGCGCGCGCGGCCTTCCCGGAGGCCAGCCTGCAGCGGATCGCCGAAGCCGTCGCCGAAGGCGAGGCGCGCCATCGCGGCGAGGTGTGCTTCGCGGTCGAGCCGGCGCTGCCGGTGCGCCAGGTGCTCCGCCGCGTGCAGGCGCGCGAGCGGGCCGAAGCGGTGTTCGCGCGGCTGCGGGTCTGGGACACCGAGGCCAACAACGGCGTGCTGGTGTACCTGCTGATGGCCGACCGGCGCATCGAGATCGTCGCCGACCGCGGCCTGGCCGCGCGGGTCAGCGATGCGCAGTGGCGCGGCGTGTGCCAGCTGATGGAGGAACGCCTGCAGGCCGGCGAGCCTGAAGCCGCCGCCGTGCGCGGCGTGGCCGCGGTCTCCGACCTGCTGGCCGAGCACTTCCCGCGCGCGCCGGGCGAGGCCGACGAGAACGAACTGCCGGACCGGCCGCGCCTGCTCTGAGGCTCCCCGCGTCTTGCGCCGTCGGTCCCGACCCGAGCGCACGGCGCCACGGCACGGCACAATAGGCCGACGCAATCCGGAGCCGTGCCCCCGATGATGTGGTTGGACCAGATCGACCCGATCGCGCTGCGCATCGGCCCGTTGGCAGTGCACTGGTACGGGATCATGTACCTGCTGGGATTCGGGGCTGCGTGGTTCCTGGGCCGTGCGCGCGTGCGCGCGGGCCGGCTGCCGGGCGTGGACGCGAACGCCTACGGCGACCTGATGTTCTACGCCATGCTCGGCGTGGTGCTGGGCGGGCGCATCGGCTACATCCTGTTCTACGACCTGTCGGCCTACCTCGCGCACCCGCTGCAGGTGTTCAAGATCTGGGAAGGCGGCATGAGCTTCCACGGCGGCCTGCTCGGCGTGGTGGTCGCGGCGTGGCTGTGGTCGCGCCGGCACCGCCTGAACTTCTTCGACGTCGCCGACTTCATCGCGCCGCTGGTGCCGCCGGGCCTGGGCTTCGGGCGGCTGGGCAACTACATCAACGGCGAGCTGTGGGGCAAGCCGACCGGCGGCGACTGGGGCGTGGTGTTCCCGCAGTCGCTGCCCGAGGCGCTGGCGCGGCTCGATCCGGCCGCGCTGCGCGCGCAGTTCGAGGCCGGCGCGCTCGCCGAATACGCGCGCCATCCCTCGCAGCTCTACCAGGCGGGCCTGGAGGGTGCGGCGATGTTCTGCATCCTGTGGTGGTACTCGCGCCGGCCGCGGCCGCGCTTCGCGGTGGCCGGGATGTTCGCGCTGCTGTACGGCGCGTTCCGCTTCGCGGTCGAGTTCGTGCGCCTGCCGGACGCGCAGCTGGGCTACCTCGCCTTCGGCTGGCTGACCATGGGCCAGGTGCTGAGCCTGCCGCTGGTGCTGCTGGGGCTGTTCTGGCTCTGGAAGTCGCGGCGCTCGCCGACCCTGGAGCCGCGGCCGGACGCGGAGGGCACGGCGTGAGGCAGTACCTCGACCTGCTGCGGCACGTGCTCGAGCACGGCGCGGAGAAGCCGGACCGCACCGGCACCGGCACGCGCAGCGTGTTCGGCTGGCAGATGCGCTTCGACCTCGACGAAGGGTTTCCGCTGGTCACGACCAAGAAGCTGCACCTGCGCTCGATCGTGCACGAGCTGCTGTGGTTCCTGAAGGGCGAGACCAACATTGCCTACCTGAAGGACAACAGGGTCAGCATCTGGGACGAATGGGCGGACGCGGACGGCGAGCTCGGCCCGGTCTACGGCAAGCAGTGGCGGCGCTGGGCCGGCGCCGACGGCGGCGAGGTCGACCAGATCAAGTGGGTGGTGGACGAGATCCGGCGCAACCCGGATTCGCGCCGGCTGATCGTCAGCGCCTGGAACGTCGCCGACCTGCCGAGGATGGCGCTGATGCCGTGCCACGCGCTGTTCCAGTTCTACGTGGTCGACGGCAGGCTCAGCTGCCAGCTCTACCAGCGCAGCGGCGACATCTTCCTGGGCGTGCCGTTCAACATCGCCAGCTACGCGCTGCTCACCCACATGGTGGCGCAGGTCGCCGGCCTGGGCGTCGGCGATTTCGTGCACACGCTCGGCGACGCGCACCTGTATTCGAACCACTACGAGCAGGCGCGCGAGCAGCTCTCCCGCGCGCCGCGCCCGCTGCCGGCGCTGCGGCTCAATCCGGAAGTGCGCGACATCCTCGGGTTCACCTACGACGACATCGCGATCGAGGGCTACGAGCCGCATCCGGCGATCAAGGCGCCGGTGGCGGTGTGATCGTTTCGCTCGTCGCCGCGCTCGACCGGAACTTCGCCATCGGCAAGGGCAACGCGTTGCCGTGGCACTTGTCCGACGACCTCAGGCGATTCAAGGCGCTGACGCTGGGCAAGCCCGTGCTGATGGGGCGCAGGACCGCGGAATCGCTGGGGCGCGCGCTGCCGGGGCGCTTGAACCTCGTGCTGACGCGAACCGGACGCGTGCCGTTCGGCGGCATGCAGGCCGTGGAATCGCCGGAGAAGGCGCTGTCCGTCGCCGGGCTGGAGCAGGCCGCGGAACTGTGCGTGATCGGCGGCGGCGAGGTGTTCGCGCTGGCGCTGCCGCGGGCCGGCCGCATGCACCTCACCTTCGTCGATACCGCGGTGGCGGATGCGGATGCCTTCTTCCCGCGTTTCGACCCGGGTGAATGGCGCGAGCTGTCGCGCGAGGCGCATCCGGCCGGCGCGCGCAACGAGTTCGCGTTCGAGTTCGTCGACTACGAACGCGCCTGACGGCTCGACGACTGCGCGCGGATCCGGTCGATGCCCAGCGCTTCGCTTTCGCCCGGCGGCGGCAGGCCGGTCTTCCCGCAGGCAGCCTGCGCGGCGGCCGCGGGATGCGGCGTCGGCGACACCTGGCCGTGGAAGAACCATCCGACCGCGACGGTCATCAGCACCGCCGCGATCGCGAGCATGCGCTTGCCGCCCGGGGTGCCCACGTCGAGCTTCACGCCTTCGGGTGTGAGTTCCAGCGCCCACGCCATCAGCACGGCGATGGGAAAGCCCAGGGCGAACAGCAGGACGACGAAGCGCAGCGCCCAGATCGGCAGGTCGAACGCGGGAAGGATGGTGGCCGTGACCTGCACCAGCAGCCAGGCCGCCGCCAGGTATCCGATCGCGACCTGGAAGACTTTGCGCCTGCGGAGCTCGGCCAGGAACGACATCGGTTCGCGGTTTCCACCCATCCGGCAGTTGGGGTTCGCACCCCGCCGCGACCCATGGCGTCGCCGTTTCGCCCCGGGGCTTGCGCGGCTTCGGCGGCGCGGCCGGCTGTCGCGGCCCGGCACCCGCACCTGACGGGAAACGGCCTGCGGCGCGCGACCCGGCCAGCCCTCGCGATGCCGCCGTCAGCGGGGACGGGCGGCGGGCACGGGAGCCGAGATGTCGCGGCCGGGCACCTGCACGATGCGCACGTCCTCGGTGTCCAGCTGCAGCGCGGTGAGCTTGCCGCCCCACACCGCGCCGGTGTCGATGGCGTGCACGCCGTGGCCGATGAACAGGCCCAGCGCGCTCCAGTGGCCGCAGACGATCTTCAGGTCGCGGCCGGCGTGGCCGGGCACCTCGTACCACGGGTACAGGCCCGGCTGCTGGGTGCCGGGCGCGTTCTTCTCCTCGAACGCGATGCGGCCGCGCGGCGTGCAGTAGCGCATCCGGGTGAAGACGTTGATGATCGCGCGGTCGCGGTCCAGCCCCTTGAGCCCTGGCGACCACGCCGGGCGGTCGCCGTACATCTGCTTGAACAGCTTGCGGTGGCTGCCGTCGCGCAGCTTGGCCTCGACCTCGCGCGCGTGCTTCTCCGCCATCTGCGTAGTCCACCGCGGTGCCAGGCCCGCATGCACCATCATCCAGCCCAGTTCGCGGTCGACGTGCAGGAGCGGCTGCGCGCGCAGCCAGTCGAGCATGGCGTCCCGGTCCGGCGCGAACAGCACCCGCTGCAGGTCCGGGTTGACCTTGCGCTGCTCCTCCTCGCGCCGCTCGGCGATGGCCAGCAGCGAGAGATCGTGGTTGCCCAGCACCGTCAGCGCGTTGGCGCGCAGCGAATGCACCAGGCGCAGCGTCTCCAGCGACTCGCCGCCGCGGTTGACCAGGTCGCCGCAGAACCACAGCCGGTCCTGCGCCGGATCGAAGCGGATCTTCTGGAGCAGCCGCTGGGTCGGCCCGAGGCATCCCTGCAGGTCGCCGATCGCCCAGACGCTCATCCCGCCCCCATCGCGCCGCCCATCAATGCAGGGTCCGCGGGACCGACAGCGTGAACGGCGGGATCGGCGCATCGAAGTGCGTGCCGTCGTCGCCGACCATGTCGTAGCTGCCTTCCATCGTGCCGACCGAGGTCCGCAGCACCGCCCCCGAGGTGTAGGTGAACTGCTCGCCCGGCTCGATCCGGGGCTGTTCGCCGACCACGCCCTCGCCGCGCACCTCCTCGACCTTGCCGTCGGCGTCGGTGATCACCCAGTGCCGCGCCAGCAGCTGCGCCGGCAGGCGCCCCAGGTTGCGGATGCGGATGGTGTAGGCGAACACGTAGCGGTCGTCCTCGGGGGCCGATTCCTCGTCGAGGAAGCGGGTCGCGATCTGGATCTCGAGGGTGTAGTCCGAGGTTTCGTCCATGGCGACAGTGTAAGGGCTGGCGGTGAACGCTTGGACTACGCGGCGACGCCGTGGTTCGCAAGGCGCGCCGGGTCCGTCCCGAGGTCCGCCGGCGCGCGATCGGCCGGCGCGCCACGGGAGGCGCCGGCTGCACGCGCCGCGGCGCGAACGGCGGGCGGGCCGCCGGGCTAGGCTGCCGCCGGCGCGTTCGCCAGGCGCACGAAATCCGCAACGGCCAGCTGCTCGGCGCGGGCCTGCGGGTCGATGCCGACGGCGCGCAGCGTCGCCTCGTCGCAGACCTCGCGCACCGCGTTGCGCATGGTCTTGCGGCGCTGGCCGAAGGCGGCGCGCACCACCGCGGCGAAACGGGCGCGGTCGCGGATGCCGAGGCACGCGGGGTCGCGCGGCACCAGCCGCATCACCGCCGAGTCGACCTTCGGCGGCGGCCGGAACGCACCCGGCCCGACGGTGAACAGCGACGTCACCTCGCAGTAGGCCTGCAGCATCACGCTCAGCCGGCCGTAGACCTTGCTGCCGGGCGCGGCCGCGGCGCGGTCGACGACCTCCTTCTGCAGCATGAAGTGCATGTCGCGGATTGCCGCGGCGTGGTCGAGGGCGTGGAACAGGATCGGCGAGGACAGGTTGTAGGGCAGGTTGCCGACCAGGCGGATCGGCGCGCCCGCGGCCAGCGCGGTGAAGTCGACGTCGAGCACGTCGGCGTGGACCAGGGCCAGCTCGCCGTGCGCGCGCGCCGCGGCGGCGAGCGGGCCGAGCAGGTCGCGGTCGAACTCGATCGCGGTCAGCGCGCCGTGGCGGTCGAGCAGCGGGAAGGTCATCGCGCCCTGCCCGGGGCCGATCTCGACCAGGCGGTCGCCGGGCTTCGGATCGACCGCCAGGAGGATCCGGTCGACCACGCCGCGCTCGTGCAGGAAGTGCTGGCCGAGGGATTTCTTCGCCGGCTCGCGGAAGCGGTCGTCGCTCACAGCAGCTTGGTCCCGAGCGGCACGTCGCGGTCGGGCACGCACAGCGCGACCTTGCCGTCGGCGTCGTGGAAGCCGGTGACCAGGCATTCGGACATCAGCGGGCCGATCTGCTTCTTCGGGAAGTTGACCACGCCGACCACCAGCCGGCCGACCAGCTCCTCCGGGCGATAGTGCGCGGTGACCTGGGCGCTGGACTTGCGCACGCCGATGGCGGGGCCGAAGTCGACGCGCAGGACGTAGGCGGGCTTGCGCGCCTGCGGGAACGGCTCGGCCGACAGCACGCGGCCCACGCGCAGCTCCACCTTCGCGAAGTCGTCCCAGCCGATCTCCGGCATCGTCGCGTCGTCGTTCACGCGCGGATTCCCTGCGCGCGCGCCGCGGCGCGGCGGCTCGCCAGCCGCGTGCAGGCGTCGATCGCGGCGAGCAGGCTGGAAGGATCGGCCAGGCCCTTGCCCGCGAGCTCGAGCGCGGTGCCGTGGTCGACCGCCACGCGCGGGTAGGGCAGGCCGAGGGTCAGGTTGACCGCGCGCTCGAAGCCGCTGTACTTGAGCACCGGCAGGCCCTGGTCGTGGTACATCGCCAGCACCGCGTCGAAGCCGGCGAGCTTCGCGGGCAGGAAGGCGGTGTCGGCGGGCAGCGGGCCGTGCAGGCGCATGCCTTCGCCGCGCAGCCGCTCCAGCGCGGGCTCGATCACGTCGATCTCCTCGCGGCCCAGGTGCCCGGACTCGCCGGCGTGCGGGTTGAGGCCGAGCACCGCGATCGTCGGCGCGTCGATGCCGAAATCCCCGCGCAGCGCGGCGTGCAGGATGCGCAGCGTGCGTTCCAGGCCGTCGATGGCGATCGCGTCCGCCACTTCGCGCAACGGCAGGTGGGTCGTCGCCAGGGCGACGCGGACGACGTCGTTGGCCAGCATCATCACCACCTCGCGCCCGGCCTGGCGCGCGAGCAGCCCGGTGGTGCCGGTATAGGCGATGCCGCCGGCGTTGATCGCGGCCTTGTGGACCGGTCCGGTCACCAGGCCGTCGAATTCGCCGGCCAGGCAGGCCGCGGCCGCGGCTTCCAGCGCGGCGACCACCGACGGCGCGTTGCGCGGGTCGGGCCTGCCGAACTCCACGGCGACCGCATCGGGAACGGCGACCATGCGGACCCGGCCGGGTGCGGTCGGCGCGTCGTCGCCGACGGCAAGCGGCAGACCGAGCGCGGCGGCCGCGCGCGACAGGGCGCCGGGATCGCCGAAGGCGACGATGTCGGCCTCATGCGCGCGCTGCAGCGCGCGGACGCACAGCTCCGGCCCGACGCCGGCCGGCTCTCCCGGGACCAGCGCCAGCCGGGGACGCGCCACCTCAGCCGCCGCTGGTGTCCGGCGTCGCGGCGGGCGCCGGCGTCGCGGGCGCGGTGGTCGCGGGTGCCGGCGTGGCGTCGGATGCGCCGGCACCGGCGCCGATGCGGATGTCGACGTAGGCTTCGCCGCGCAGCTCGCGCAGGTAGCGGTTCCACTCGTCCTCGAGCTTGCGCTGGCCGATCCGCTCGCGCATCTGCGCGCGGCGGTTGTCGTCGGTGGCGCTGACCTGGCGGCTGGCCTCGCGCTGGACGATGTGCCAGCCGGCCTGGGTCTTGAACGGCGCGGACACCTGGCCGTCCTGCAGGCCGGCGACCTGGGCGCCGAATTCCGGTCCGAACTGGTCCTGCGTGAACCAGCCCAGCTCGCCGCCGTTGTCCTTGCTGAAGGCGTCCTCGGAGCTTTCCTTGGCGACTTGTGCGAAGTCCGCGCCGCCGGCGATGCGCGCGCGCAGGGTGTCGATCTTCGCCTTGGCCTCGGCGTCGTCGCCGCCGGCGCGCACCAGGATGTGGCGGGCCTGGAACTGGGTGACGTTCTGGTCCGCGCCCGCGCCGGCGTCCGCGCTGCGCGTGTCGACCAGCTGCAGCAGCTGGAAGCCGCTCGGGCCGCGGATCGGGCCGATGACCTGGCCCTTCTGCAGCGTGCGGATGGTGTTGGCGAACGCCGCCGGGATCTCGTCGAGGGTGCGCCAGCCCAGGTCGCCGCCTTCCAGCGCGTTGGGGCTGTCGGAGTAGCGCACGGCGGCGGCGGAGAAGGTCATTTCGCCCCGGTCGAGCAGCGCCTTGACGCCGTCGACCTTCTGCTGGCCGGTGGCGATCTGCTCGGGCGTGGCGCCGTCCGGCAGTGCCACCAGGATGTGCGCGAGGTGGTACTGCTCGCCGTTCTGCGCGGCGAGCGCGGCGTCGACCTCGGCCTCGCTGACGCTGATCCGGCTCTGCGCGAAGCGCTGGCGCAGCCGCTGGGTCATCAGTTCGTCGCGCAGCGAGCTGCGGAAGTCGTCGTAGGACATGCCGTCGCGGGCGAGCTGCTGGCGCAGCTGGTCCGGGCTCAGCTTGTTCTGCGCGGCGATGTTGGAGATCGCGCCGTCGACTTCCTCGTCGCTGACCCGCACGCCGGTGTCGGCCGCGCGCGCGGTCTGCAGGTGCACGAGGACCAGGCGCTCGATGACCTGCCGCTGCAGCACGTCGCGGGGCGGCAGCTGGTCCTCGCGGCCGGCGTACTGGGCCAGGATGTTGTTGAGCGCGCGGTCGAGCTCGCTTTGCAGGATGACGTCCTCGTCGACGACCGCGACGATGCCGTCGAGCGGCTGCACCTGCTGGGCGAACGCGGGGGAAGCGGCCAGCAGCGCGGCCGCGAGGAAGAGGGCGGGGATGGTCTTCATGGGAGCTCGTCGGAACTGTCGTCGTCGTCGCCACTGCGCACTTCGGGCGGCGGCACGAGGTAGAGGTCCTCGCGGTAATAGCCGAGGATAGCACGGCGCAGGCGGCCTTCCATGTCGGGCCCGGCGGCCCCCAGCCCCTTGAGTTCGATCTCGAGCTGGATGGCGTCGTTCAGGTCGCCGGTGCGGTTGCGCACGTAGCGGCGCGCGACCAGGCGCGCGGCCAGGCAGCAGCTGTCCCACTGCACGCCGGCGATGCCCTCGAGCAGCTGGTGGTCCTGCAGCGAGTAGTAGTAGCGGCCGACCAGGCTCCAGGACGGGCTGACCGGATAGAGGAAGGAGAGGTCGACCTGCTCCAGCAGGTCGTCGCCGCTGGTGGCGTTGCGGCGGTAGCGGTAGCTGAGGTTGACGATGCCGTCGTCGCCGACGAGGTAGCGCGTGCGGAAGCTGGCGAGGTCCTCGCGGCGGTACTTCGGGTCCCACTGGTAGGAGACGCCGATGTTCCAGCGGTCGTTGACGGCGTAGCTGACGTCGCTGACCCAGGCCGAGCGACCGCTTTCCACCGGTTCGCTGCTGGGCGACAGGCCCACCCGCGAGTCCCGGAAGTAGCGGATCTGCCCGAGGCTCGCGGACAGCTTCTCGCGCCCGTCGGACTCGCGGATCAGGCGGCTGGTGACGGCCATGGTGAGCTGGTTGGCGTCGGTCTGGCGGTCGGCGCCGGAGAAGCGGTTGTCGCGGAACAGCTGGCCCCAGCTGAAGGTCATCGGCCCGGTGTCGAAGATCGGCAGGTCGTCCTGGTTGCGATAGGGCGCGTTGAGGTAGAACAGCCGCGGCTCGAGGGTGTTGACGTAGTCCTCGCTGCGGAACTTGACCCGGCGGTCGAAGTACAGCCCGGCGTCGAGCGAGGCGATCGGCATGCTGCGGCTGGGAGAGGTTTCGGGCTCGCCGTTCGCCGGGGCGAGCTTCGCCGCGAGGTCGTTGTCGAGCTGGTAGCCGGTGTAGCGGTAGGCCAGGGTCGGGGTGACGTACCAGGCAGCGCCGGCCAGCGGCATGCTCACGTAGGGCTTGAGGTCCAGGCGGCTGCCGCCCGGCATCGCGTCGGCGTCGACGTGCTGGAAGCGCGCGGCCTCGGCGTTGACGCCGGTGGTGAACCAGCGCGCCAGCGGCTGCTCCCAGTTGAAGTAGGCGCGCGGCAGCCGGTAGTAGGGCAGCGAGGTCTCGCGCAGGGTGTAGTCGGCCAGCTGGTAGTAGTCGGCCATCAGCCCCGCGTCCCACCAGCGGCCGCGGCCGTAGACGCCGATGTCGCTGTTGACGCGGTAGTTGGAGAGCGAGTTGATGTTGTTGTTCAGGTCCTCGTAGTAGCGCGGATCGCTGATCCAGTTGAGGTTGGCGCGCGCCTGCCAGTGCCTGTCGATGTTCTGCCTGCCGACGAACCGGAAGCGGCCGCGGTCCTCGTCGCGGCGGTTGTCGAGCGGGTAGCCGTTCTGGAGGAACTCGGCCGTTTCCTCGTCCCGTTCGCGGCTGGTCAGGTCGTCCGAAGGCAGGTAGCCGACGTCGAGCTGCCCGCGCCCGGTGGGGGTGAGGTAGCGGAACTCGGTGTCCAGCATCAGGCCGCGCTTGGTCATGAGCCTGGGCGTCAGGGTCATGTCGTAGTTCGGCGCGAGGTTCAGGTAGATCGGCTGGCGCCAGTCGAAGCCGTTGCGCCCGGACTGGCCGATGTTGGGGTACAGCAGGCCGGTGACGCGGCGGTCGTCGATCGGGAACTTGAACCACGGCATGTAGAGCACCGGCACCTTGCCGACGCGGATCGTGGCGTTGCGCGCGGTGCCGAAGCCGGAATCGGTGTCGATGTCGATGCGCTGCGCGCGCAGCTCCCAGTGCCGGTCCTCGGGCGGGCAGGTGGAATAGCTCGACTCGAGCAGCGCGCCCTTGGTGCCGTTCATCCGGATGCTGTCGGCGCCGCCGTTGCCGCGCCGCTCGGTGAGCTGGTAGCGGACGTGGTCGACCTGGTGGGTGTCGGTGTCCTGGTTGCCGTGCGCGCGCTCGGCGACCATGCGCATGCTCGAGTCCTGGTACTGGACGTTGCCCTCGGCGTCGTACTGGTTGGTCTTCTGGTCGAAGCGCAGGTTGTCGGCGTGCAGGTACTGGTCGCCGCGTCGGAGCGTCACGTCGCCCCGGCACAGCACCGTCCCGCCCATGACGCCCTCGGTGCTGTCGCAGGCCAGGTCGGTGTCCTGCGTTTCGCGGTCCTCCGGTGAGCCGACCGGCGGCTGCGCGTCGGGGAACAGCGGCACCGCGTCCTGCACCGGGCACAGCGACCAGTTTTCCGGGCGGTCGTCGTCTGCCTGGGCGGTCAGCGAAAGGGCGATGCACAGCGGCAACGGCAGCAGGCGGAAAACAGGGCGCACGCGGGCATCCGTTCGACGAAAGCGGCCGCTAGCTTGCCGGATCGCCTGCCCAGCGGCAATGCGGCCGCCGGACGGCCTTCAGCCGCCGGGCATGCGGCGTGAGCACCTGGTGAAAGCCCCGCAACCGCAGCTGAACAAGGCGCCTTCGCCGCCGCGATGACGGGCGCGACAGGCCTCCACCGCCGAGGAAAAGACGCGATCGTCGGCGTCGCCCCGAGGGCGATCGCGCTACCGCAGCGCCGCGACGTGGGCGGCGCTGCATTCGCGCAGCGCCTGGAGGTCGTAGCCGCCTTCCAGGGTCGACACCAGCCGCCCCGAGGCGTGGCGGTCGGCGAGCCGGCGCAGCCCGCCGGTCAGCCAGGCATAGTCCTCGGCGTCGAGCTGCAGCTGCGCCAGCGGGTCGCGCCAGTGCGCGTCGAACCCGGCCGAGACCAGCAGGAGCTGCGGCCGGAAGGCGTCGATCGCCGGCAGCAGGCGGTCCTCCCAGGCGGCGCGGAAGCCGCGGCTGCCGGTGCCCGGCGCAAGCGGTGCGTTGAAGACGTTGCCGACGCCGCGCTCGTCGACCTGGCCGGAGTCCGGATAGAGCGGCCACTGGTGCGAGCTCAGGTACTGCACGCGCGGCTCGGCCGCGAAGATGTCCTGGCTGCCGTTGCCGTGGTGGACGTCGAAGTCGGCGATCGAGACCCGCGCCAGGCCATGCGCCTCCAGCGCATGGGCGGCCGCGGCGGCGACGTTGTTGAACAGGCAGAAGCCCATCGGCAGGGCGCGGGTGGCGTGGTGGCCGGGCGGGCGCACCGCGCAGAAGGCCGTCGTCGCATCGCCCGCCATCACCGCGTCGACCGCGGCCACGCCGGCGCCGGCTGCGCGCAGCGCCGCCTCGGCCGAGCCGGGCGAGAGCACGGTGTCGGGATCCAGGTCGATGCGCTGGCCGGGCCGGGTTTCGAGCACTGCGCGCAGCAGGGCCTCGTCGTGCACGCGCAGCAGCTGGCCGCGGCTGGCGCGCGGCGCCTCGCGCCAGTCGATGTCGTCGAAGCCCTCGCGCAGCGCCTCGATCACCGCGCCCAGGCGCTGCGGCCGCTCGGCGTGGCCGGGCCCGGTGTCGTGGGCCAGGCAGGCCGGGTGGGTGAAGACGGGAAATGCCATGGCGCCGGCTGCGCGACGGATCCGCGGCCGGGATCAGGAGCGGCGGCGTTCGTGCTGCCAGAGCACTTCGCCGTGGCCGCCGGCGCGCGCCAGCACGCGCGCGAGCACGAACAACAGGTCCGAAAGCCGGTTGAGGTAGCGGATCGCCTGCGGCCGGATCGCGTCCTGGCGCGACAGCGCGACCGTCTCGCGCTCGGCGCGCCGCACCACGGTGCGCGCGACGTGGCAGCGCGCCGCGGCCTCGCCGCCGCCGGGCAGGATGAAATCCTTCAGCGGCGGCAGCGCCTCGTTGTAGTGGTCCAGGTGCCGCTCCAGGCGCTCGACGTCGGCGTCCTCGATCGCCGCGTGGCCTGGGATGCACAGCTCGCCACCGAGGTCGAAGAGCTGGTGCTGCACGGTGGTCAGCAGCTCGCGGACGTCGTCCGGCACGTCGGCGGCGAGCAGCAGGCCGATCGTCGAGTTGGCCTCGTCCACCGTGCCGTAGGCGGCGACGCGCGCCGAGTCCTTGGCCACGCGGCTGCCGTCGCCCAGGCCGGTGGTGCCGTCGTCGCCGGTCCTGGTGTAGATCTTCGAGAGGCGGTTGCCCATCGGACGCTCGGCTGCCGCGATCGGTGGTCGGGTCGGGTCAGGGGTGTGCGCTTCGCGGCACGGATCCGTCACCCATCACCGGTCGCAGCCTTCACACCGTCTGCGGGCGCAGCGCCGGGACCTGGCGACGCAGCAAGGCGAAGCCGCCGAACAGCAGCGCCGCATAGGACAGGGTGCCGAGCACGGTCCACTGGAAGAACGGGATCCCCGCCGCGTAGCACGGCAGCAGGCCCGCGTTGCAGGCCGGGTAGCCGGCGACGACATGGGCGGTCAGCCACACCGCGAAATTGCTGACGAGGAAGAACACGACCGACCCGGCCAGCGAATAGCCGAGCACGCGCCCGCCGCCGACCTTGCCGCGCAGGCCGAAGGCCATCCACGCGATCAGGATCACGCAGGCGTAGTTGGCGATCAGGCTCGGCAGGTAGGCGCTGGTGGTGAAGTACTCCAGGTAGGTGCCGCCGAGGCGCGCGCCGAGCACTAGGTCGGAGGCGAGCATCGCCGCCAGGGGCACCAGCAGCGCCCAGCGCTTCGACGCGAAGTACGCACCGCCGAACAGGGCGATCGCCTCGAGCGGCGAGAAGTTCGGCGGGTGCGGCAGCAGGCGGCTCATGGCCGCGGCCACGATCATGGCGGCCAGCACCAGCGGGCCGGGGGCGAACAGCGAGTCGGAGGCGGGTCGGTTCATTGCGTTGCGCATCGGTGCCTGCAGAGCCGTTAGCATAGCGCAATGTCCGACCTTCTCCCGCCGCGGGAACCCGCGTCGCCCGGCGTGCCAGGGCGTGGGCACGCCTCCGTGCACGACGTGGCGATCGTCGGCGGCGGCCTGGTCGGGGCGAGCCTGGCGATCGCGCTGGACCGGCTCGGCCTGGACGTCGGGATGGTCGAGGCGACGCCGGCCGGCACGCTGCCGGCGGTGTTCGACGAGCGCAACCTGAGCTTCGCCGACGCCACCGTCAACGCGTTGCGGGCGCTGGGGGTGATGCAGGCGCTGCGCGCGCCCACCGGCGCCATCGCCCGCATCCACGCCAGCCGTCGCGGCGACTTCGGCCGCCTGCGGCTGGCGGCGGCCGACTACGGGCGCGAGGCGTTCGGCCGGGTGGTGGTCGCGCGCGACTTCGGCGACGCGCTGGAAACCCGCCTGGCCGGGTTGACGCGGCTCACCCGCTACCGCCCGGCGCGCTTCGTCGGCCTGGGCGCGGCGGGCGACGGCGCGCGCACGATCCGCATCGCCGACGACGCGGGCGAGCACGAGCTGCGCGCGCGCCTGCTGGTCGCCGCCGACGGCACGCGCAGCGGCGTGCGCGAGGCGCTGGGCATCGATGTCGACGAGCACGACTACCTGCAGACCCTGTTCGTCGCCCGCCTGCGCACGACGCGCGCGCCCGACGGCACGGCCTGGGAACGGCTGGGCGACGACGGCCCGACCGCGCTGCTGCCGCGCGGCGACCGCCACTTCGGCCTCGTCCACGGCGTCGCGCGCGACCAGGCGGACGCGGTGCGGGCGCTGTCCGATGCCGGGTTCCTCGCGCGCGTGCAGGACGCCTTCGGCTGGCGCGCCGGGCGCTTCCTGTCCGTCGGCGCGCGCAGCGCCTATCCGCTGGTCCGGGTGGTGGCGCGGCGGACCGTCGCGCCGCGCGCGGTGCTGGTCGGCAATGCCGCGCAGACGCTGCACCCGATCGGCGCGCAGGGCTTCAACCTCGGCTTGCGCGACGCGCTGACCCTGGCCGAACTGGTCGAAGCGCGCGGCGGCGATCCGGGCGACGCCGGCCTGCTGGCGGCGTACGCCGAGCGGCGCGCCGGCGATCGCGGGCGCACCCTGGACATGACCCACGGCCTGGCGCGGCTGACCGCCGACGACGCGCCGCTGCTGCGCCCGCTGCGCAGCCTGGGCCTGCTGGCGCTCGACCGCCTGCCGTCGGCACAGGGCCGGCTGGTCGGCGGCGCGATGGGCTATCGCGGCGACGTGCCGGCGCTGTGCAGGGAAGCCGCGCCATGAATCGCCGCGCGCGCATCGACGTGGCGGTGGTCGGCGGCGGCGTGGTCGGGGCGGCCGGCGCGCTGGCGCTGGCCGGGCTCGGGCTCGAGGTCGCGCTGGTCGAGGCCGCGGAGCCCGCGCGCTGGTCACCGGAGCGCCCCGACCTGCGGGTCTACGCCTTCGCGCCGGACAACGCGGCGCTGCTCGATTCGCTCGGCGCGTGGCGCGACGTCCGCGACGCGCGTGCGCAGCCGTATCGGCGGATGCGGGTGTGGGACGCCGCCGGCGGCGGCGAACTCGCGTTCGACGCCGACGCGCTCGGCCGCGGCGAGCTCGGCTGGATCGTCGAGCACGGCCTGCTGGTCGACCGCCTGTGGGCCGCGCTGCCGCGCGCCGGCGGGGACGTGGGCGCGCCCGCGCGGGTGGAATCGTTCGAGCAGGACGACGACGGCGTGCGCCTGCGCCTGGACGACGGTGGCCGCCTCGATGCGCGGTTGGCGGTGGCGGCCGACGGCGCCGAATCGACCCTGCGCCGCCTGGCCGGCGGCGAGGTCGCGCGCCACGACTACGGCCAGCGCGGCGTGGTCGCGTACATCGAAACGCAGCGGCCGCACGAGGACACCGCCTGGCAGCGTTTCCTGCCGACCGGGCCGCTGGCGGTGCTGCCGTTCGCCGACGGCCGCAGCTCGATCGTCTGGACACTGCCCGATGCGCGCGCGGCGGAGGTGCTCGCGCTCGACGACGAGGCGTTCGCGCATGCGCTGACGCGCGCCTTCGACGCGCGCCTGGGGACGATGCGGCCGGCGTCGAAGCGCGCCGCGTTCCCGCTGCGGCGGCAGCTGGCGCGCTCGCAGGTGCTCGGCCGCGTGCTGGTGGTGGGCGACGCGGCGCACGTGGTGCATCCGCTGGCGGGGCAGGGCGTCAACCTCGGCCTGCGCGACGTGGCCGCGCTGCGCGACGTGGTCGCCGGCGCGCTGGCGCGCCGCATCGACTGGGCGTCGCCGCACCGCCTCGCGCGCTGGGCGCGCACCCGTGCGAGCGAGAACGCGCTCGCCGCGCACGCCTTCGACGGCATCAACCGTCTGTTCTCCAGCGAGGGCATGCACCGCAGCCTGCTGCGCGGACCGCTGCTCGGGCTTGCCGGACGGCTGCCGCCGGTGGCCGGTGCGCTGTGGAGGCGCGCCGCGGGGCTCTGACCCGCAGGAGCCGCAAATGCGGAAGCCCCGCGATCGCGGGGCTTCCGTCTTGCGTGCGAGTCCTGTCGTCCCTTACATCCAGCCCGCCAGTTCCTGCTTGTCGAGCTTGCCATCGTGGTTGTTGTCGACGGCGTCGAACTCCGCGGTGAGCGTCGCGTTCGACTTCGCCTCGCTGCGGCTGATGCTGCCGTTGCCGTTGGCGTCCATCGTGGCGAAGTCGATCTTGTATTCGCCGACCACCGAATCGGGCGGCACCGAGCGCACGGTCGCCTGCGCGGCGCCGGCGGCCGGTGCGGGCTCGGCTGCGGCCGGAGGCGTCGCCGCCATCGGTGGTGCGGGTGCGGCGACGTCCGGAGCCGGCGGCACGTCGGTGGGCGCGGGCGGCGCTTGCGGCGGCATTCCGGCATCCTGCGGCGGGGGCGGTACCGGTGCGTCGGGCGGCGGCGGTGCGGGCGCCGCGGGCGGTGGCGGGATCGGCGAGGCAGGGGGCGGGGCTTCCGGCGCGGGCGGCGGTGGCGGCGCGTCCTGTTGCATCGCGTCCGTTGTTTGCTGCTGCGCCTGTTCGGCCTGGACGGCCTGTTGCGCCGGATCGTTCGCATTCTCGTCCTGGGCCTGCGCGCTGCAGGCGATGGCGGCGAACACGGCAAGCGCCAGCAGTCGTTTCTCGAGCATCTTCTTCATGGGGGATTCCTCACGTTGTGGCGCCACCGGATCGCGGCGCCCAAGGGCGGTGCCGGCGCGATGCGCGGCGCGGTGGCTTCCCGCGCGGGCCGCGCGCGCCGCGGTTCACATCCAGCCAGTTCACATCCAGCCGGACAGTTCCTCGCGGCTGAGCCGGCCGTTGTGGTTGTTGTCGACGGCATCGAACTCGGCGGTGAGCGTCGGGTTCGACTTCGCCTCGCTGCGGCTGATGCTGCCGTCGCGGTTGGCGTCCATCGCCGCGAAATCGACCCGGTAGGCGCCGACCACGGAATCGGGCGGCAGCGAGTGGAACGTCACCTGCGGCTGCGCCGCCGCGGCGTCGGCCGGTGCGACCGGTACCGGTGGCGGCGGAGGCGGCGGGGCGGTCGCGGCCGCCCGCGCCGCCTGCGCCGCGCTCGCGGCGCTGGCCGCGGCGGCGGCGGCGGCGTCCG
>JAYRKR010000043.1:0-26994 GCA_041905645.1 Luteimonas sp.
CGGCGTCGCGCCCGGCGGCTGCCACAGCTTCGCCTCCGGCGCGCCGCCCATCATCTGCGCGCGCACCAGCGGGATCGGCGGGCCGCCGAAGGCCAGGAAGGCATCGTGGAAGCCCTTCCACGCCTTGCGGCCGCCGCGCGACGCGGTCCAGTCCTCGCGCAGCTGCAGGATCATCAGCTTGCCGAGCGTGTAGTTGAGGTAGGCCGGGTCGTAGGTGCCGCGCGCGGCCTGCTGGCGGGCGTTGCCCGGGTCCTGGAAGGCCTTGTCCCTGAACATCCGCTCCGACTGCGCGACGGTCATGCCGCCGGTGTGCAGGCCGATCGCGGAAAGGAAGCGCACGTCGCGCAGCAGCGCGTTGCTCAGCTGGCCGATGTGGACCTCGGGCGTGGCGCCCTCCAGGCCGGCGTCGAACATCATCTCCTCGGCGTAGTGCGCCCAGCCCTCGGCGAAGGCGTAGCCGACGAACAGCTGGCCGAACTTCCAGTCGGCGCGGTTGGAATGCAGGAACTGCAGGAAGTGCCCGGGCCAGACCTCGTGCGCCGAGGTGAACAGCAGGTCGTACTTGCCGGGGATGTAGGCCTCCTGCTCGGCCTTCGGCCACTTCGGGTCGGGCGGGGCGATGTAGTAGACCGACGGCAGGTTCTTCTCGTAGGGGCCCGGGATCTCGATGTAGGCGAAGTTCCAGCGGTTGAACGGCGGCGCCTCGTCGACCTTGGCCTGCTCGGTGCCGGGGATGCTGACCAGGTCCTTGTCGAGGATGAACTGGCGCAGCCCGGCGAGCTGCTTGCGCGCGCCCTCGACCGCACCGCCCTCGGGCTTGTCGGCGTTGGCCTTCTCCACGCAGGCCTTCAGCGGCTGGCCGGCCGCGAACCGGTCGCAGGCGTCCTCGAGCGAGGCCAGGTTGCGCGCCAGGTCCGCTTCGCCGATCGCCTTGAGCCGGTCGAGCGGGACGTCGACCATCTCGGTCGCCTGGAGCATCTTCGAGAACCGCGCCGCGCCGAGCGCGAAATCCTGGGTCGCGGTCGCCTTCTGCGCCGCGAACCAGTCGGCCATGTCCTGCGCGGCCTTGATCGCGGCCGCGTTGCTGGCCTTGAACCGCGCCTGCAGCGCCTCGTCCTCGACGCCGGCGAAGATCGCCGGCACCGAGTCGCGGAAGAAGCTGGCGTAGCCGCCGAAGGTGTTGGCGCCCAGGTCGACGTAGGTGGCGGGCAGCGGCGTGCGCAAGTTGGCCTTGATCTGCCCGATCGCCCTGGGCAGCGCCTCCTGGTACTTGACGAAGGCGGCCATGCGCTGCGGCAGCGGCGCGTAGGGGCGGGTGAGGTACATGCTCGGCGACAGGTCGCCGGCGTAGAAGCCGGGATTGCTGTGCGCGAAGCCGGAGTCCTCGAGCCAGAACAGCTGGCCGTCGATCACCGCCAGCACGTAGTCGCGCTGGAAACGCTGGACGTCGTCGAGCGCGGGCTTGCCGGCGCCGCCGAAGGCCGCGATCCGGTCGCGCTGCGCGTGCAGCCAGGCGATCGTCGCCCCGAGGCCGTCGGCGCTGTAGTCCGGCAGCACGCCGTCGAACTCGTGCCTGCCGGCGCCGGCCGCGAACACCGGGAAGTGTTCGAACCAGGCCTCGATGAAGGCGTCGACCGCGGGCTGCCACGCCGGATCGCCGGCCTGCGCGCCGGCGTTCCGGGAAGCCGGCTGCGCCTGCGCGGAATCCGCCGCCGGGGTCGCGGCGGGCGAGGGCTGCCGTTCGCAGCCCGCGAACAGCGCGGCCGCGATCACGAGTGGAAGGAGCAACGATCGACCAGGGTGCATGCGGCGTCTCCGGTGGATGGATGGGGATGGGAGCGCAGGCCTCACGCCCGCAGGTATTCGTTGAGCGCGGTGATGCGTTCGACCAGCGCCTCGGGCGTGTACGGCCGGGCGGCGACCCGGCCCCAGACCGGCGCCGGCCACGCCGGGTCGTGCTCGAAACGCGCGATCACGTGCACGTGCAGCTGCGGCACGAGGTTGCCGAGCGCGGCGACGTTGAGCTTGAACGGCGCGAACGCGTCGCGCAGCAGGCGCGAGGCCATGTCGATCTCGTCGCCGAGCTGGCGCCGCTGCGCGCCGTCGAGGTCGATCAGCTCGCGGGCGTCGACCGCGCGCGGCACCAGCACCAGCCAGGGATAGTTGCTGTCGTCCATCAGCCGCAGTTCGCTGAGCGGGAACGCCGCCACCGGATGGGTGTCGGCGGCCAGCTGCGGGTGCAGCTCGTAGCGGTCGTGGGATTCGGGCCTGCGCGTCATCGCCGCCTCCATCGGGTCAATGCAGCGCGCCCGCGAACAGCCCGAGCGTGCGGCGGTGGGCGAGCCGGGCGCTGGCCGGCTCGTAGGCCTTCGGGTCGACGTCGCGGTTGAAGGCGTGGCCGGCGTCCGGATAGGTGAACACCTCGGCGCCGGGCTGCTTCTCGCGATGCAGGGCGATGTCGGCGGGCTTGATGCCCGCGTCCCGGCCGCCGAAGTGGAACATCATCGGCGCGCGCAGCGCTTCGTCGAGATAGGCCACGTTGCGCGCGCCGTAGTAGCTCACCGCCGGCAGTCCCAGGCGGGTATTGGCGAGGAAGGCGACCGTGCCGCCCCAGCAGAAGCCGACCGCGCCGACGCGCGATCCGCCGTCGTGGCCGGTGTCGTCGTCCGCGGCGAGTTCCCGCCGCAGCCAGCCCTCGGCCGCGGCGACGATCGCCACCGCGCGGTCCATGCCGAGCTCGCCGACCAGCGCGCGGCCGCGGCGGAAGCCGGTCTCGTCGTAACCGAGCTCCACGTCCGGTTCCACCGGATCGAAGAACGCCGGGGCCAGCGCCAGGTAGCCGTCGCGGGCATAGCCGTCGGCCACCGCGCGCACGTGCGCGTTCACGCCGAAGATCTCCTGCACCACCACCAGCGCGCCGCGCGCCGCCTCGCCGGGCCGCGCCGCCCAGCCGCCCACGCGGCCGATGCCGGCTACCTCGATCGCGACGCGCTCGCCCATGGCCGGGCTCCGGGTGGAGGGGCCGATTCTAGCGCCACCGCTATAATCGGCGGCCTTCACGCCACGCAGCGCCGCATGCCCACGCCCCAGTCTCCCGCCGCCGGCCCCCGGGTCGGCTTCGTCAGCCTCGGCTGCCCGAAGGCCCTGGTCGATTCCGAGCGCATCCTCACCCAGCTGCGGGTCGAGGGCTACGACATCGTCCAGAGCTACGACGCCGCCGACGTGGTGGTGGTCAACACCTGCGGCTTCATCGACTCGGCGGTGGCCGAGTCGCTGGACGCGATCGGCGAGGCGATGGCCGAGAACGGCAAGGTCATCGTCACCGGCTGCCTGGGCAAGCGCGAGGAGGTGATCCGGCAGGCGCACCCGGGCGTGCTGTCGATCAGCGGCCCGCAGGACTACGCCAGCGTGATGGGCGCGGTGCACACCGCGCTGCCGCCCAGGCACGACCCGTTCGTCGACCTGGTCCCGCGCCGCGCGGCCGAGGACGACGTCGGCGTCAAGCTCACCCCGCACCACTACGCGTACCTGAAGATTTCCGAAGGCTGCAACCACCGCTGCAGCTTCTGCATCATCCCGTCGATGCGCGGCGACCTCGCCTCGCGCCCGGTCGACGAAGTGCTGCGCGAGGCCGAGAAGCTGGTGCGCGGCGGCGTGCGCGAGCTGCTGGTGATCTCGCAGGACACGTCGGCCTACGGCGTCGACGTGCGCTACGCCGAGCGCGAATGGCGGGGCAGGGCCTACCAGACCCGGATGAAGGCGCTGTGCGAGGGGCTGTCGGAGCTCGGCGCGTGGACGCGCCTGCATTACGTCTACCCGTACCCGCACGTCGACGACATCGTGCCGCTGATGGCCGAGCGCGCCGCGGACGGGACGCCGAAGCTGCTGCCCTACCTCGACATCCCGTTCCAGCACGCCAGCCCGCGCATCCTGAAGCTGATGAAGCGGCCCGGCGCGGTGGACAGGACGCTCGAGCGCATCCAGCGCTGGCGCGGGACCTGCCCGGACATCGCCATCCGCTCCACCTTCATCGTCGGCTTCCCCGGCGAGACCGAGGCCGAGTTCGCCGAGCTGCTGGATTTCCTCGACGAGGCGCAGCTCGACCGCGTCGGCGCCTTCGCCTACTCGCCGGTCGAGGGCGCGAGCGCCAACGACCTGCCGGATCCGGTCGACGAGGACGTGAAGCAGGACCGCCTGGCGCGCTTCATGGCCCGCCAGGCGGAGATATCCGCCGCGAAGCTGGAGGCGAAGGTCGGCAGCGTGCAGCGCTGCATCGTCGACGCGGTCGACGGCGAGCTGGCGATCGCGCGCTCGATGGCCGACGCGCCGGAGATCGACGGCCTCGTCCAGGTCCAGGACGGGCGCGACGCCGGCCTGCGGCCCGGCGACTTCGTCGACGTGCGCATCATGGGCAGCGACGAGCACGACCTGTACGGCGAGGCGCTCGCGCCGTGAAGCGGGTGCCGACGACATGCCTGCTGGCGCTGCTGGCGCTGCCTGCCGCGGCGCAGGCGCAGGACGGGCTGAGCGGCAGCTACCGGCCCGCGGGGGAAGAGGCGGCGGAGCAGGACCGGCCGGATGGCGGGCTGCGGGTCGAGGCCGCCGGCGACCACTGGACCGGCTGGTTCAACGGTGCGCCGCGCCGGCTCGAGCCGGTGTCCGCCGCGGATGCCGCCGCGATGTTCCCCGGCGTTCCGGAGCGGGCGCACCTGCAGTGCGCGGCCGCGGCGGCCCTGTTGCTGTGCCGGGTCGACCGCGGGACCCGCTTCCCGGCGTCCTCGTTCACCTCGACCACCGGCTACTTCTCGATCGTCGCCGACGGCAGCGCCTTCGAACTGGTCCGCGACGAGCCGCAGGTGCCGCCCGGGCGCTGAACCGGGCACGCGGAAGCGGCCGTCGACGCCCGGCGTAACCCTTCGGCCCGCTGCGGCGTAACCTCCCGTGAAGGAGGACATCCATGGGCTCGAACCCGCTTGCCGAGACGTCCGGCCGGGAAGCATGGCGGACCGTCCTGCGCCACCGCTGGCCGCTGCGCTGGATGCACTGGATCAACCTGGGCTGCATGCTGGCGATGGTCGGCAGCGGCCTGCAGATCCTCAACGCGCACCCGGCGCTGTACTGGGGCGAGGCCTCGCGCTTCGACGCGCCGCTGTTGGCCGCGCAGGCGGTGCGGCGCGACGGCGAGCTGCGCGGCCTGACCCGGGTCGGCGACGCGCGCTTCGACACCACCGGCGTGCTGGGGGTCTCCGCCGGCGCCGACGGCAGGCCCACGGCCGCGGTGGCGCCGGGCTGGGCGATGGTTCCGTCCTGGCGCAGCCTGGCCCTCGGCCGGCGCTGGCACTTCTTCTTCGCCTGGCTGTGGGTGGCCAACGGCGCCTGCTACCTCGCCTGGTCGCTGGCCAGCCGGCACCTGTCGCGCGACCTGGCGATGCGGCGCCGCGACTGGCGCGGCATCGGGCGCTCGATCCGCGACCACCTGCGTTTCCACCACCCGGTGGGCGAGGAGGCGCTGCGCTACAACCCGCTGCAGAAGCTCGCCTACCTGGGCGTGGTGTTCGTGCTGGCGCCGCTGGCCGTGCTCACCGGGCTGTCGATGTCGCCGCAGATGGACGGCGCGATGGGCTGGTTCCTGGCCCTGGTCGGCGGCCGGCAGTCGGCGCGCACCCTGCATTTCGCCGCGATGGCGCTGTTCGTGCTGTTCGCGCTCGTGCACGTGCTGATGGTGGTGTACGCCGGCCCGGTCAACGAGATGCGCTCGATGCTGACCGGGCGCTTCCGCGTCCGGGAGGTTCCGCCGCGGACCGTGCGCAGCGAGGCTTTCCACGACGGGAGCGATTCCCATGACCGATGAACCCGTCCTGCCGGCGCGTCGCCGCCTGCTGCGCGGCGCGACCGCCGCGCTGGGCACCAGCCTGCTGGGTGGATGCGACGCGCTCTCGCGCCGCGAAGGCTTCGTGGACGCGCTCGCCGCCGCGGAACCGATCAACCGGCGCGTGCAGCGTTTCCTGGCCGGCGACCGGCTGGCGCGGGAATTCCCGGCCTCGATGATCTCGCCGGTGTTCCGCCCGAACGGCTCGGTCGACCCGAGGACGCCGGAATACCTCGCGCTGAAGGCCGGCGGCTTTGCCGGCTATCGCCTCAAGCTGCGGGGGCTGGTCGAGCGCCCGCTCGACTTCACGCTCGAAGCGCTGCGCGCGCTGCCCGCGCGCACCCAGGTCACCCGCCACGACTGCGTGGAAGGCTGGAGCGTGATCGGCAGCTGGACCGGGGTGCCGCTGGCGCGCCTGCTCGACGCCACACGGGTGCGCCCCGGCGCGCGCTACGTGGTCTTCCACTGCTTCGACGACCTCGCCGGCGACGGCAGCCGCTACTACGAAAGCGTCGACCTGGAGGACGCCTGCCACCCGCAGACCATCGCGGCCTACGCGATGAACGGCGGCCCGGTGCCGGTCGCCAACGGCGCGCCGCTGCGCATGCGCATCGAGCGCAAGCTCGGCTACAAGCAGCCCAAGTACGTGCACACCATCGAGCTCGTCGACGCCTACGCGGCGCTCGCCGGCGGGCGCGGCGGCTACTGGGAGGACCGCGGCTACGACTGGTACGGCGGGATCTGAGCGCGGGCCTCAGCCGGCCGGCGCATCGTAGTCGACCGCCGCGATGAAGAAGCGCCGCGCGCCGCCGGGCAGCTGCGCCTCGAACTCGTCGTCGACGCGCTTCTTCAGCATCGCCCGGGCCAGCGGCGAGTCGATGCTGATCCAGCCGCGCGCGGCGTCCGTCTCGTCCGGTCCGACGATGCGGTAGCGCGCGGCCCGGCCGCTGTCGGCGTCCTCCACTTCCACCGACGCGCCGAAGAACACCGCGCCGCGGTCGGGCGGCGCCGCGTCGACGACCCGCAGCACCTCGAGGCGCTTGCTCAGGTAGCGCACGCGGCGGTCGATCTCGCCGAGCTGCTTCTTGCGGTAGGTGTACTCGGCGTTCTCCGAGCGGTCGCCCTCGGCGGCGGCGGCGGCGAGCGCCTTCACCACCTCCGGCCGGCGCAGGCGCCAGAGCTCGTCGAGCTCCGCCTTCAGGCGCGCATGGCCGCCCGGGGTGACCAGGGCGGTGCTCCTTTCGCCGGGCGGGCGCCAGCGGCCCATCGCGCGGCTACTTGGCGGCGACGCGGCGGCGCAGGGCGTAGTCCAGCCCGCTCTCGATGGCCTTGCCGTCGGCGTCGAGCATGCGCAGCTCGTCGTTGGAGACCACCTCGTACAGGCTGTCCTCGTCCTGCTTGCTGTTGGGGTCCAGGCGGATGCGCCTGCCGCCTTCCTCCACCGTCCAGGTGCCGTCGCCGTCGGAGGCGGCGTCGCGTTCCCGGTACTTCCGGTGCAGGGCGTAGGTGCCGTCGGCCTTCAGCTCGAGGGCGGTGTCGATGCCGGGGCAGTCGGCGCAGGGCAGGGTGCCGCCGAACGTGCCGGCGAAGGCACGCACGTCCAGGCCTTCCGGCGCCGGCGCGTTGTCGACCTCGGAGATCACGTCGGTGGGGTGCGCGTCGGCGGCGGCCTGCCCGGCCTCGGCGGGCGCGGCGGCCGGTGCCTGCGCGGCCGCGGGGGCGGCCGCTTCGCCGGAGGGCTTGCAGCCCGCGGCGAGCAGGGCGGCGGCGAGGGTGGCGAACAGGAGGCGATGGTTCATCGGATGCTCCGCATTGGGAGAAGTCGGGACGGTCAGCGCTTGCCGCCGAAGATGCTGCCCAGCACGCCGCGCAGGATCCGCCGGCCGACCTGGCTGCCGACGGTGCGCGCGGTCTGCTTGGCCATGGTCTCGATCATGCCCTGGCGGCGCTTGGTGCCGAACAGGGCATCCTTGACCACGTCGCCGACGCCGCGATCGCCGTCGTCGTCGGCCGCGCGCGCGGGCTTGCCGCCCTTGGGCGCGGCGTCCGGCGCTGCACCGGGCTCGGCGCGGCGCACGGCCAGCTGCTCGGCGGCCGATTCGCGGTTGAGCGGCTTGTCGTACTTGCTGCCGACGGGACTGCCTGCCCGCACCTGCGCGCGCTCGGCGTCGGTGATCGAGCCCATGCGGCAGCGCGGCGGCGCGACGAGGGTCTTCTCGACCGGCATCGGTATGCCTTTGTCCTGCAACGTCGAGACCAGCGCCTCGCCGGTGCCGAGCTGGCCGATCGTCTTGGCCACGTCCAGCGCGGGATTGGCGACGAAGGTCTCGGCCGCGGTCTTGACCGCCTTCTGGTCGCGCGGCGTGAACGCGCGCAGCGCGTGCTGCACGCGGTTGCCGAGCTGGCCCAGGATCTCGTCGGGCACGTCGTCCGGGAACTGCGAGCAGAAGTACACGCCCACGCCCTTGGAGCGGATCAGCCGCACCACCTGCTCCACGCGCTGCTGCAGCGCCGGCGGCGCGTCGTCGAACAGCAGGTGGGCCTCGTCGAACACGAACACGAGCTTGGGCTTGTCGAGGTCCCCGACCTCGGGCAGCTGCTCGAACAGCTCCGACAGCAGCCACAACAGGAAGCTCGAGTACAGCCGCGGCTTCATGATCAGCTGGTCGGCGGCGAGGATGCCGATGACGCCGCGGCCGTCGGGCGTGGTGCGCATGAGGTCGGCCAGCTCCAGCGCCGGCTCGCCGAAGAACAGCGTGCCGCCCTGCTGCTCGATCTGCAGGATCGCGCGCTGGATCGCGCCGATCGACTGCGTGCTGACCAGCCCGTACTTCCCCGAAACGTCCTTGCGGCTGTCGGCGACGTGGCCGAGCAGGGCGCGCAGGTCGTCGAGGTCGAGCAGCAGCCAGCCGTTGTCGTCGGCGACCCGGAACGCGATCTCCAGCACCCCCGACTGGGTGTCGTTGAGCTCGAGCATGCGCGCCAGCAGGGTCGGCCCGACCTCGCTGATGGTGCTGCGCACCGGGTGGCCGAGCTTGCCGTACAGGTCCCAGAAGACCACCGGGCTGGCCTCGCTGGTGTAGCCGTCGATGCCGATCTCGGCGATCCGCGCCTGCAGCTTGTCGTTCACCGTGCCCGCTGCGGCGAGGCCGGCGACGTCGCCCTTCACGTCGGCCATGAACACCGGCACCCCGATCCGCGAGAAGCCCTCGGCGATGGTCGTGAGGGTGACCGTCTTGCCGGTGCCGGTGGCGCCGGCCACCAGGCCGTGGCGGTTGCCGAACTTCGGCTGCAGCCAGACCTTGCCCTGGCTCGCCGGCAGCGCATCGGGGGTGGTGACGGCCTTGCCGACGAGGATGGGGTCCATGGGCGCGGGTTCTCCTTGGGGGAAGGCCGGATTCTATGCGATGCCTCCGCGGTTGCCGCGCTTCCCGCCGCGGGGATACCCTGCGTCTTCTTTGCTCGTCGGGAAGCCCTTGCTGTCCATGTCCGTCGTTGCCGGTTCTTGCGCCCGCTGGGCGCCTTTCGTCGCGCTGCTCGCGCTGCTTCCGCTCTCCCCCGACGCCGCCGCGCTCTCGCGCCGCGACCAGGCCGCCGTCGAGGCGCTGGGCCAGCGCATGGCCGCGGCCGAGCAGCGCTACCGCGACGCGCTGGTGAAGATCGGCAACAACGAGCCGGGCGCCATCGACGAGAGCAACGCCGCGATCGAGGACATGGAGGACGTGGTCGCCGCCTGCCTGAAGCAGAAGGGCTGCCAGGTCAACGACCAGATGGCCGCGTTCAAGCGCCTGCTCAAGCTCAACGCCGACGCCCAGGCGCAGGACGCCGATCCCGATGCCGGCGAGCCGGACCCGATGGATCCCGACCCGGACCACGCGGGCGACCTGGGCCTGGTCGCCGACGTCCCCGAGGCCGCGCGCGCGGCCACCCTGCTCGACGACCACAGCCACCGCTTCGACGCGATGGTGCAGTTCAACCCGGCCGTGCAGGCGGCGATCCGCCGCTGGCTGACCGACATGCGCCCGTCGTTGATGGACAGCTACGAGAACTACGAATACCTGCGCCAGGTGATGTGGCCCTCGTACCAGCGCGCCGGGCTGCCGGAAGCGCTGCTGTTCGGGATCATGGCCAAGGAGTCCAACGGCAAGGTCCACGCCACCTCGCGCGCCGGGGCCGCGGGGCCGATGCAGTTCATGTACGCCACCGGCCAGCGCTTCGGGCTGGGCATCGACGGCACCGGCTTCGATACCCGCTACGACCCGCGCGCCGCGGCCGAGGCCAGCGCGGCCTACCTCAACGAGCGCATGGGTGAGCTCAACCGCAGCATCGAACTGGCGCTGGCCGCCTACAACGGCGGCGAGGGGCGGGCGCTGCGGGTCTTCCAGAACAGCGGCGGGCGCGGCTTCTGGGACGCGGACGTCTACGAGCAGTTCCCGGCCGAGACCCGCGACTACGTGCCGATGGTGATCGCCGCGGCCTGGCTGTTCCTGCATCCGCGCAAGTACGGCCTGAACTTCCCCCGCGTGCAGGCCAAGCCGGCGCTGCTCGAGCTCGACCGCCCGGCGTCGATCTACGAGCTGACCATCTGCCTGGGCAGCGGCGGCACCCGCGAAGGCTTCCTGCGCGCGCTGCGCAACCTCAATCCGCGCTACCAGGCCGACAGCTGGCTGCCGGCCGGCACCACCCTGCACGCGACCGCCCAGATCGTCGGGCTCTACGGCCGCTACTGCGTGCGCGGCGCGCGCGCCGAGCTGGCGCACCAGCTGGTGATGAGCGACCCGACCGCCGCGGTGGTGCAGGTGGGCGACGCCGAGCCGGTCACCGGCTCGCCCACGGTCACGCCGCTGGTGCCCGGGCCGACCAAGGTCGCCACCGGCATGCCGACGCGGGCGAAGAAGCCCCGCGAACACCGCGTCGCCCGCGGCGACACCCTGGTCTCGATCGCGCAGCGCTATGCCTGCGACACCAAGACGCTGGCGAAGGCCAACGGGCTGAAGGCGCCGCGCTATGCGATCCGGCAGGGGCAGCGGCTGAAGCTGGAGGGCTGCGCGAAGTAGCGCGGCCGTCGCATCGACGGTGCGGGCAACCCGGCGAAGCCCTGTAGGAGCGACGGAAGTCGCGACCCGCTTTCATCCGGTAGATGCAGGTCGCGACTTCCGTCGCTCCTGCAAGGGCCAAGCCAAGGCCGGTCGGTAACGATCAGGCTCCTTACGCAGCATCGTCCACGGTTGCCAGCCGCTGGCCGAGCTTCACCGGCGATTCGGCGCCGAGCCCCGAAGCCAGGTCCGCCACGCCCGGCGGCAGCAGCACGATCACCGTCGAGCCGTAGTTGAAGCGCGCCATCTCGGCGAAGCGCTCCAGCGTGATGCCGGCGCCGCGGTAGTCCTTCACCGTGATCGCGCCGGCGTAGGCGGGAATCTCCCCGCCGCTCCACACCGTCTCCACGCCCGAGACCAGCAGCGCGCCGACCATCACCACCGCCATCGGGCCGAAGCCGGTGTCGAACAGGCAGGCCAGGCGCTCGTTGCGGGCGAACAGCCGCGGCACGCTGCGCACCGCGTCGGGGCCGACCGAGAACAGCCGGCCCGGCACGTGCACGGTCTCGCGCAGGGTGCCGGTCCACGGCATGTGCACGCGGTGGTAGTCCCGGGGCGAAAGGTAGACGGTGGCGAACAGGCCGTCGGCGAAGGGCGCGGCGATGGCCGCATCGCCTAGCAGCTCCGCCGCGGTGAACGACCGTCCCTTGGCCTGGAAGATGCGGCCGCCCTCGATCCTGCCGCACTGGCTGATGCGGCCGTCCGCGGGCATCAGCAGCGCGCGCGGGTCCGGGTCGGGCACGCGCGCGCCGGGCCGCAGCGCGCGGGTGAAGAAGGCGTTGAAGGTCGGGTAGGCGCGCGGATCCGACTCGGCCGCCTCCGACAGGTCGACGCCGAAGCGGCGCGTCACCGCGTCGATCAGCCGGCGGCTGAGGCCGGGATGGCTGGAATACGCGAGCCGCCGCGCCAGCGAGGACAGCGCGCGATGGGGCAGGGCGTAGGTGAGGGCGGTCGTGATGCGCATGCGGCTTTTTTTCTTCCGTCATTGCCGCGAAAGCGGGAACCCAGCGACTTCATGCTTTCGGACTTCATGCTTTCGATCGGGCGACCGACCAAAGTCACTGGGTTCCCGCTTTCGCGGGAATAACGGCGAGGCGGAAGTCACTTGCCGGTTGCGTCCGTCAGCGCCGCCAGGTCTGCCGCGATCGCCTTCGGTTTGAGCGGCGGCTGGATGATGCCGGCCATCCGCCCCTGCGGGTCGAGCAGGGCGATGGTCGCCGAATGGTCGATGGTATAGGCGTCCGCCGGGGCGCCCGCGGGCGCCGGCACCTTGGCGAACACCATCGACAGCGAGCGCGCGAAGTTCTCCAGCGCCGGCACGTCCGCGGTCGCGGCCAGGGTGTCGCGGTGGAAGGCGTGGGCGTACTCGCCGATGCGGTCGGGGCTGTCGCGCTCGGGGTCCACGGAGACGAACAGCACGCGCGGGCGGGTCGGTTCCGGCAGCGCTTCCCACTGCTTCTGCGCCTGCGCCAGCTCGGCAAGCGTGGTCGGGCACACGTCCGGGCAGTAGGTGAAGCCCAGGAACACCAGGGTCCAGTGGCCCTTGAGCTCGCCCGGCACGAGCGGGGTGCCGTCGGACTGCCGCAGCGAAAACCCGGGCAGCGCGCGCGGCTGCGGGAACAGGCGCACGGTTTCCAGCGGCGGGCCCGCGGGCGCCCGCGCGGCGAGGAAGTGGTGCGAGGCCAGCAGGCCCAGGCCCGCGGCCAGGGCCACGACCAGGACGACGAGGGTGGTGCGGTTGAACATGGCGGACTCGCTTCTTCAGGCGGTACTTGAAGTCCGGCCATGATAACCGCGCCACCGCTATACTTCCCGGCCCGGCAGCCCTGCCGCGCCGCGCGCGCCGCCATGACCGACGAACTGCACACGATCATCGACCTGATCCGCTACGGTGCCAGCCGGTTCAACGCCGCCGGGCTGACCTTCGGCCACAGCTACGACAACGCCCTGGACGAGGCGACCCAGCTGGTGCTGCACGCCCTGCACCTGCCGCACGACCTCGGCCCGGCCTACGGCCAGGCGCGGGTCACCCTGGCGGAGAAGGAGGAGATCCTGGCGCTGTTCCTGCGCCGGATCGAGGAGCGCATCCCGGCGGCCTACCTGGCCGGCGAGGCCTGGTTTGCCGGCCTGAGCTTCAAGAGCGACCGCCGCGCGCTGGTGCCGCGCTCGCCGATCGCCGAGCTGATCGAGGCCGGCTTCGAGCCCTGGCTCGGCGGCCGCGAGGTGCGCCGCGCGCTCGACCTGTGCACGGGCTCGGGCTGCATCGCCATCGCGATGGCGCACTACAACCCGGAATGGCAGGTGGACGGCGTCGACCTGAGCGACGAGGCGCTGGCGCTGGCGGAGGAGAACAAGGCGCGCCTGCACGCCGACAACGTGCGGCTGCTCAGGTCCGACCTGTTCGCGGGGCTGTCGGGCAAGCACTACGAGCTGATCGTCAGCAATCCGCCCTACGTCACCGACGCCGAGACCGACGCGCTGCCGAGGGAATATTCCTACGAGCCCGAGATGGGCCTGCGCGCAGGCGCCGACGGCCTCGACCTGGTGCTGCGGATCCTGCGCGACGCGCCGCTGCACCTGAGCGAGGACGGCCTGCTGGTCTGCGAGGTCGGCGAATCCGAGCGCGCGCTGGCCAGCCTGCTGCCGGACGTCGAGTTCGCCTGGATCGAGTTCAAGGTCGGGCAGATGGGCGTGTTCGCGGTCGAATGCTCCGAGCTGATCGTCCACCACCCGCGCATCCGCGAGCTCGCCGCCGCCCGCGAGCCGCGGCCGGCGGAAGCGACCGGCGCGCTGTTCTGATGGAACGAAGGGGACGAATCGGCGCGCGGGCCCGTGGAACCCGGCTCGCTGTCGCCACCCCGAATCCCGACGTCGTCATCCCCGCGGAAGCGGGGATCCATGGACCTTCAGCCTTCAAGGTCGGCGTCCATGGATGGCCAGCCATTCGTCTGTCGAGGGCCCCGCTTTCGCGCGAATGACGAGGCAAAAAACCGTTTTCCTCTCCGGATGCCCATGAACTCCTTCGGCCACCTGTTCCGCGTCACCACCTTCGGCGAGTCGCACGGCCCGGCGATCGGCTGCGTGATCGACGGTTGCCCGCCGGGCATCGCGATCGCGCCCGAGGACTTCGCCGGCGACCTCGCGCGGCGCGCCACCGGGCGCACGCGCCACACCTCGGCGCGGCACGAGGCGGATGCGGTCGAGATCTTGTCCGGCGTGCACGAGGGCGCGACCACCGGCACCCCGATCGCGCTGCTCGTCCGCAACACCGACGCGCGCAGCAAGGACTACGCCGCGATCGCGGCGCAGTTCCGCCCGGGCCACGCCGACTACACCTACTGGCAGAAGTACGGCACCCGCGACCCGCGCGGCGGCGGGCGTTCGTCCGCGCGCGAGACCACGATGCGGGTGGCGGCGGCGGTGGTCGCGAAGAAGTGGCTGGCCGGGCGCTTCGGCGTGCGCGTGCGCGGCCACCTGGCGCAGGTCGGCGACGTGGTGCCGCGCTCGCACGACTGGGATGCGGTCGAGGGCAATCCGTTCTTCTGGCCGGACGCGGCGCAGGTCGCCGAGCTGGAGGACTTCATGGACGCGCTGCGCAAGTCCGGCGACTCGGTCGGCGCGCGCGTCACCGTCGTCGCCGACGGCGTGCCGCCGGGCTGGGGCGAGCCGGTGTACGGCAAGCTCGACGCCGAGATCGCCGCGGCGATGATGTCGATCAACGCGGTCAAGGGCGTGGAGATCGGCGACGGCTTCGCCGCGGTCGCGCAAATGGGCAGCCAGCACCGCGACGAGGCCACCCGCGCCGGCTTCCTCTCCAACCACGCCGGCGGCATCCTCGGCGGGATCAGCAGCGGCCAGCAGGTCGTGGCCTCGGTGGCGTTCAAGCCGACTTCGAGCCTGCGCCTGCCCGCGCGCGGGCTGGACGTCGACGGCAACGAGGTCGAGATCGTCACCACCGGCCGCCACGATCCCTGCGTCGGCATCCGCGCCACCCCGATCTGCGAGGCGATGCTGGCGCTGGTGCTGGCGGACCAGGCGCTGCGCCACCGCGCGCAGTGCGGCGACGTGGGCGAGGTGTCGCCGCGCATCCCCGGCCGGGCCGGTGGCTGAGCCGCGGCCGAAGGTCTGGGTGTCGCAGCCGCTGTTCGACGACATCGTCGCGCGGCTGGACGCGCACTGCGAGGTGTCCGCCACGCGCGAGGTCGTCGACCACGCGCCGGCCGCCATCGCCGCCGCGCTACGCGACGCCGACGGCGCGCTGGTCACGCTCAACGACCGGATCGGCGCGGCGGAGATCGCGGGCGCGCCGCGCCTGCGCGCGCTGGCCAACGTCGGCGTGGGGTACGACAACCTCGACATCGACGCGCTCCACGCGCGCGGCATCGTCGCCACCAACACGCCGGACGTGCTGACCGAGACCACGGCCGACTTCGGCTTCGCGCTGATGATGGCGGCGGCGCGGCGCGTCACCGAGGCCGAGCGCCGGCTGCGCGACGGCCGCTGGCGGGGCTGGGGCTTCCACGAGCTGCTGGGCGCCGACATCCACGGCAGCATGCTCGGCATCCTCGGCATGGGCCGGATCGGGCAGGGCGTCGCGCGGCGCGCGGCCGGATTCGGCATGCGCGTGCTCTACCACAACCGCAGCCGGCTGCCGGAAGCCGTCGAACGCGAATGCCGCGCGGACTATGTCGACCGCGACGCGCTGCTGGCGGGCGCCGACCACCTGGTGCTGGTGCTGCCCTACGCGCCGGCCAGCCACCACGTCATCGACGCTGCGGCGCTGGCGCGGATGAAGCCGACCGCGACGCTGACCAGTATCGCCCGCGGCGGGTTGATCGACGAAGACGCGCTGGCCGACGCGCTGCAGGGCGGGCGGCTGGCGGCGGCGGGGCTGGACGTGTTCGAGGGCGAGCCGACGGTCAATCCGCGCCTGCTGGCATGTCGCAACGTGGTGCTGACCCCGCACATCGCCAGCGCGAGCCTGGCCACGCGCCGCGCGATGGTGGCGCTGGCGGTGGATAATCTGCTCGCGGCGCTGGGCTTCGGTCCCGACGCGGGCAGGCCGCCGAGCGTGATCCCGCCATCCCGGCGATAGCAGGTAGGGTAGGAGCGACGGAAGTCGCGACCGCTGTACGGAGAGCGAGAGCGTCGCGACTTCCGTCGCTCCTACATTCCCCCAGAGAGAGAACATGAGCAAGCAGTACAAGGTCGCGGTCGTCGGCGCCACCGGCGCGGTGGGCGAGGTGATGCTCTCGGTGCTGGCCGAGCGCAAGTTCCCCGCCCGCGAGGTGGTCGCGCTGGCCAGCGAGCGCTCCGCCGGCATGGAGGTGGCGTTCGGCGACGACGCATTGTCGGTGCAGGACCTCGCGGCCTTCGACCCGGCCGGCGTCGACATCGCGCTGTTCTCGGCCGGCGGCTCGATCTCGAGGGAATACGCGCCGAAGTTCGCCGCCGCCGGCGCGGTGGTGATCGACAACTCCTCCGCCTTCCGCATGGACGACGACGTCCCGCTGGTGGTCAGCGAGGTCAACCCGGAGGCGGCGAGGCAGCGCCCGCGCGGCATCATCGCCAACCCCAACTGCTCGACGATGCAGCTGATGGTCGCGCTCGCCCCGATCCACCGCGCGGCCGGCATCGAGCGCATCAACGTCGCGACCTACCAGTCGGTGTCGGGGACCGGGCGCAGGGCGCTGGAGGAGCTCGGCCGCCAGACCGCCGGCCTGCTCAACTTCCAGCCCGTCGAGCCGGAGGTGTATCCGGTGCAGATCGCCTTCAACGTGATCCCGCACGGCGGCGACTTCGACGCCCACGGCTACACCAGCGAGGAGATGAAGCTGGTCCACGAGACCCGCAAGATCCTCGGCGACGACGCGATCCGCGTGAATGCGACCGTGGTCCGGGTGCCGGTGTTCTACGGCCATTCCGAGGCGGTCAACGTCGAGACGCGCGAGAAGCTCGGCGCCGCGCGGGCGCGCGAGCTGCTGGAGGCCGCGCCCGGCGTGGAGGTGGTGGACGAGCACGCGGGCGGCGGCTACCCGACGCCGGTCACCCACGCTTCCGGTCGCGACCCGGTCTACGTCGGCCGCATCCGCGACGACCTCTCGCACGAGCGCGGGCTGAACCTGTGGGTGGTGTCGGACAACATCCGCAAGGGCGCTGCGCTGAACGCGGTCCAGCTCGCCGAGCTGGTCGTCGCCGAAGGCCTTGGACAAGCAGCGTCCGGGTGACCCGTCCGTGAGCGCCATGCCCGCGGAAGCAGGGCCGGCGTGGGGCGCGGAACGGCGGCAGGCTGGTGCCGGAGGGCGAGCCATCCACGGACTTCGGGACCATCGAGCGGCGATGTCGCGGGATTCGCGTCTTCGCAAGGACGGCGCCCCCGCCGGGGCTTCCAGGAAGCCTCGCGATGCTCGCGCGCGAGCCGCATCCGCGCGTCCCGGCGTTGCGGATCGATGGCCGCCGCGGCTAGAGTCGTCGCCATGAATCGGGGGAAGCGCTTGGCCTGGACACTGCGAAGGACGTGGTTGCTGGCGCTGGCGGCGACGCTCGCGCTGTTGGCCGCGCCGGCGTTCGCGCTGGGCCTGGGGCAGATCACCGTCAAGTCCCAGCGCGGCGAGCCGCTGCTGGCCGAGATCGCCATCATCTCCAGCGATCCGTCCGAGCTGGAGAACCTGCAGGCGCGGCTGGCCTCGCCCGAGACCTTCGCCCGCGTCGGCCTGGAGCCGCCCGGCGCCACCGTCACCGGCCTGCAGTTCGCCGTGGCCCTGGACCCGCACGGCAACCCGGTGATCCGCGTCACCAGCCGCGAGCCGATCGACGAATCCTTGCTGACCTTCCTGCTCGAGGTCGACTGGGGCCAGGGCAGGCTGGTGCGCGAGTACTCGGCCCTGCTCGACGCGCCGCGCACCGTGTCCGCGCCGGCGCAGCCGCCGATCGAAGCGCCGTCGGCAGCGCCGTCGAACGCCATCGTGCGCGAGCCGGCGCCGGCGCCGGCACCTGCTGCGCCCGCGCAGCCTGCACCCGAAGCCGCGCCGAAAGCGCCGGAGGCCGCGCCCGCGCAGGTCGCCGCGCAGCCGGCCGAAGCTCCGGCGCCGTCCGGCGCCGTCGCGCCGACCGCGCCGGCGCCGGCTGCACCCGCGCCCGCACCCGCGCGTGGAACCGCGCAGCCGGTCGCCGCCGCGCCCGGCGACTACGGGCCGGTGAAGGTCGGCGACACCCTCGGCAAGATCGCGCGCAGCATCGACGCGGACGGCCACTCGCTCGACCAGGTGATGCTGGCGCTGCTGCGCGCCAATCCCGATGCCTTCATCAAGGGCAACATCAACCTGGTCAAGGCCGGCGCCGTGCTGCGCGTGCCGGGCTCGGCCGAGCTGTCGCAGTACAGCGCGCGCGAGGCGCGCGCGATCGTGCACGAGCAGGTCGGGCAGTGGCGCGAGATGCGCCGGCCCGCGGAGCAGCCGGCGGCCGTTGCGGGCGCGGACACGCCGGCGCCGGCCGCAGGCGTCGCCGGCGCCGGGGCGCGGGTGGCCGACGCGCGGCTGGAGATCGTGCCGCCGTCCGGCAAGGACGCGCGGCAGGCGGGCACACGATCCGGCATCCAGGCCGGTGGCGAGGGCGACATGGTGGAACTGCAGCAGACCAAGGAGACCCTGGCGGCGCGCGACGCCGAAGTGCAGGAGCTCAAGTCCCGCGTCGCCGAGCTGGAGAAGCTGCAGCACGAGCAGCAGCAGCTGATCGCGATGAAGGACGACAAGCTGGCGCAGGCGCAGCAGGCGCTGGCCACGCGTCAGGCCGGGGCGGCGCAATCGCAGCCGGCAGCGCCGGCGCAGGGCGCGACGGCGGTCTGGCCCTGGGCGGTGGGCGGGCTGGTGGTCGTGCTGGTGCTGGCGTGGCTGTTCCTGCGCAGGCGCGCGGACCGGCCGGCCAGGCCCGTCTTCGACGCCTCCAGGCTGGCCGCGAGCGTGCCCAAGCCCGCGCCGAAGGCGCCGCCGGCGAAGGCGGAAAGCGCCGCGACCCCCACCTGGCACTCGGGTTCCGGGGCGCCGCCAGCGGGCGCGCCCGTATCGTCCGACGCTCCCCCTCCCGCTGCCGCCGCGCCGGCGGAAGCCGCGGGCACCGCCGCGGTGCCGCCGCTCAATCCCGCTCCGGCTGGGCAGGAGCGCATCGAGCTGGCGCGCGCCTACCTCGACCTCGGGGACGTCGACACCGCACGCGGCCTGCTGCAGGAGGTCGCGGACACCGGCGACGCCGCCGCCCGCGGCGAGGCGGCGCGGTTGCTGCGCGAGCTCGTCTAGGCCGGTCGACGCGGCCGGGCAGGGCGCCAGGCCCGCGAGCCCGCAATGCGAGGAACAGCGATGAAGCGCACGTCGACGATCGCCGGGACGAACCGCGGACCGCGCCCGTGGCGCTGACGGATCCGGGGCCGGAGGCCGCGGTGCGGCATGCGCTCGGCGTCGAGTACGACGGCAGCGGCCTGTCCGGCTGGCAGCGCCTGGGCAAGCCGGGCAGCGACGCGCCGCCGACCGTGCAGCAGCTGGTCGAGGAGGCGCTGTCGGCCGTCGCCGACGCCCCCGTCGCCACCGTCTGCGCGGGCCGCACCGACGCCGGCGTGCACGCGCGATGCCAGGTGGTCCATTTCGACAGCGGGGCGAGGCGCGATCCGCGCGGCTGGATGCTCGGCGCCACCTCGCGCCTGCCGGCATCGGTGTGCGTGCGCTGGTGCGTGCCGGTGGCGGCGGACTTCAACGCGCGCTTCTCGGCGCGCGCGCGCCGCTACCGCTACAGCCTCCTGAACCGCCCGGTCCGGCCGGCGCTCGGCCGCCAGTACCTGGCGTGGGTGCGGCAGCCGCTCGACGCCGACGCGATGCATCGCGCTGCCCAGTCGCTGCTCGGCGAGCGGGATTTCTCGGCTTTCCGCACCGTGCACTGCCAGGCGCCGCACGCGCGCCGCGAGCTGCAGCACATCCGGGTCGAACGCGATGGCGACCGCATCCACGTCGACGTGCAGGCCAACGCCTTCCTGCACCACATGGTGCGCAACATCGTCGGCTCGCTGCTGCTGGTGGGGCAGGGCGAACGGCCGGAGGCCTGGATCGCCGAGCTGCTCGCCGGGCGCGACCGCACGGTGGCCGGGCCGACCGCGCCGCCGGGCGGGCTGGTGTTCGTCGGTCCGCTGTATCCGCGCGACTGCGGGCTGCCTGACGAGGTGACGCTGCCCGACTGAACGGCGACGGCGGATCGGCCGCGTTCCGCGGCGTCGCATCGCTCCCTGCGCTCGCCAGCGGTTACGCTATCGCGTTCGACGGATCGTGAACCGCCCCGGATGTCCCGCACCCTGTTCCGCACCCGCATCAAGTTCTGCGGCATGACCCGCGCCGGCGACGTGCGCCTGGCCGGCGAGCTGGGCGCGGACGCGGTGGGCTTCGTGTTCGCCGAGGGCAGCCCGCGCCGGGTGCACGCGGCGGAGGCGCGCGCGATGCGCAACGCGCTGGCGCCGCTGGTCGACGCGGTCGCGGTGTTCCGCGACAACGGCGCCGACGAGGTGCGCGAGGTCGTCAAGCAGGTCAGGCCGACCCTGTTGCAGTTCCACGGCGACGAGGACGATGCCTTCTGCCGCGGCTTCGGCGTGCCCTACGTCAAGGCGATCGGCATGGGCGGCGGGGACGCGCCGGACGGGGTCGCGCTGCGGCTGCGCTACCCGGCCGCGGCGGCGTTCCTGTTCGACAGCCACGGCGGCGGCGCCGACGGCGGCAGCGGCAAGGCGTTCGACTGGTCGCGGATCCCGCCCGCGCCGGGCAAGCCGGTGATCCTCGCCGGCGGCATCGACGGCGGCAACGTGTTCGACGCGATCCTCCGCACGCTGCCCTGGGGCGTCGACGTGTCGAGCGGCATCGAGGCCTCGCCGGGCATCAAGGACGGCGACCGCATGCGCGAGTTCGTCGCGGAAGTGAGGCGCGCGGACTGCCACGTCGAACCCGATCTCGACCCGGGAACCGCCGCTGCCGCCAGGGCCAATGGAATCGACTGAGTGAACGCACCGGACACCACCACCACGCCCGCGGCGACGGCCGACATCGACTACCACGCCTGGCCCGACGCCGACGGCCACTTCGGCCGCCACGGCGGGCGCTTCGTGGCCGAGACCCTGATCGGGCCGCTGCAGGAGCTGGCGGCGGCCTACGACGCCGCGCGCGCCGACGCGGCCTTCATCGCGGCCTTCGAGCAGGACCTGGCGCACTACGTCGGCCGGCCGAGCCCGATCTACGAGGCCGCGCGGCTGTCCGCCCACGTCGGCGGTGCGCGCATCCTGCTCAAGCGCGAGGACCTCAACCACACCGGCGCGCACAAGATCAACAACACCATCGGCCAGGCGCTGCTCGCCGGCCGCATGGGCAAGACCCGGATCATCGCCGAGACCGGCGCCGGCCAGCATGGCGTGGCGTCTGCGACCGTGGCCGCACGCCTGGGCCTCGAGTGCGTGGTCTACATGGGCGCCACCGACATCGAGCGCCAGAAGATCAACGTCTACCGCATGCAGCTGCTGGGCGCGAGCGTGGTGCCGGTGACCAGCGGCTCGGCCACGCTCAAGGACGCGCTCAACGAGGCGATGCGCGACTGGGTGACCAACGTCCGCGACACCTTCTACATCATCGGCACCGTGGCCGGGCCCGATCCCTATCCGCGCATGGTGCGCGACTTCAACGCCGTGGTCGGCCGAGAGGCGCGCGCGCAGATGCTCGCCGAGCATGGCCGGTTGCCGGATGCGATCACCGCCTGCGTGGGCGGCGGCAGCAACGCGATCGGGCTGTTCCATGCCTTCCTCAACGACCCGGGCGTGCGCATCGTCGGCGCCGAGGCGGCGGGCGAGGGCATCGCCAGCGGCCGCCATGCCGCCTCGCTCGCCGCCGGGCGCGTCGGGGTGCTGCACGGCAACCGCACCTACCTGCTGTGCGACGACGACGGCCAGATCACCGAGACGCATTCGGTGTCGGCCGGGCTGGACTACCCGGGCGTCGGCCCCGAGCACGCCTTCCTCAAGGACACCGGCCGCGCGGAATACCTGGGCGTGACCGACGACGAGGCGCTGGCGGCCTTCCACCTGCTGGCGAAGACCGAGGGCATCCTCGCCGCGCTGGAGTCCAGCCACGCCATCGCCCAGGCCATCAAGCTCGCGCGCGACATGCCGAAGGATGCGATCGTGCTGTGCAACCTGTCCGGGCGCGGCGACAAGGACGTGCATACCATCGCAGCACGCGAGGGCATGCAGCTTTGACCGACCGCGATGCTGCCGGTCCTTCTCCCTCCCCTTCAAGGGGAGGGTCGGGGTGGTGATGGGTTTCCCCGGACGTCGCAGCCAACACCCTCCCCATCCCGGCCTGTCCGGCCCGGCGCAGCGCGCCGTGCGTTCGGATGACCTGCGCGGCGGTGCCGCGCAAGCAGGCCATCCTCACCCCCTTGAAGGGGAAGGAGAAGAGCGCATGAACCGCATCGACGCCAAGTTCGCCCAGCTCAAGGCCGCCAATCGCAAGGCCCTGATCCCGTTCGTCACCGCGGGCGATCCTTCGCTCGAATCGCTGGCGCCGGTGATGCACGCGCTGGTCGAGTCCGGCGCGGACGTGATCGAGCTGGGGGTGCCGTTCTCCGACCCGATGGCAGACGGCCCGACCATCCAGCGCAGCTCCGAGCGCGCGCTGGCACGCGGCGCCGGGATGTCGTTCGTGCTCGATGCGGTGCGCGCGTTCCGGCAGTCCGACGCCGTCACGCCCGTGGTGCTGATGGGCTACCTCAACCCGGTCGAGGTCCGCGGCGCGGACCGCTTCGCCCGCGAGGCCGCGGCGGCCGGGGTCGACGGCGTGCTGCTGGTCGACCTGCCGCCCGAGGAGGCCGGCGGCTTCCGCGAGGCCTTCGATGCGCACGGCATCGCCTTGGTGCTGCTGGCCTCGCCGACCACCACCGACGCGCGCCTGCAGGCGCTGTGCGCGCAGGCGCGCGGCTACCTCTACTACGTCAGCTTCGCCGGCGTCACCGGCGCCGCCGAGCGGCTCGACACCGCCGCCGCCGGCGAGCGCCTGCGCGCGATCCGCGCGACCAGCGCGGCCCCGGTGGTGGCCGGCTTCGGGATCCGCGACGCCGCGAGCGCCGCGGCAATGGCGGTCGATGCCGACGGGGTGGTGGTCGGCAGCGCGCTGGTCGCGGCGCTGGCCGGGGCGGGGACCGCCGCCGACGCGGCGTCCCGTGCCCGCGCCTTCCTGGCGCCGCTGCGGGCGGCGCTGGACGGTGCGGCGGCGCCGGCGGCTTGAATCCCTTCGCGTTCGGCCGTGGCGGGGGGCGCGACTTCCCTCCCGCAGGGGCCATGGGATCGCCGCAGCCATGGATTCCCCTGCACGCCCTCTCGGCCTGGCCGCCGCACCGCGTGCGCTAAACTTCCGCACCTGTCGCGGCCCGGCCGCCCAAGGCACCCGATCGCATGTCCTGGCTGAAGAAAGTGATGCCGCCCCGCATCCGTACCGAAACGGGCGCGACCAAGAAGCGCAGCGTCCCCGAGGGACTGTGGGAGAAGTGCGAACGCTGCGGCTCGGTGCTCTACCGGCCGGAGCTCGAGGAGAACCTCGAGGTCTGCCCGAAGTGCGGCTTCCACATGGCGATCCGCGCGCGGGTGCGGCTGGCGGCATTCCTCGATGCCGGCAGCCTGCAGGAGATCGGCGCCGGGCTCGGCCCGACCGACGTGCTGAAGTTCAAGGACCAGAAGAAGTACGTCGACCGCATCAAGGCCGCGCAGAAGGCCACCGGCGAGCGCGACGCCCTGGTCACGGTGCAGGGCACGCTCAAGCGCCGCCCGCTGGTCGCCAGCGCGTTCGACTTCGCCTTCATGGGCGGCTCGATGGGCTCGGTGGTGGGCGAGCGCTTCACCCTCGGCGCCGAGCGCGCGCTCGAGATCGGCTCGCCGTTCGTCTGCTTCTCCGCCAGCGGCGGCGCACGCATGCAGGAGAGCCTGTTCTCGCTGATGCAGATGGCCAAGACCTCGGCCGCGCTGGCGCGCCTGCGCGCGGCGGGCCTGCCCTACGTCTCGGTGATGACCCACCCGACCACCGGCGGCGTCTCGGCCTCGTTCGCGATGCTCGGCGACGTCAACATGGCCGAGCCCGAGGCCCTGATCGGCTTCGCCGGCCCGCGGGTGATCGAGCAGACCGTGCGCGAGAAGCTGCCTGAAGGCTTCCAGCGCTCGGAATTCCTGCTCGAGCACGGCGCGGTGGACCAGATCTGCGACCGCCGCGAGCTGCGCGACCGCATCGCGACCCTGCTCGCGCTGCTGACGAGGCAGCCGCAGCCGGAGGAAGACGTCGAGGTGAGCGCTTGAGCCGCAAGTACTTCGGCACCGACGGCATCCGCGGCCGCGTCGGCGAGGGCCCGATCTCGGCCGACTTCGTGCTGCGCCTGGGCAACGCCTACGGGCACGCGCTGCGCGCGGCGGCGCGGCCGGCCGAGAAGCGCGGCGGCGAGTGGCGCAAGCCGCAGGTGATCATCGGCAAGGACACCCGGATCTCGAACTACATGTTCGAGGCCGCGCTCGAGGCCGGGCTGTCCGCGGCCGGCGTCGACGTCCAGCTGATGGGGCCGATGCCCACGCCGGCGGTCGCACACCTGACGCGCTCGCTGCGCGCGGACGGCGGCATCGTCATCTCGGCCTCGCACAACCCGCATTACGACAACGGCATCAAGTTCTTCTCGGCCGAGGGCGAGAAGCTCGACGACGCCACCGAGCTGGCGATCGAGGCCGCGCTCGAGCGGCCGTTCGCGACCGTCGCCTCCGAGCAGCTGGGCAAGGCGGTGCGCACGCGCGACGCGGTCGGCCGCTACGTCGAGGCCTGCAAGAACTCGGTCCCGCGCAACTTCGACCTCGGTGGCATGCGCATCGTGCTCGACTGCGGCCACGGCGCGACCTACCAGATCGGCCCGCTGGTGCTGCGCGAGATCGGCGCCCGCGTCGAGGCGATGGGCGTGGACCCCAACGGCCTGAACATCAACGACGGCGTCGGCTCGATGCATCCCGAGGGCCTGGCCGCGCGGGTGCGCGAGACCGGCGCGGAGCTCGGCATCGCCTTCGACGGCGACGGCGACCGCGTGCTGTTCGTCGACGCCGACGGCGCGGTGCGCGACGGCGACGACCTGCTGTTCCTGCTCGCCACCGACTGGCGCGCCAGCGGGCGCCTGCGCGGCCCGGTGGTCGGCACGCTGATGAGCAACTACGGCTTCGAGCGCGCGCTGGGCGAGGCCGGGATCGGCTTCGTCCGCGCCAAGGTCGGCGACCGCCACGTCCACCAGGCCATGCTCGAGCACGACAGCAACCTCGGCGGCGAGGCCTCCGGGCACCTGCTGTGCCTGGACCGTGCCACCACCGGCGACGGCATCGTCAGCGCGCTGCAGGTGCTGGAGGTGCTGCACCGCCGCGGCATCGGCCTGCACGAAGGCCTGCGCGGGATGCAGAAGGTGCCGCAGCAGACGGTCAACGTCCGCTACGCCAACGGCGCCAGGCCGACCGAGGCCGAGGGCGTCAAGGCGGCGCTGGCCGCGGCGCAGGCCAGCGTGGCGGGGCGGGGCAGGGCGTTCCTGCGGCCGTCGGGCACCGAGCCGGTGGTGCGGGTGACCGTGGAGGCCGACGACGACGCGCTGGTGCGCTCGACCCTCGATGCGCTGGTCGCCGCGGTGCGCGCGGCCGCCTGAACCCCGCGCCGTGCGGGCTGCGGTTCGGGAAACCGGCCGCTGCGGATAAACTAGCGCGGTGCGGAATCCTCCGCCCCGCACGACGCACCGCGCCGCCTTCCGCGCAGGAACGGACCCCGACAGAGCACGCCCATGGCATCCCGGATCCCCACCCTCGACATCCGCCGCTTCACCCACCCGGCCAGCGAACAGGACCGCCGGGCCTTCGTCGACGAGCTCGGCGCCGCCTATCGCGAGTGGGGCTTCGCCGGCATCCGCAACCACGGCATCCCGCAGTCGCTGATCGACGACGCCTACGGCGTGTTCCAGGCCTTCTTCGCGCTGCCGGAGGAGACCAAGCGGCGCTACCACGTGCCCGGCAGCGGCGGCGCGCGCGGCTATACGCCGTTCGGCGTCGAGACCGCCAAGGGCGCCAGGCATTTCGACCTCAAGGAGTTCTGGCACGTCGGCCGCGAGATTCCCGACGACTCGAAGTACCGCGGCGCCATGCCGCCGAACCTGTGGCCGACCGAGGTCGAGGGCTTCCGCGGGAAGGGCTACGCGCTCTACGACGCGCTCGACCGGCTCGGTGCGCAGGTGCTGTCGGCGCTGGCGCTGCACATCGGCCTGCCCGAGGACTGGTTCGCCGACAAGACCGACTCCGGCAACTCGATCTTGCGCCCGATCCACTACCCGCCGATCACCGCCGACGACATCCCCAACGTGCGCGCCGGCGCGCACGAGGACATCAACCTGATCACCCTGCTGGTCGGCGCCAGCGCCGCGGGGCTGGAAGTGAAGTCCAGGGAGGGCGAGTGGGTGCCGTTCACCTCCGACGCCGACACCATCGTGGTCAACATCGGCGACATGCTGCAGCGGCTGACCAACCACGTGTACCCGTCGACCACCCACCGCGTGGTCAACCCGCCGGGCGACCAGGCGCGCAAGCCGCGCTATTCGGTGCCGTTCTTCCTGCACCCCAACCCGGACTTCCTGATCGACGTGCTGCCCTCGACGGTCACCGCCGACAATCCCAGCCGCTACCCCGAGGCGATCACCGCGCAGGGCTATCTCGAAGAGCGGCTGAAGGAAATCAAGCTCAAGTAGGAGCGACGGAAGTCGCGGGCTTCTTCCCGACGCTTCATCCGGTTCCCGGAGAGTTCCAGCCGGATCGCACGCCACGCCGCGACCTGATGGGCCCCGGCGCGGCCGGGAGGCCTTTGGGGCGAATGTCCCCCGGCATCCGCCTGCGGCGAATGCCTCCTCCTTTATTTCGCCCCAACGGCCCCCCGGCCGCACCGGGGCGCCGGATCGCAAGCCTGCCGGAAAAGC
>JAYRKR010000044.1:0-26943 GCA_041905645.1 Luteimonas sp.
GCGCGTTTGCGACGGCGGACGGATCGACGGCGCTGGGCGCGAGCGCGAACGCGGACGGTCTGAACAGCGTGGCGCTGGGCGCGGGATCGGAGGCGGACCGCGACAACAGCGTGTCGGTGGGCAGCGAAGGAGCCGAGCGCCAGGTCACGAACGTGGCCGACGGCACCGAGGACACCGATGCGGTGAACAAGCGGCAGCTGGACGAGGTGGGCAAGACGGCGAGCAACACCGACCACTTCTTCCAGGCGACCGACAGCGAGGACAGCGGCGCGGGCGCGTACGTCGAGGGCGACAACGCGACGGCGGCGGGCGAGGCGACCAACGCGATCGGCAACGGCGCGTCGGCCTACGGCAGCGGCGCCAACGCGGTGGCCGACGGGGCAACGGCGGTGGGCTTCAACTCGCTGGCGGCAGGCCAGAACAGTGCGGCGTTCGGCCAGAACGCGCAGGCGACCGGCCCGGCGGCGGTGGCGGTGGGCGGCAACGCCGTGGACGAGAACGGCGACCCGCTGATCACCAACGGCGGGGTGCCGGTGGACACCGGCGCGACGAGCGCGGGCGTGGGCGGGACGGCGGTGGGCGCGAGCGCGAGCGCGGACGGCTTTGCCGCTTCCGCATTCGGCGTGGGCGCGTACGCGCCGGGTGCGCAGGCCGCGGCGTTCGGCGCGGTGGCCAATGCGATCGGCGACTACAGCACGGCGGTGGGTACGCAGAGCGCGGCGACCGGCAACGGCAGCACGGCGGTCGGCGGCCTCGCCGACCTGGTCCCGGGGCTCGGCTTCCTGATTCCCGCGCAGGCCGCGGGTGAAGCCGCTTCCGCCTTCGGCGCGGGTTCGGGCGCTTGGGGCGATTACAGCACCGCCACCGGCGCGCTCTCCCAGGCCGACGGCGTGGAAGCCACGGCGCTGGGCTACTTCGCCTATGCCCAGGGCGACAACGCCAGCGCCCTGGGCGCGGAAGCGTGGGCCAGCGGCGCCAACAGCACGGCGCTGGGCTACTACAGCACCAGCTATGGCGCCGACAGCGTCGCGCTCGGCGCGAATTCCATGACCGACGCGGACAACAGCGTCGCGCTGGGCGCCGATTCGTATGCCGACCGGGCGAACACCGTGTCGGTGGGCGACGTCGGCAGCGAGCGCCAGATCACCAACGTCGCGGCGGGCACCGAGGACACCGACGCGGTGAACAAGGCGCAGCTGGACGAGGTCGCCTCCGGCGTCGACGAGCTCGCCGAGGGCGTCGTGCAGTACGACGACGACAGCAAGGGCACCGTCACGCTGGGCGGCGAGGAAGGCACCACGATCGGCAACGTGGCCGCCGGTGCGGTCGGCGCCGAAAGCATGGACGCCGTCAACGGCGGCCAGCTGTACGGCGCGCTGGACAGCGCCGCGCAGACGCTCGGCGGCGGTGCGGCGGTGACGGCCTTCGGCACGATCTCGGCGCCGACGTACATCATCCAGGGCAGCAACTACTTCAGCGTCGGCGACGCGCTGGGCGCGCTGGACGGCGCGATCAGCGGCCTGGACAGCCGGGTCACCCAGCTCGAGTCCTTCCCGGGCAACAGCAACAACGGGAACGGCAACGGCGCCAGCAGCAACGGCAGCAGCGGCAATCGCGGCGGGCACGGCACCGGCGGAACCGGCGCCGACACCGTCGCCGCCGGCCCGGGCAGCACCACGGTCGGGCAGGGCGCCTCGGCGACGGGCGACAACAGCGTCGCGCTGGGCCAGGGCTCGGTCGCCGACCGCGACAACACCGTCTCGGTGGGCAGCGAAGGCAACGAGCGCCAGGTGACCAACGTGGCCGCCGGCACCGAAACGACCGACGCGGTCAACAAGGGGCAGCTCGACAGCGGCGTCGCCGAGGCCAAGGCCTACACCGACACGACCGCCACGCAGACGATCGCCACGGCCAATGCCTACACCGATTCGAAGGTCTCGGCGCTCAACGACGCGTTCACCGACCTGCAGGGCCAGGTCGACCACCGCTTCCGCGAGCAGGACCGCCGGATCGACCGCCAGGGCGCGATGGGCGCGGCGATGCTGAACATGGCCACCAGCGCCGCGGGCATCCGCACCCAGAACCGCGTCGGCGTCGGCGTCGGCTTCCAGAACGGCGAAAGCGCGCTCTCGGTCGGCTACCAGCGTGCGATCAGCGATCGCGCCACGATCACCTTCGGCGGGGCGTTCAGCGGAGATGAGACGTCGGTCGGACTCGGCGCCGGCTTCGGCTGGTAAACAAGGGGGTACAGGACGCGGCCAACCTGCAGGCAGCGACAGGCATTGCGTCATGTCTGAAAACGGAAAGCAGGCGTGAAGTTCGGAACTGATGACAACTACCAGATGAGGAAATGCCTCCAATGACGAAGAAGAGAATCCACACCAGCGTACTGGCCGCGGCAATCGTCGGCATGCTTTCCGGCTCGGCGTTCGCGGCGCAGAAGGCTCCCCGCCAGGGCGAGCCGCCGAAGATCAACGCGGCCGCCATGGGCGACCAGCAGGCGTTCGGCCGCTTCATCATCACCTACAAGGAAGGAACGGCGACCCGCAACAACCGCGCCGCCATCACCCGGAACGCCGGCACCGCGCTCTCGCGTGCCGGCCTCTCGACCAAGGCGAAGCCGGCCAGCGCCACCTACCTGCGCAAGCTCGCCATCGGCGCCGACCTGGTGAAGACCTCGCGCAAGCTCGATCGCGCCGAGGCCGAGGCGTTCATGCGCCAGATCGCCGCCGACCCGGCGGTGGCGCACGTCGAGGTCGACCACCTGCGTCGCCCGGTGCGCGAGCTGCGCGCCCCGGCCAAGCTGCAGCCGCAGACCTTCACGCCGAACGACACCTACTACGGCAACTACCAGTGGCACCTCAAGGCGCCCGACGGCACCGCGACCGCCAATGGCGTGGCCAACCTCGGCGGCAGCAACGTCAACAACGCCTGGGACCTCGCCGACGGCAACGGCGTCGTGATCGCCGTGCTCGACACCGGCATCACCGAGCACCCGGACATCGACACCTCGCTGGGCGACGCCGGCTACGACTTCATCACCGACTCGTTCGTGTCCGGCCGCGACACCGACGGCCGCGTGGCGGGCGGCTGGGACACCGGCGACTGGACCACGGAGGAGCCGTGGCTGAGCGAGTGCACCGACGCCAGCAACCCGCCGTCGGACAGCTCCTGGCACGGCACCCACGTCGCCGGCACCGCGGGCGCCGAGCTGACCAACAACGGCTCCGGCATGGCGGGCGTGGCCTACAACGCCAAGGTGCTGCCGGTGCGCGTCCTCGGCCACTGCGGCGGCTACACCAGCGACATCACCGACGCCATCATCTGGGCCTCGGGCGGGCATGTCGACGGCGTGCCCGACAACACCAACGTCGCGCAGGTCATCAACCTCAGCCTCGGTGGCGGCGGCGCGTGCAGCCAGGCCGAAGCGGATGCGATCGCCGGCGCCAACGAGCGCGGCACCACCGTGGTCGTCGCCGCCGGCAACAACGGTGCCGACGCCAGCGGCTACTCGCCGGGCAACTGCCCGGGCGTGGTCACGGTGGCCGCGACCGGCATCTACAGCAAGCGCGCGTTCTACTCCAACTACGGCGAGGCCGTGGAGATCGCAGCGCCGGGCGGCGGCGTCTATCCCAACGACGGATCCTCCGGCACGCCGATCAACGACGGCTTCGTCTGGCAGGCGGTGAACAACGGCACCACGGTGCCGATCGACGAGTACGCCTACGTCGGCTTCGCGGGCACTTCGCAGGCGACGCCGCACGTGGCCGGCACGGTCGCCCTGATGCAGGGCGCGCGCGCCGACGCCGGCATGGCGCCGCTGACCCCGGCCGAGGTGCTGACGGTCCTGCAGGAGACCGCGCATGCCCCGAGCTCGCCGCCCACCCAGCCGATCGGCGCCGGCATCGTCGACGCCGCCGCCGCGGTGGCCAAGGCGATCGAGCCGCCGTGCACGGAGAACTGCGGGCCGACCGCGACCCCGCTCACCAACAAGGTGCCGGTGACCGGCCTGAGCGGTGCGGCGGGCAGCGAGAAGCTGTACAGCTTCGAGGCCCAGGCCGGTGCGACGATCAGCTTCATGACCTACGGCGGCAGCGGCAACGTCTCGGTGTACGTCAGCTTCGACGCCGAGCCGTCGACCAGCGACTACGACGCCAAGTCGACCCGTCCCGGCAACAGCGAGACCGTCCGCATCAACAAGAACCAGGCCCAGGCCGGCACGTACTACGTCAAGGTCGTGGGCGCGGGCGCCTACAGCGGCGTGACCCTGGTGGCACGCCAGTAGCGGCACCGCGGATACCGTCCGTCCCTCTGGACCCCGGCTTCGGCCGGGGTCTTTTTTCGTGCCGCCGGCGCGCCTCCGGCGGGGCGCGGCGGCGCTGGCGGCGCTGCGTGCGGGCCGCCCACGGGCCGGCAATCCGGGCCGGCGCAAGCTGCTAAAGTCGGTGCCCCCCGTGCCGGAGCCGAACGTGAACGCGGCAGCCAACGCGATCGCCAGCGAACGCAGCCCGGAGGGCGTCGACGAGCGCATCGTCGCCGCCCTGCTCGAGCGCGGCCGCCTCAAGGAGGCCGACCTCGCCCGCGCCCGGCGGCTCCAGGACGAGACCGGCGGCAACCTGCCCGCGCTGCTGGCGCGCCTCGGCCTGGTATCCGAGCGCGACCACGCCGAGGCCTGCGCCGAGGTGATGCGATTGCCGCTGCTCTCGGGCAAGGACGCGCCCGAGACGCCGCCGGAACTGGTGCCCGAGGCGCAGCCGCTGTCGCTCCGCTTCCTCAAGCAGTTCCACGTCTGCCCGCTGGGCGACCGCGGCGGCCGCATCGTGCTGTGGATGGCCGACCCGTACGACGGCTACGCCATCGACGCCGTGCGCCTGGCCACCGGTTGCGGGGTCGAGCCGGTCGTCGGCCTGCGCTCGGAGATCGACGACCTCGTCGAGCGCTGGCACGGCCAGGGCCGCAGCGCGATGGGCACCATCGTCGAGACCGCCGACGGCGAGGCCGCCGGCGACGTGGACGACGTCGAGCACCTGCGCGACCTCGCCTCCGAGGCGCCGGTGATCCGCCTCGTCAACCTGGTCATCCAGCGCGCGGTGGAACTGCGCGCCTCCGACATCCACATCGAGCCGTTCGAGAACCGGCTCAAGGTGCGTTACCGCATCGACGGCGTGCTCGAGGAGGGCGAGAGCCCGCCCAGCAACCTCACCGCGGCGGTGATCAGCCGGATCAAGATCATGGCCCGGCTCAACATCGCCGAGCGCCGCCTGCCCCAGGACGGCCGCATCATGCTGCGCGTGCAGGGCAAGGAGCTGGACTTGCGCGTGAGCACCGTGCCCACCGCGCACGGCGAGAGCGTGGTGATGCGCCTGCTCGACCGCGAGACGGTGGTCTTCGATTTCGCGCGGCTCGGCTTCACCGACGCCTTCCTGCCGCAGTTCCAGAAGGTGCTCGACCAGCCGCACGGCATCCTGCTGGTCACCGGCCCGACCGGCTCGGGCAAGACCACCACGCTGTACACCGCGCTGTCGAAGCTCAACACCAGCGACGTCAAGATCATCACCGTCGAGGACCCGGTCGAGTACCAGATCGAGGGCATCAACCAGATCCAGGCCAAGCCGCAGATCGGCCTGGACTTCGCCAACGCCCTGCGATCGATCGTGCGCCAGGACCCGGACATCATCATGATCGGCGAGATGCGCGACCTGGAGACCGCGCGCATCGCGATCCAGTCCGCGCTCACCGGCCACCTGGTGCTGTCGACGCTGCACACCAACAACGCCGCCGGCGGGATCACCCGCATGCTCGACATGGGCGTCGAGGACTACCTGCTCACGTCCACCGTCAACGGCATCCTCGCCCAGCGCCTGGTGCGCCGGCTCGAGCCGACCCAGGCCGAGCGCTATCCGGCCTCGCCCGAGGAGATCGACAAGTTCGGCCTGCGCCGCTACCAGCCCGAAGGCGAGATCTTCCTGTACCGTCCGCGCGGCTCCGCGATCGCGCCGACCGGATACCTCGGCCGCACCACCATCATGGAATTCCTGGTGATGGACGACGAGCTGCGCCGCGCGGTGATGCGCCACGCCGGCATGGGCGAGCTCGAGCAGATCGCCCGCCAGCACGGCATGCGCACGATGTACGAGGACGGCATCGCCAAGGCGCTGAAGGGGCAGACGACGATCGAGGAGGTGCTGCGGGTGACGGAGGATGCGTGATGCGGTTTCCGCCAAGGAGGAGTGGGGCGGGAAGGCCGATAAACGGTGTCGGCGGTGGCGGCGAAGAAGAAGTGATGCGGCAGGCGCGGTAACCTGCTTCCTGCTCGTCATCCCCGCGAAGGCGGGGATCCATGGACGTACAAGGATTCTCCAGGGAAGAGGGAATGGACAGGCAGCCGTGCGTATACCTGCGGGCCAGCGGTCGCAACGGAACGTTGTATGCCGGGGTCACCAGCGACCTCGTTGGACGCGTCTGGCAGCACCGCGAACACGTCGTCGATGGCTTCAGCAAGCGTTATGGCGCGACCCGGCTGGTCTGGTATGAAATGCACGCCACCATGGAATCGGCCATCCAGCGCGAGAAGCGCATCAAGAAGTGGAATCGCGCGTGGAAGATCCGGTTGATCGACGAGACGAATTCCTCATGGCGCGACCTGTGGCCCGACATCATCGGACAGATGCCGACGGCAACGTCCATGGATCCCCGCCTTCGCGGGATGACGATCGGGAGCGATAGCCTCTCCCGATTCCCGATTCCCGATTCCCGATTCCCGATTCCCGATTCCCGATTCCCGATTCCCGATTCCCGACTCTGACTCCCGACTCGCCCCATGCCCCTTTACCGCTACAAGGCCCTGAACTCGCGTGGCGAAACGCTCGACGGCCAGATGGAGGCCGCGAGCGAGGCCGAGGTGGCGCTGCGGCTGCAGGAGCAGGGCAACCTGCCGATCGAGGCGAAGCCCGCGGGCGAAGGCGGTGGCCTCTCCGCGTGGCGCACGCTGTTCAAGCCCCGGCCGTTCGCCGGCGAGCGGCTCACCCAGTTCACCCAGCAGCTGGCGACGCTGCTGGGCGCGGGCCAGCCGCTCGACCGGGCGCTGACGATCCTGCTGGAGCTGCCCGAGGACGAGGCCGCCAGGCGCACCGTCACCGACATCCGCGACGCCGTGCGCGGCGGCGCCTCGCTTTCGAGCGCGCTGGAGCGCCAGCACGGCGCGTTCTCGCGCCTGTACATCAACATGGTGCGCGCGGGCGAGGCGGGCGGCAGCCTGCAGGAGACGCTGCAGCGCCTGGCGGAATACTACGAGCGCAGCAACGCGCTGCGCGGCCGCGTGGTCAACGCGCTGATCTATCCCGCGATCCTGCTGGTGATGGTCGGCGGCGCGCTGCTGTTCCTGCTCGGGTACGTGGTGCCGCAGTTCGCCGGCATGTACGAGAGCCTGGACGCGCAGATGCCCTGGTTCACCCAGGTCGTGCTCGGGATCGGCCTGTTCGTGCGCGACTGGTGGTTCGTGCTGCTCGCCGTCCCGGCGCTGGCGGCGTGGTGGCTCGACCGCAAGCGCCGCGACCCCGCGTTCCGCGCGCGCCTGGACGAATGGCTGCTGGGGCGCCGGTTCACCGGTGCGCTGGTGGCCAAGCTCGACACCGCGCGGCTGATGCGCACGCTCGGCACCTTGCTCAGGAACGGCGTGCCGCTGCTGACGGCGATCGGGATCGGCCGCAACGTGCTGCTCAACCGCTCGCTGGCGCGCGACGTCGAGGCGGCGGCGGAGGAGGTCAAGAACGGCGTCGGCCTGTCGACGGCGCTGGCCAGGGGCAAGCGCTTCCCGCGGCTGGCGCTGCAGATGATCCAGGTCGGCGAGGAGTCCGGCGCGCTCGACACCATGCTGCTCAAGACCGCCGACACCTTCGAACAGGAGACCGGCCAGGCGCTGGACCGCATGCTCGCCGCGCTGGTGCCGGTGATCACGCTGGTGCTGGCCGGCATCGTCGGCGCGGTGATCCTGGCGGTGCTGATCCCGATCTACGACCTGACCAACTCGATCTCCTGACCGGATCCCCGTGCGAGCGGCTCCGGCCGCGGGCTCGCGCAAAGGAAAATCGCGGCTGAAGCCGCTCCCGCGCGCCGATCCCACTTCGTCCACAATGAACGGCAACCAGACCCAGCCACGAGGAATCCCGCCATGCAACGCAACCGCTCGCTCACCCGCGGCCCGCGCCGGGCAGCGCAGGCCGGCTTCAGCCTGATCGAGATCATCATCGTCACCGTGCTGATCGGCGGCATCGTGGCGTTCGCGGCCAGCCGCATCCTCGGCGGCGGCGACAAGGCCAAGTTCAAGCTCGCGCAGGCGACCGTGCAGACCATGGCCGAGAAGGTCCAGTCCTACCAGAGCGACACCGGCAGCCTGCCGACGACGCTGGAGGACCTGGTCCGCCAGCCGGCCACCGCCAACGGTTGGCTCGGTCCGTACGCGAAGGAAGCCGACCTCAAGGATCCCTGGGGCACGCCCTACGTCTATCGCGTCCCCGGCGACAACCAGCCCTTCGACCTGGTGAGCCTGGGCGCGGACCGCAGGGACGGCGGCGACAGCGTCGACGCGGACATCAAGTACCAGTGACGGCAGCCGCACCGGGCCGCGGGCGCGCAGGGCCGCCGCCGTTGCCCGCGTGCGCATCCGGCCCGCGTTGACCCGGCCATGACGCGTCCTTCCCACTGCATGCGACCGGGCAGGCGCCCGCTGCCGGCACGCCCGCAGGCGGGCTTCACCCTGCTCGAGATCGTGGTGGTGATGGTGATCATCGCGGCGGCCATGCTGCTGGGCGCGATGGCGGTCAGCGGCGGCATCGACGGCGTGCGGCTGCGTTCGAGCGGCAAGCAGGTCGCCGCCGGCCTGCGCTACGCGCGCGCGCAGGCGATCGCGACCGGAACGCCGCAGCGCTTCGAGATCGATCCGCGGGCGCACGCCTGGTCCGCGCCGAACGGGCGCCATGGGCGCATCCCCGCCGCGCTCGATGTCAGCTTCACCGGCGCGCGCGAGGTGCAGCCGGAGCCGGGCGTGGGCGCGATCGTGTTCTTCGACGACGGCGCTTCCACCGGCGGCCGCGTGCGGCTCGCCGGCGCCCGCGGCGGCGCCTGGAACATCGACGTGGCCTGGCTGACCGGCGAAGTCACGCTGGAGCGGGCGACGCGATGACGGCGCGCCGCGCCGCGACGATGGCCCACCGGCCGCCGGCCGCGCCCCGGCCGGGCCGCGGGCGTTCGCGCCAGGCCGGCTTCACCCTGCTCGAGGTCATCGTCGCCTTCGCCGTGCTGGCGCTGGCACTGGTGCTGCTGCTGGGCACGCTGTCCGGCTCGGCGCGCGAGGTGCGCTGGTCGGCCGACGCCGGGCGCGCGGCGCTGCACGCGCAATCGCTGCTCGACCAGGTCGGCGTCGGCGAGCCGCTGCGCCCGGGCGTGCGCGACGGCGAGTTCGAGGACGGCCGCTACCGCTGGACCCTGCACGTCGATCGCTACGTCGATCCGACCCGGCGCGGGCCCGACACCATCGACCCGGGCGCGGCGCGGCTGCTGCTGCTCGCGCTCGACGTCGAATGGGGCGACGGTGGCCCGCGCGAGCGGCTGCAGCTGCAGAGCCTGCGGCTGGCGCAGCCGGAGGCGCTGTGAAGCCGTCGGCCGCCGGCCCGCGGGGGCGCGCCCTGCAGCGCGGCTTCACCCTGCTCGAGATCCTGCTGGCCACGGCGCTGCTCGCGGCCGGCCTGGCGCTGGCCTTCGCCACCTTGCGCGCGGCGACGGCGACGGCGCAGCGCGGCGAGGCGCTCTCGCAGCGCAGCGAGCGCATGCGCGCGGTCGAGGGCTTCCTGCGCCGCCGCATCGCCTCGGCGCTGCCGGTCGCCTTCGAGACCGTGCCCGAGAGCGGCGAGCAGATCCGCTTCGTCGGCGAGCCCACGCGCATGCGTTTCGTCGCCGACCTGCCCGACGACCTCGGCCGGGGCGGCCCGCACCTGCACGACGTGCAGCTGCTCGACGACGACGGCGGCCGCGGCCGCCTGGCGGTGTCGTTCACCATGGTCGCCGGCGCGCAGCTGCTGCCCGAGCGCAGGCCGCAGCCGCCGGAGACGCTGGCGCGCGGCATCGCGCAGGTGCGCTTCCGCTATCGCGGGCTCGACGCCGACCGCCGGCTCGGCGAATGGCAGGACCAGTGGGAGACGCCGGCGCAGCTGCCGCTGCAGGTGTCGGTGGAGATCGAGGATGCGGGCGGGGCGCGCTGGCCTGCGCTGGTGGTGGCGCTGCCGCAGGCCGGGCTGGACGCCGGCGGAGGATTGTTCAGATGAGGCGCGAGCGCGGCATCGCCCTGCTGATGGTGACCTGGCTGACCCTGCTGCTGGCGGCGGTGGTGGGCGCGTTCGCGCTCACCGCGCAGGTGGAGAAGTTGCAGGGGCGGACGCTGGCGCGCGGCGTGGTCGCGGCGCAGGCCGCGCGCGCGGGCGTGGAGTACGCACTCACGCGGCTCGCCGACGACGACGCGCGCCGGCAATGGCAGCCCGACGGCCGCAGCTACGATTGGCGCTTCGGCGACGCGGCCGTGCGCATCGTGACGATCGACGAGTCCGGCAAGGTGGACCTCAATTCCGCCGACGTCGACCTGCTCTCGCGGCTGTTCATGGCGGCAGGCGTCGACCGCGCGCAGGCCGGCTCGATCGCCGGCGCGATCGCCGACTGGCGCGATCCCGACGACCTGGTCCAGCCGCAGGGCGGCGCCGAGGATCCGGCCTACGCCTCGGCGGGCCTGGCCTGGGGTGCCAAGGACGCCCCGTTCGACACCGTCGCCGAGCTCGAGCAGGTGCTGGGCATGACCCCGGCCATCTACGCCAGGGTCGCGCCCTACCTGACCGTGTACAGCGGCCAGATGCGGCCGGACCCGCAGTACGCGGACGCGCTGGTGCTGCAGGCGATGGGCGTGGATCCGGCGCCCATCCTGGAGCGGCGCAAGGCGCGCGGGCCGCTGGCGGACGCGCCCGCCTTGGGCGGCGGTAGCGGCACGTATAGTATCGACAGCCGCGCGCGGCTCCCGGACGGCCGCCAGGCAGTGTTGCGGGTCGTCGTGCGCGCGGGAATCGGCAACGTGCCCGGTTCGGCCTATACGGCATTGCGATGGGAAGAGGGAGCCTCAGCGGCGCGATGAATGCGGCTGTCGACAACCAGGCTGCGACGCCTTCGCTCCGGCAGCGCCTCGGGCGCGCCGGCGCGCGCCTGCGGCCCGGGGCCGGCGGGTTCTGGCGCTGGTGGACCGGCGCGCTGGCCAGCTGGCTGCCGCCGCGGCTGCGCGCCCTGCTGGGGCTGGCGCACGAGCGGCTGCTGCTGCAGCGCGACGGCGGCGAGCTGCGGCTGGCGGTCGAGCGCGGCGAGGGCGTGGTCGAAGCCGGCACCCTGCCCTGGACGGAGCACGAGGCTGCCGGCGGCGAAGCGCTGCTGGCGTCGCTGCTCGCGCCGCGCGTGGCCGACCTGCCGCGCTGGCTGCTGCTGCCGGCCAGCGGCGGCCTGCGCCGGCGCCTGTCGCTGCCCGCGGCGGCCGCCGACCGCCTGCGCGACGTGGTCGGCTTCGAGATCGACCGGCAGACCCCGTTCGCGGCCGCCGACGTGTACTACGACGCCCGCGCGCTCGCGCGCACCGGCGACCAGGTGCAGGCGGAACTGGTGGTGGTGCCGCGCGCCACCGTCGACGCCGCGCTGGCGGCGCTGGGCACGGCCGCGGGCACGGTCGCCGGCGTGGACATGGCGGGCGACGACGGCGCGCCGCTGGGCATCGACCTGCTGGCCGGCACGCAGCGCCATCGTCGTGCCGACCCGTGGCGGCGGTGGAACCTCGCGTTCGCGGCGGTCGCGCTGCTGGCGACCGCGCTGGCGATGTGGCAGTGGCTCGACAACCGCCGCGCCGCGGCCGACGCCTTCGACGCGCAGGCGCAGGCGCGCGCGCGCCAGGCGCGGCAGGTCGCGCAGGAACGCCGCCAGCTGGTCGACCTGGTCGAGGGCATGGCGTTCCTGCAGCAGGCGCGCGCCGCGCGGCCGACCACGGTCGAGGTGCTGGACGAGCTGGGCCGCCGGCTGCCCGATTCCACCTACCTCGAGAAGCTCTCGATCGAGGGCGACCAGATCCTGCTGATCGGCCAGAGCCGGGAGGCCTCGGCGCTGGTCGGCCAGCTCGAGGGCTCGAAGCTGTGGCGCTCGCCGGCGCTGACCGGCGCCCTGCAGCCCGACCCGCGCACCGGCCGCGACCGGTTCACCCTCACCGCGCAGCTGGCCGTCGCCGCGGCGCCCGCCGCAGGCCGCGGCCAGGACCGGAACGAGGACCAGGGGGACGCCGATGCCGGCCGCCAGCCCTGACCGCGACCGCTGGCTGGCCCTGGCCATCCTCGCCGGGCTGCTGGCGCTGGCCTACCTGGTGCTCGTGCACCCGTGGTGGACCGCGCCGATGCTGCAGGTCAACGAGCGCATCGACGCCTCGCGCCAGCGCGACCTGCGCGCGCGCATGGCGCTGCGCCAGGCGCCGGACGTGCGCAAGCGCCTGCAGGCCCTGCGCGCCAGCACCGCGCGGCTCCCGGGGTTCATGGGCGAACGCAGCCCGGAACTGGCGACCTCGGCGCTGGTGCAGCGGCTGGAGACCGCGGTGCTGGAAGCCAGCCCGCGCAACCGCAGCTGCGCCATCATCAACCGTTCGCCGCTGACCGAGGCACGCCAGCAGCGCTTCCCGCGCGTCGCGGTGCAGGTGCGCCTGCGCTGCGGCAACCCCGAGCTGGCCGCGGTGCTGTATTCGCTGGAAAGCGGCTCGCCGCGGCTGTTCGTCGACAACCTCAACGTGCTGACGCTGGGCAATTTCCGCTCCGCCACGCGCGAAGCGCAGGGCGGCGGCGGCCTCGACGTCAGCTTCGACCTGTACGGCTACCTGCAGCCGCCGCCGGGAGCGCCGTCCGGTGCGCGCTGAGAACGCGGGCGCCAAGACCTGGCTGCTGGGCGCGACCGCGGCCTGGGCGCTGTGCGCCTGGCTGGCGGCGCTGCTGGGCATGGGCGGCCGGGTCGAGCCGCTGCCGGAAGACCCGGCGCTGCTGCCGCCGCTGCCGCAGGCGCACAAGGCGCCGCCGGCGCGCCTCGGGCCGCTCGCGCAGTACTCGGAAATCAGCCGCCGCCCGCTGTTTTCGGAGGACCGCCGGCCGCAGCCGTTCGTGATCAACCCCGACGGCGAGGACGACGGCAAGGGCGGCTTCGACTACGTGCTGACCAGCGTGCTGCTCGCGCCGGGCTTCCGCATGGCCATCCTCGAGCCCAGCGGGGGCGGCGATCCGGTGCGGGTGCGCGTCGGGTCGGCGCCTGAGACCGCGCCCGGCTGGACGCTGGCCTCGCTCGAGGCGCGCAGCGCGGTGTTCAACGGCCCCGACGGCGAGCGCAAGCTCGAGCTGCGCGTGTTCGACGGCGAGGGGGGCGAGCCGCCGACGCCGATGTCCGGCAACGGCGCCGACGGTTCCCGGCCGCCGGCCGCGCCGCCCGTCGCCGGCCCGCAGCCGCCGCGCCAGCAGCCGCGCCCGGCCGGCACCTCGGGCGCAGGCGCGCCGCAGCCGGCGGCGCCGCAGCCGCCCCAGCCTCAGCAGGACGACGCGGCCGACAACCGTCCTTCGGCCGAGCAGATCGAAGCCATCCGCAAGCGCATCCAGGAGCGCCGCGCCAAGCTCCGGCAGGAGCAGCAGGCGCCGTCGCCGGGCCAGACACCGTAGAGTGCACGCATGAATCCTCGTTCCCCCCTCCGGGCCTTCGGCGCCACCCTCCTCGCGACCCTGCTGGCCGCCTGCTCGACGATGCCCGCGCCCCACCTGCAGCGCGACGGCGCCCGCACCGCCGCGCCCGGAGCCGGCCAGGCCGGTACCGCCGCCGGCCCGGTGTCCACCCAGCCGCTGCCCGGGGACGGCACCGCCGGGCCGCAGGCGCAGATCCGGCGCGGGACCGGGCGCACGATCAACGGCGCGGTGGCCGGCTCGCCGCCGCCCAACCTCGCCGGCACCAGCGGCGAGGCGACGTTCAACTTCGAGGGCGAGTCGGTGCAGGCGGTCGTCAAGGCGATCCTCGGCGACATGCTCGGCCAGAACTACGTGATCGCGCCCGGCGTGCAGGGCACGGTCACGCTCGGCACGCCCAAGCCGGTCAGCCCGGCCGAGGCGATGTCGCTGCTGGAGATGGTGCTGGGCTGGAACAACGCCCGCATGATCTACAGCGACGGCCGCTACAACATCGTGCCGGCCGACACCGCCATGGCCACCGGCGCGGTGGCGCCGCGCACCGGCACCGCCGTCAACGCGCGCGGCTTCGAGTCGCGGGTGGTGCAGCTCAAGTACATCTCGGCCACCGAGATGGAGAAGATCCTCAAGCCGTACGCGCGCCAGGGCGCCGTGGTCAACGCCGACTCCGGCCGCAACGTGATCACCGTGGCCGGCAGCCGCACCGAGCTGGAGAACTACCTGCGCACCATCCAGATCTTCGACGTCGACTGGATGTCGAGCATGTCGGTGGGCGTGTTCCCGCTGCAGTACGGCAAGGCCACCAAGGTGGTGCAGGACCTGGAGAAGGTGTTCGGCGAGCAGAGCAAGACCCCGGTCGCCGGGATGTTCCGCTTCATGCCGCTCGAGGGCGCCAACGCGGTGCTGGTGATCACGCCGCAGCCCGAGTACCTGGACCAGATCCAGCAGTGGCTGGAGCGCATCGACGGCGCCGGCGCCGGGGTGCAGCTGTTCTCCTACGAGCTCAAGTACATCAAGGCCAAGGACCTGGCCGACCGCCTGGCCGAGGTGTTCGGCGGCAACGGCGGCGGCAACCGCGCCACCGGCGGCGACGGCAACGTCAACCTGATGCCGGGCACGAATCCCAACGAGATCTTCGGCGGCGGCTACGGCAAGAACGGCTCCGCCACGGACACCGTCAACGACGACCTGGGCGGGCTGGGTGACACGACGGGCTCGGGCACCGGTATGGGAGGCACCGGCAGCGGCGGCGGGCTCGGCGAGGGCTCGCTGGACCTCGACCAGCGCCAGAACGGCAATGGCGCGGTCACGCTCGAGGTGGAGGGGGACCGGGTCGGGGTCGCCGCCGTCGACGAGACCAATACCTTGCTGGTGCGCACGACCGGGCGCGCCTGGAAGTCGATCCGCGACGTCATCGAGCGCCTGGACATAATGCCGACGCAGGTGCACATCGAGGCGCAGATCGCCCAGGTGGAATTGCGCGGGGCGCTCAGCTACGGCGTCAACTGGTACTTCGAGAACGCGCTTGGGACCACCGAGCTGCCGGACGGCGTCGGCGTCCGCAACGCGACCAGCGACGGCATCGCCTACACCTTCCTCACCGGGAACTCGGTGGCGTTCCTGAGCGCGCTGGACAAGGTCACCGACGTCAAGATGCTGCAGACGCCTTCGGTGTTCGTGCGCAACAACGCCGAGGCCACCTTCAACGTCGGCACCAGCATCCCGATCAACTCGGTCTCGTTCGACCCTTCCACGGGCAGTACCGGCACCTACAACAGCGTGCAGTACCTCGATACCGGCACCATCCTCAAGGTGCGCCCCCGGGTGACCAAGGACGGGATGGTGTTCCTGGACATCGTGCAGGAGATCAGCTCGGCCGGCGACGTTCCGGAAAACTGCACCACCAACTGCAATCCGCGCATCGACACCCGCCGCCTCAAGACCGAGGCCGCGGTGGCGAGCGGGAACAGCGTGCTGCTGGCCGGGCTCATCACCGACGGGGTGACGCGCGGGTCGTCCGGATTCCCGGGGCTGAGCCGGATCCCGATCATCGGCGGGCTGTTCGGCAGCCAGAACTCGTCGACCACGCGCAGCGAAACCATCATCCTGCTGACCCCGACGATCGTCCGCAGCCCGCAGGAAGCCGCCGAGCTGACCGACGAATACAGCCGCCGCTTCCGCGCCATGGAACCGCTGTATCCGAAGTCCAAGAAGTGAGGTGCGGGCGGGCATGCGCCGCAAGCGGGATGCGATGAGGCCGGGGACGTGAGCGAACTGCCGATCGTGCTGCTGCCGGTCGGCGTCGACGACGACGCGCTCGATGCCTGCCTGGCGGCGCTCGAGGCCGGCACGCCGGCCGGCACGCGCGTGTGGCTGGCGGACGACGCCCAGGTCGGGCCGCGCGGCTACGCCGTCATCGAGCGCTGGATCGCGCGCACGGGGCTGCGGGCCGACTACACGCGCAGGCCGCGGCCGATCGGCCAGGTCGCGCACCTGGACGAGATGCTGCGCGCCTGCGGCGACGCCGATGCGATCGTGCTGGCGCCCGACGCCGTGCCGGCGCCCGGCTGGGCGGTCGCGCTGGCGGCGTGCTTCGCGCGCGACGCGTCGATCGCCACCGCCACGCCCTGGTGCAACGCCGGCGAGGCCGCATCCTGGCCGAACTGCGGCGAGGTGTCGCCGATGCCGGGCGACCTCGGGCGCATGGCGCGCGCGGCGGCGACGATGCCGCCCGTGCATCCGGAGCTGCCGGCGGCGGTCGACCACGCGGTCCTGCTGCGCGGCAGCGCGCGGCGCAAGGCGGGCGGGCTGGACGCGACCAGCTACGCCTCCTGGTATGCGGCGCTGATCGACCTGTCGCTGCGGTTGTCGGGGCTGGGCTGGCGCAACGCGCTGTGCGAGACCGCGTTCGTCGCCCGTGGCGGCGAGGGCGGGCCGGCCGATGGCGACCTCGACGCGCTGGCGGCGCGCTGGCCGGGCTGGCACGCGCGGCTGGCGGGCTTCCTGATGGAGGATCCGCTGGACGCGGAGCGAAGCGCGCTCGCTCGCGCGTGCGAAAGGGCGGATGCGCCGGCGGCGCAGCACGAGCTGTTTCCGGCCGGACAGGCACCGGCGCACGAAACGGCCGCTGCCGACTCCGCTTCGACGGGCGCCGATGCCGGCATGGATGGCGACGCATCGGATGCGGAACGACGCTAGTGCCGTGCCTCGCGAGTTTCCCGATCCCGTCATCCCCGCGAAGGCGGGGATTCCTGGACTTCGGCATGCATCGGTCGACGTCCATGGGTTCCCGCCTTCGCGGGAATGGCGAATGATCGTGTCCTCCGGAACGGGGCGATAGGCGTGCACGCATCGCGACACGGCGCTGATGGAACGGAAGGCGGCGGCATCGCCGCCGTCGTGGTCACCCACGAAAGCGCCGCCACCATCGACGACTGCCTCGCGCGCCTGCGCGCGGCCGACGGCGTGGCGCAGGTGCGCGTGGTCGACAACGGCTCGACCGACGGCACGCTGGCGATCGTGCAGCGCCATGCCGCGGCCGATGCGCGCGTGCGCTTCATCGGCAACCCCGACAACCCGGGCTTCGCGGTCGCCTGCAACCAGGGCGCGCGCGAGGCCGCCGCGCCGTGGCTGGCTTTCGTCAACCCCGATTGCCTGCTCGGCAGGGACGCGCTGTCGCGGCTGCTCGCGCATGCGCGCGCGATCGACGGCGAAGCGCTGCTCGGCGCCGACCTGGTCGACGAGGCCGGCGTGCGCGACGGCGCCGCCCGGCGCAGCGACCCGGACTTCGGCGCGATGCTGCGCGGCCCCTTGCGCGCGCGCGCCGGCCGGCCGATCGACGTCGCGCCGGACGCGGCGTCCGCGCTGCAGCGCGTGGACGCGGTGTCCGGCGCGCTGATGCTGCTGCCGCGCGCGCTGTTCGATCGCCTCCGCGGCTTCGACGGGGGCTACCGCCTGCACGCCGAGGACCTCGACCTGTGCCGCCGCGCGCGCGCGGCCGGCGCGACGGTGGCGGTGGCCAACGACGTGCGCGTGGTGCACCTGCGCGGGGTGTCCAGCCGCGCGCGCCCGGGCTTCGTCGAGTGGCACAAGCACCGCGGGCTGTGGCGCTACTTCCGCAAGTTCGAGGCGCCGCGGCGCGGCGTCGCCGTGCGCGCGGGCGTGTGGCTGGCGGTCTGGCTGCACTGGCTCTCGCGGCTGCCGTCGGTGCTGCTCGCGCAGCGGGAGGCGCCGTGATCATCCGCTCGCTGCTCGATACCGACCTGTACAAGTTCACGATGATGCAGGCGGTGCTGCACCGGCACCCCGCGGCGCAGGCGAAGTACCGCTTCAAGTGCCGCACGCCGGGAGTCGACCTCGCGCGCCACGTCGACGAGATCCGCGCCGGAATCGAGGCGCTGTGCACGCTGCGCCTGGACGCCGGCGAGCTCGCCTGGCTGCGCGGCCTGCGCTACATGAAGCCGGATTTCGTCGACTTCCTCGGCCTGTTCCACCTCGACGCCAAGTACGTGACGCTGCGCCCCTCCGGCGAGGTGCCCGGCGAGATCGTGCTGGAGGTCGAGGGGCCGTGGCTGCACACGATCCCGTTTGAGGTGCCGCTGCTGGCGATCGTCAACGAGGTCTGGTTCCGCCACCAGCCGCCGGCCGACGAGGCCGAGGGGATACGCCGGCTCGAGGCCAAGATCGCGCGCCTGCGCGAGGTGCCCGACTGCACGATCAGCGATTTCGGCACCCGCCGTCGCTACTCGCGCGCCTGGCAGGCGCGGATCCTCCCGCTGTTGCGCGACGCGCTCGGGCCGCAGTTCGCCGGCACCAGCAACGTCTTCTTCGCCCGCGAATACGGCCTGGTACCGCACGGGACGATGGCCCACGAGTTCCTGCAGGCCTTCCAGGCGCTGGGGCCGCGGCTGGTGGACTCGCAGAAGGCGGCGTTCGAGGCCTGGGCGCAGGAATACCGCGGCGACCTCGGGGTGGCGCTGTCGGACGTGGTCGGGATCGACGCGTTCCTGCGCGACTTCGACCTGTACTTCTGCAAGCTCTTCGACGGCATCCGCCACGATTCCGGCGATCCGTTCGCGTGGGGCGAGCGGATCCTCGCGCACCTCGAGGCGCATCGCATCGATCCGCGCGGCAAGACGCTGGTGTTCAGCGACAGCCTCGACGTCGACAGGGTGCTGCGCCTGCACGCGCATTTCCGCGGCCGCTGCAAGGTCGCCTTCGGCGTCGGCACCCACCTCACCAACGACCTCGGCCCCGCGCCGCTCAACATCGTGATGAAGATGGTCCGCTGCAACGGCCAGCCGGTGGCCAAGGTCAGCGACTCGCCGGGCAAGGGCATGTGCGACGACCCCGGCTACCTGGCGTACCTGCGGCAGGTGTTCGGGCTGCCGGCCGAGACCGGGCCGAGCGGATAGGTCCGGGATCCGCGACGTGGGAGCGGCTTCAGCCGCGAGCTTTTCCCGCAGGCTCGCAGTCGATGCCGGTGCCTGTCGTGGGAGCGACGGAAGTCGCGACGGGCATCCCTGCGGTGGCTGAAGTCGCGACTTGCGTCGTTCCCACGAGGAGCGCTCAGCGGTGGCGGTTGATCTCGTCGCGCAGCGACCGCGCGGCGGCGGCGGCGGCTTCGGCATAGTCCTCGCCCGGGGAGGCATAGAGGATCGCGCGCGAGGAACTCACCAGCAGGCCGGCGCCCTGCGCATCGAGCCCGTTGGCGACCACCGCGGCGACGTCGCCGCCCTGCGCGCCGACGCCCGGAATCAGCAGCGGCATGCCGCCGACGATCGCGCGCACCTCGCGCAGCTGCTCCGGCCAGGTCGCGCCGACCACCAGCGCGCAGTTGCCGTGGCCGTTCCAGTCGCGCGCGACGCGCTCGGCGACGTGCTGGTAGAGCGGGCGGCCGTCGATCGCCAGGTCCTGGAAGTCGCCCGCGCCGGGGTTGGACGTCCGGCACAGGACCACGACGCCCTTGCCGGCGCGGTCGAGGAAGGGCTGCACCGAATCGCGGCCGAGATAGGGATTGGCCGTCACGGCGTCGGCGCGGTAGCGGTCGAAGGCCTCGGCGGCGTAGTGCCGCGCGGTGGACCCGATGTCGCCGCGCTTGGCGTCGAGGATCACGGGGACCCCGGGGTGCGCGGCATGGACGTGCGCGACGAGCCGCGCGAGCGCGTCCTCGGCGCCGCGCGCGGCGAAGTGCGCGATCTGCGGCTTGAACGCGCAGGCGTATTCCGCGGTGGCGTCGACGATGTCGCGGCAGAAGGCGAAGACGGCATCCGGATCGTTCGCGAACCTGGCCGGGAACCTGCCCGGCTCGGGGTCGAGGCCGACGCAGACGAGGGAGTCGGCCTGCTGCCAGCGGTCCTTCAATGCATCGATGAACGACATGCGCTTCCGGCTCCTTCTTTCTCTCGTCATTCCCGCGAAGGCGGGAATCCATGGACTTTGCTGTTTGGCTCGGCGGATGGGAGGGCAGGAGCAACGTCCCTGGATCCCCGACAAGAGCATTCGGGGATGACGCGCCGGCAAAGGCGGCTGCGCACCGCGCGGCCGCGCCGGTGCGTCACTTCAACGCCTTGAACCGCAGCCGGTGCGGTCCGGCGTCGTCGCCCAGGCGGCGCTTCTTGTCCTCTTCGTACTCGCGGTAGTTGCCCTGGAAGAACTCCACGTGCGAATCGCCCTCGAAGGCGAGGATGTGGGTGGCGATGCGGTCCAGGAACCAGCGGTCGTGGCTGATCACGAAGGCGTTGCCCGGGAACTCCAGCAGCGCGTCTTCCAGCGCGCGCAGCGTCTCGATGTCGAGGTCGTTGGACGGCTCGTCGAGCAGCAGCACGTTGCCACCCTGCAGCAGGGTCTTGGCCAGGTGCAGGCGGCCGCGTTCGCCGCCCGACAGCGTGCCCACCAGCTTCTGCTGGTCCTGGCCCTTGAAGTTGAAGCGGCCGATGTAGGCGCGCGACTGGATCTCGATGCCGTTGATGTTGAGGATGTCGGCGCCGCCGGAGACCTCCTGGAAGACGTTGTGGTTGCCTTCCAGCTTCTCGCGGCTCTGGTCGACGTAGGCGATGTTGACCGTCGGGCCCTTGGCGATCTCGCCCTTGTCCGGGGTCTCCTGCCCGGTGATCATCTTGAACAGGGTCGACTTGCCGGCGCCGTTGGGGCCGATGATGCCGACGATCGCGCCCGGCGGCACGATGAAGCTCAGGTCGTCGATCAGCAGCCGGTCGCCGAACGACTTGGACACACCCTTGAACTCGATCACCGAGTTGCCCAGGCGCTCGCCCGGCGGGATGAAGATCTCGTTGGTCTCGTTGCGCTTCTGGTAGTCGACCGACTGCAGCTCCTCGATCCGCGCCAGGCGCGCCTTGCCCTTGGAGCGGCCGCCCTTGGCGTTGCTGCGCGCCCACTCGAGCTCCTTGGCGATCGCCTTCTGGCGCGCCTTCTCCTGCGACTCCTCGCGCTTGAGCCGGTCTTCCTTTTGCACCAGCCACTCGGTGTAGTTGCCCTTCCACGGGATGCCGCGGCCGCGGTCGAGCTCGAGGATCCACTCGGCGGCGTTGTCGAGGAAGTAGCGGTCGTGGGTGACGGCCACCACGGTGCCGGTGTAGCGGGCCAGGAACTGCTCCAGCCATTCCACCGACTCGGCGTCGAGGTGGTTGGTGGGCTCGTCGAGCAGCAGCATGTCCGGCTTCTGCAGCAGCAGCCGGCACAGCGCCACGCGGCGCTTCTCGCCGCCGGAGAGGTTGCCGATCCTCGCGTCCCAGGGCGGCAGGCGCAGGGCGTCGGCGGCCACTTCCAGCTGGTTCTCCAGGGTGTGCGCGTCGCCGGCGGCGAGGATCGCCTCCAGGCGCTCCTGCTCCTTGGCCAGCGCGTCGAAGTCGGCGCCTTCCTCGGCGTAGGCGGCGTAGACCCGGTCGAGCTCGGCCTGGGCGTTGAGGATCTCGCCCACGCCTTCCTCGACCGACTCGCGCACGGTCTTGCCCGGATCGAGCTGCGGCTCCTGCGCCAGGTACCCGACCTTGATGCCCGGCTGCGGGCGCGCCTCGCCGACGAAGTCCTGGTCGATGCCGGCCATGATCTTCAGCACGGTCGACTTGCCGGCGCCGTTCAGGCCCAGCAGGCCGATCTTGGCGCCGGGGAAGAACGACAGCGAGATGTCCTTGATGATCTGGCGCTTCGGCGGCACGACCTTGCTGACTCCGTTCATGGTGTAGATGTATTGCATGGGGGCTCCGGGTGACGCAGTCCGCACCCGCGCGGTCCGCGCTGGCGGGAAGGGAGTTCGGGGAAGCCGGAATTATAGCGGCTGCGCCGGGGCGCCGGCCGGCCGCTGAACGTCGCCGGCGCGGGCCGGTCCCGGCAGGACTGGATTCAGCGACCTGCGCCCATGATCGCGCCACGGCACACGAACCGGAGGACCCCGCCATGTCCGCCCCGCTGAAGATCGCAACCCTGTTGCTGGCCCTGGCCACGGTCGCCACGCCGGCCATGGCCGCGCCGCGCGACCACGACCACGACCGCGGCCACGATCGCCACGATCGCTACGACCGCGGCGACTACCGCCGCGACGGCTATCGTCACGACGGCTACCGTCACGGCTACCGCGACGGCTACCGCGACGGCCGGCCGGTCCTCCGCTTCCGCGACCATCGCGAGCCGCGCGTGGTCTACCGTCCGGCGCCGTACTACTACCGGCCCGGGCCGGTGATCGTGCGCCGCGGGCCGCCGCCCTGGGCGCGCGGCGTGCGCTATTACGGCCCCGGCTACGGCCCGACCTACGTGGTCGAGGACTGGTACGGCTACGGCCTGCGCCGGCCGCCGCCGGGCTACTACTGGCGCCGCAGCGACGCCGGCGACTTCCTGCTGGTGGCGGTGGCCACCGGGATCATCGCCGACCTCATCCTGAGCCACTGAGGCGGGACCGGGCCTGCGGAAGGGCGCGCCGAGGGGCGCGCCCTTTCCGTTTCCGGGGCCCGCAGGGCGCGGCCGGCCGGCCCCTGGACGGCGGCGGGCTACAATCGCGGTTTCCTCGCCCCACGCCCCGGAGAGACGATGTTCCCGCGCGATGCCCGCATCGAAGGCTACGACCCCGAACTGGCCGCGGCGATCGCGTCCGAAGCCCGCCGCCAGGAGGACCACGTCGAGCTGATCGCGTCGGAGAACTACGCCAGCCCGCGGGTGATGGAGGCCCAGGGCAGCGTGCTGACCAACAAGTACGCCGAGGGCTACCCGGGCAAGCGCTACTACGGCGGCTGCGAGTACGTCGACATCGCCGAGCAGCTGGCGATCGACCGGGTCAGGCAGCTCTTCGGCGCCGACTACGCCAACGTGCAGCCGCATTCGGGCTCGCAGGCCAACCAGGCCGTCTACCTGTCGCTGCTGCAGCCGGGCGACACCATCCTGGGCATGTCGCTGGCGCACGGCGGCCACCTCACCCACGGCGCCAAGGTCAACATCAGCGGCAAGCTCTTCGACGCCGTGCAGTACGGCGTCGACGACCAGGGCCTGATCGACTACGACGAGGTCGAGCGCCTGGCGGCGGAGCACGAGCCGAAGATGGTGGTCGCCGGCTTCAGCGCCTATTCGCAAGTGGTCGACTGGGCGCGCTTCCGCGCCATCGCCGACAAGGTCGGCGCCTACCTGTTCGTCGACATGGCGCACGTCGCCGGCCTCATCGCCGCCGGCGTGTATCCCAGCCCGGTGCCGCACGCGCACGTGGTCACCTCCACCACCCACAAGACCCTGCGCGGCCCGCGCGGCGGCATCATCGTCGCCAGCCGCGCGGCGATGGGCGAGGGCGCCGCGGAGATCGAGAAGAAGCTGCAGTCGATCGTCTTCCCCGGCATCCAGGGCGGCCCGCTGATGCACGTGATCGCGGCCAAGGCGGTCGCGTTCAAGGAGGCGCTGGAGCCGGAGTTCGAGGCCTACCAGCAGCAGGTGGTGAAGAACGCGCAGGCGATGGCGAAGACCATCATCGCGCGCGGCTACAAGATCGTGTCGGGCGGGACGGAGAACCACCTGATGCTGGTCGACATGATCGGCAAGGGCATCACCGGCAAGGACGCGGAGGCCGCGCTGGGCGAGGCCCACATCACGGTCAACAAGAACGCCGTCCCCAACGACCCGCAGAAGCCGTTCGTGACCTCCGGCCTGCGCATCGGCACGCCCGCGGTGACCACCCGCGGCTACGGGGAAGCGGACTGCGTGGCGCTGGCCAACTGGATCTGCGACGTGCTGGACAACCCGAAGGACGGCAAGGTCATCGCCGGCGTGAGGGAGAACGTGACGCGGCAATGCGCGCAGTTCCCCGTGTACGGTTGAAGGCCGAGGAGTGAGTGATGGGGCCAGGAGCGAGAAGTGAGTAAGGGCACACGCGCGCTGTCGTCTCTCTCCGGCCCGATCGCCGGCTTGCGGCGCGCGGCATTCCCCTCTCTTTCCTCACTCCTCTCCGCTCACTCCTAGCTCCATGCATTGCCCTTTCTGCCAGCACGTCGACACCCGCGTCATCGACTCGCGCGTCAGCGACGACGGCGCGACGATCCGCCGCCGGCGCGAGTGCGAGGCCTGCGGCGAGCGCTTCTCGACGCTCGAGACCATCGAGCTCAAGCTGCCGGCGATCATCAAGTCGGACGGCCGGCGCGACTCGTTCGACGCGCGCAAGCTGCGCCAGGGCTTCGACCGCGCGCTGCACAAGCGGCCGGTGTCGGAAGAGCAGATCGAGGCCGCGGTGCGCGCGGTGGTGCACCAGCTGCGCATGACCACCGAGCGCGAGCTGCCCTCGCGCCGGGTCGGCGAGTTCGTGATGGCCGAGCTGCGCAAGCTCGACCACGTCGCCTTCGTGCGCTTCGCCTCGGTGTACCGCTCGTTCGAGGACGTGGCGGACTTCCGCGAGGAGCTCGACCGCCTGGAGCGCGACCTCCCCGGCGAGGGCCAGCTGCCGCTGCTCGGCGCCGAGGTCGTGCCCTTCGACAAGCACGCCGAAAAGGGCAAGAAGCGCTGACGCATGGCCTCTTCGAATCACGAATTGCCAATCGCCAATCACGGCTTCACCGCCACCGACCACGCGATGATGGCCCGCGCCCTGCGCCTGGCCGGGCGCGGCGCCTACACCACCAAGCCCAACCCGATGGTCGGCTGCGTGCTGGCCCACGGCGACGAGGCCGTGGGCGAGGGCTGGCACGAGCGCAAGGGCGGGCCGCATGCGGAAGTCGCCGCGCTGCAGGCCGCCGGCGCGCGCGCGCGCGGCGCGACCGCCTACGTGACGCTGGAGCCGTGCGCGCACACCGGCAGCACCGGCCCCTGCGCCGATGCGCTGGTCGAGGCCGGTGTGGCGCGGGTGGTGGCGGCGATGCGCGACCCGTTCCCGGCCGTGGACGGCAAGGGCTTCGAGCGCCTGCGCGCGGCCGGCATCGCGGTGGAATCGGGGCTGATGGAGGCGCAGGCGCGCGCGCTCAACCGCGGCTTCCTCTCGCGCCTGGAGCGCGGGCGGCCGTGGCTGCGGGTCAAGCTCGGCACCAGCCTGGACGGCCGCACCGCGATGGCCAGCGGCGACTCGAAATGGATCACCGGCGCGGCCGCGCGCGCGGACGTGATGCGCTGGCGCGCGCGCAGCGGCGCGATCCTGACCGGCTCGGGCACGGTGCTGGCGGACGATCCCGAGCTCACCGTCCGCTTCGGCGACGACACCGCGTTCGTCGCGCCGCTGCGGGTGGTGCTCGACCCCGGCCTGGCCACCATCGCCCGCGGCCGCGTGCGCGAGGGCGACGCGCCGACGCTCTACGTGCACGCGCCGGACGTGAAGCCGCCGCGCGACTTCGCCGCCGAGCGCGCCCACGTGCCGGTGCGCGACGGCAACCTCGACCTGGACGCCGTGCTGGCGCTGCTGGCGGCGCGCGAGGTCAACGAGGTCCAGGTGGAGACCGGCGCGACGCTGGCGGGCGCGCTGCTCAAGGCGGGGCTGGTCGACGAGCTGCTGCTGTACGTCGCGCCGGTGCTGCTGGGCGAGCGCGCGCGGCCGCTGTTCGACGGCCTGCGCATCGACGCGATGGCCGACCGCCTGCAGCTGCGCACCGTCGAGACGCGGCGCGTCGGCGACGACCTGCGGCTGCTGCTGCAGCCGCAGGCGGCAGCGACAGGATCGGCGTAGCCGAGGTCCAGATTTGCGGGAGCGGCTTCAGCCGCGAGCTTTTTGGGGAATCCCTGCCTCGGCCTGGAAAAGCTCGCGGCTGAAGCCGCTCCCACAAGAAGCCAAAGGAAGCCACCAGGAGCTGGAGTTCCACTGCCATGCATCGCGAACCCGGTTTCAAGGACCACTTCTCCGCCGCCGCCAGCGACTACGCGCAGGCGCGCCCGCTGTACCCGCAGGCGCTGTTCGACTGGATCGCATCGATCGCGCCGTCGCGCGGGACGGCATGGGAGGCCGGCTGCGGCAGCGGCCAGGCCAGCCGCGACCTCGCCACCCGCTTCGCCCGCGTGCATGCCACCGACCCGAGCGCGGCGCAGGTCGCGCAGGCGCCGGCGATCGCCAACGTGGACTTCGCGGTCGAGCCCGGCGAACGCTGCAGCCTGCCCGACGCCGGCGCAGACGCCGCGTGCGTGGCGCAGGCGCTGCACTGGTTCGACCGCGACGCCTTCTTCGCCGAGTGCGCGCGCGTGCTGCGCCCGGGCGGCGTGCTGGTCGCCTGGGGCTACCAGGACATCGAGGTGCCCGGCGACGTCGCCGCGGCCAACGCCGCGCTGCAGCGCGAGATCCTGCCGTACTGGCCGCCCGAACGCGCCGACATCGATGCCGCCTACGCCGGCTATGCGTGGCCGTTCGATCCGGTCGCGCCGCCGGCGTTCGAGCTCGAAGCCGACTGGCCGCTGCCGCGCCTGCTCGGCTATTTCTCCAGCTACTCGGCGACCAAGCGCTGCCGGGAGGGCACCGGGCGCGACCCGGTGGCGGCGCATGCGGATGCGCTCGCGCGGGCCTGGGGCGACCCGTCGGCGACGCGGCGGGTGCGCTGGCCCCTGTTCGTCCATGCGCGCCGCAAGCCCTTGTGAGGGCGTCCAACGGACGCGATGGCGGGCTTCCGGTTTTTGTGGGAGCGACGGAAGTCGCGACGCTTTCCGGGGGGCGCCGTCGCGACTTCCGTCGCTCCAACAAAGACCAGTACAAATACTTGAGCCCGGAGCCCGGCATCGC
>JAYRKR010000045.1:0-26698 GCA_041905645.1 Luteimonas sp.
CTTGCCGGCGAAAGCCGTCGCGACTTCCGTCGCTCCCACAAGAACAAGTCCACTGTCTTGCGATCGAGCCCGCGGCCGAAGCCGCGCCCGCAAGGCAGGCACGCGTCCGCTGGTCCCGCCGTCGCGTCAGCCGGCAGGCGCCTTCGGCACCATCACCATCCAGTCGATGCCGAAGCGGTCGGTCAGCATGCCGAACGAGGTGGCGAAGAAGCTCGCCGCCAGCGGCACGCTGACCCGGCCGCCATCGGCCAGCGCGTCGAAGCGGCGCTTCGCCTCGGCGTCGGCCGCGCAGACCAGCGTCATCGAGAAGCCCTTGAACCCGGGCTTGCCGCTGCACGTGCCGTCCGACAGCCCGACCTCGCTGCCGCCGACGCGCAGGCTGGCATGCATGACCTTGTCCGGCGGCGGCACGGAGCCGTCCGGACATTCGCCGCCTTCCGGAGAATCACCGTAGGTCATGCGCATGAGCACTTCGGCGTCGAGCGCCTTGCCGTAGAACGCGATCGCTTCGTCGGCGCGACCTTCGAAAAAGAGATAGGGCTGGACGGACATGCTGGAGCTCCTCTCGGGATGCACCGGATGGTGCGTTCGGAAGGGTCGACGAACCGCGGTGGCTGGAATCGACATCTGCCTCCCTCCGAATGGAGGGGGCACTGGATTTCCGTCGCGCCCCTGTCGCGACTTCCGTCGCTCCCACAAGGTTCCTGGATCGGGGCGCGCCGAGGCTTACGCCTTCGACGGGCCGGCGCGCGGGCGGAAGCCCGAAAATCCGGCTGACCGTTCCGCCCGGAGCCCGGAGCTCCCGAGCCCTCGAGCCCCGGAGCTCCGGGGCCCGACCAGTCGCAAGCTGGAGGCCTTTGTGGGAGCGAGGGAAGTCGCGACGCTTCCGGGGGCCTTCGCTCCCGGTATGGCGCCGGAATCGCGAGCGCGCACGATCGTGCGGATCCGCCCGCCGAGGCGCCTGCCGCCCTCAGCCCCCGCCCGCGTACAGGTCGATGATGTCCTCGATCGCCCGCCGGCACACCGAGCAGAAGCTGTCCGCGCGGGTGAACATCATGCATTGCATCTGCGGGCGGTAGTAGCCGGCGGCCGCGTAGTTGGCGCCCTCGAAGGCGCCGACGGCGTCGCGGTACTTCGCCTCGGCGAACAGCGCATCGACGTGCGCCTGCTCCTCGCGGAACAGCGCGCTCATCTCCGCCTCCGGCCGCTGCTCCGCGCGCAGCCGCCTGCGCCGCGCCTGCACGTCGCGCTCGTAGGCCTCGAACTCGGCCTTCGGCCAGGGCGTCGGCACCGGCACGGCCGGGCTCCTGCGGTCGCGCCACTTCAGCTTGTCCGGATCCAGCAGCGCGGTGACGTTGGGCTCCCAGGGCTCCACGCGGTGTCCGTCCGCCGCATAGGCCACGTCGGAAGTGTAGTACTCGTCGGCCAGCCCGGCGAAGTGGTGGCCGAACTCGTGCACGAACACGTAGTCGGCCCAGTCGTTGTCGGCCGCCACCGTGCTGAACTGGCCGAAGATGCCGCCGCCGCCGTAGGTCCGCCCGTTGACCACGATCTCCACGAACTCGTACGGCGCATGCTGCGCCAGCTCGCGGAAGGCGCGGTTGTCCAGGGTGAGGATGTAGCGCTCGCTGCCGAAGATGTCGTAGCGCGCGCCGGTGGCGCTGGCATGGTGGAGGCCGGTGGACGGGCGGCTGATGCCCGCCTCCGGCACCGGCGCGGCCAGCGCCCACACGTTGAAGTCGCCGGCGCGCTCCTTGAACGGCGACACGCTGAACAGCCGGTCGGCCAGCCGCCGCGCATCGGCCCGGAACTTGTCCATCTGCGCCGCGGTGTAGCCGTCGCCGAGCAGCAGCAGGTCCACCTTGCGTGCCGGGTCGCCGCTGTGGCGGATCGCGATGGGCCTGGCCGGCAACGGCATCGCCACCCGCTCCACGTCCAGCGCCGCCGGATCCACTGGCACCGACCACTGCCGCACGAAGCGGTTGTCGGCATCGCGCCCGTACACGTCCACCCGCACCGGCGCCGCGGGCATCGGGAAGCGCAGCGACTCCTGGAAGCTGCGCTGCACCGAGCCCGCCTCCGCGGTGGTGCGCCACTCGCCGAACACCGTGCTGTAGCCGCGCGAGTACAGCACCCGCCCGCTGCCGGCATCCACCACCTCGAACTTCTGGCTGCCGCGGTTGGTGTCGTCCAGCGGCTTCGCGGGGTTGCCCGGCCAAGGCAAGGGCTCCACCACCACCCTGTCGAGCGCGTAGCGCTCGGACTTGGCATCGCCCGAATGCTGGATGTCGACGCGCAGCGTGGGCGGGGCGGTTGCGGCGGCCACGGCCGGTCCGGCGGCGTGGGCGGCGTCGGCCGCCAGCAGCAGCGCGGCGAGGATCAGGATCGGATGGCGCATCGGAACTCCCTCGTGAGGCGGGCATGATCGATCCCGCTTCCCGAAATGGGAAGTCGCGACCGCGCGTCGCGATCTCTTCCGGACGCCAGGCCCGCTCTAGGAAAAATTCTTGGGTGCCGGCCGCCGGCCCGCAATTCCATCCGGCCATTCCCGACAGCTGTCGCATGCGCTTCCTTGGCGCGTGCCGGAAGCGCTCGCAATTATCCAATAATTATTTGCGCCCGCAACGACCGATGGTTGTAACATCCCGCGCAAAGCGGCCGCCTTCGCAGACATGGAGTTTTGCGATGCGTGCGATCCAATCGAAAAATAGCCTGTTGTACGCACAAGTCAGGCATGCGCTGCGGTCTGGACGCTACGCTCCCGGACAGCGGATCGATCCGATCAGCCTTGCCGATGAATTCCACACCAGCGTCACGCCGGTCCGGTTCGCCTTGTATCGCCTGGTCGGGGAAGGCCTGATCGCGGACCACGCCCGCGGCGGTCTCCACGTGCCCCTGCTCACAGAGGTCGCACTCCGCGACTTGTACGATTGGATGCAGCGCCTACTGCTGATGGCGTGCGATATAGGGATGGCGGCCGCGCCTGTCGCAACCGAAGAGCTGGACGCGGTCGTGGCCAGTGACGATATCGCCAGAACAACCTGGCACCTTTTCGACACGATCGCGAGAACGACGGATCACCGCTCCTTGCATCAGGCCGTGGAGCAAGCCAACGACAAGCTGGCGCCGATACGCTGGGCAGGCCAAGGACGAGTCGATGACGCCTCCGAGGAACTTTCGGCGATGATCGGGCATTGGCAAGCGCGCGATATCCAGTCGCTCAGAGCCGCGTTGAGCGCATATCACGAACGCCGCAAGCAGCTGGTCCCGCACATCGTGGCGTCGCTGTTCGAGAAAAGCGGCCTTTCGCATTGATTTCATCGGCATCGCACCGTGACCATGTGCCGGTCGGCGCACCTGCATTCGCTGCCCGACACCCCAGTGCCGAGGGCGTTTGATCCGGCAGAAGCAAGGCTTTTCGCAACAGCCATCACGCGCCAGAAGAATTAGCGAAGCATGACGCAGAAATTGCTTGAAAATCAAAATTCCGCGCTCCTAGCCTAGGTTCGTCATGGAATAACCATGGCGCAACCGACAGGAGACAGAGATGAACGAGAACGAGAACACCCATGCCGAGAAGCAGGAAGGCGTGATCGATCTCGGCGCAGTCAGTGTCGAGACCAAGGGCGATCCCGGACCCGTTAACGAGGGTGCGCTTCACACCATCATGCCGGGCATCTCGGAGGAATGATCGACCGGGCGCACCGAAAGGTGCGCCCGCTGCCCCGAGGTAACGAAACATGCTCTACAGCCTGCGGCCCAATCTGTCGTACTGCATGATCGACGGGCAAGCGATCTTTCTGGACATCGATGAGGGCCGCTACTTTCGGCTTGAAGGGCGCCTCGAGAAGGCATTCCTCGCGTATGTGAATGCCGACGGCGACCATGCGGCATGCGTGGATGCGCTGATTGACCATGCGATCCTGGTTTCAGGATTAGCTCCCGATCCTTCCACCGACCCGCTCCCGTCCCCTTGTCGAAGCTCTCTTGAGCTAGCAGCGGCTTCCGGAAGCACGGGGATCGCGACATTCCTGGAGGTCTTCGCCATCGTCTGGCGCATGCACCGCCATCTGGAGACGAGAACACTCAAGGACATTCTCGAGCAGTTGGGGCTCAGCCGGGAGAGGCAATCACTGCGCCCATTCTTGTCCGATTCGAGCGAAACACAGGCCCTCGATGCCGCCAGACGATTCACGCGCTCCCGCCTGTTCGTACCGATCCAGACCTGCTGTCTCCTGGACTCACTTGCCCTGACCAGGTACCTGACAAGGCACGGCGTGTCGGCAAACATCGTCTTCGGGGTGACCCGCGACCCCTTCTCGGCGCATTGCTGGGTCCAGAAAGGGCATCTCGTGCTGAACGACACCGTGGGAAACGTCACTGCCTACACACCGATACGGGTGACCTGATGCCGCATCGGTATATCGCGATTCTGGGCGGCCAGAGCCGTAGCTGCGATGTGAAACGGAATGCGGGATCCATGCTCCGAGAGGCAGGCCTCCAGCCCCGGCTGCTCGCCGACTCGATCGACGTATTCGCAACCGAAGAGACGCCGACGCTGTCGATTCCCGGCGGGAGCCTGCTCGTCGGGCGCATTTTCCGCCATGACGGCACCCCGCTTCGAAGCGCAGATGAATTTCCCGGGCCACTGAATCAGCATCAACTCCGAGAGTTCCTCCTGAGGCACTGTTGGGGCGAGTACGTGCTCGTGCAGCCGAGCGCAGATGGCACTGCGGGCGCGATCATCATGCGTGACCCGTCGGGTGGCGTTCCTTGCTTCTACTCATCCGGCCCGGAGTCGCGATTTGCAACTTCCGACATCTCACTCGCGACGCGTCATGGACTTTTTCGAAAGAGTATCGACTGGGACTTCATCGCCCAGTTCCTCGTCTACCCGCACCACATGACGAAACGCACTGCTGTGGTCGGCGTGACCGAGCTCCTGCCCGGCTTCCTGCTCCACGCCAAGACAAATGACATTACCATCGAACAGAAATGGTCCCCTTGGGAGTTCGTCGCCGCCGGACGGCGGCACCAGGACGCCGAGGAAGCCGCTGCCCACATCCGCGCCAGCATTCTGACCGCAACCAGGGCATGGGCCCGCACTGACCGCTCCATCCTGCTGGAAATCTCCGGAGGTCTCGACTCTTCGATCGTTGCGGCGTGCCTGCGCGGCACCGACACCGACTTGTCGTGCTGCACGCTGACCACGCCTGTCCCCGGTGCCGACGAGAGAAGGTACGCCAGCCTCGTCGCCGCCGACCTAGGCGTCACGCTGCATGTCGAAGAACTCGGCTTCCAGCTCGCCCGCTTCGATGCCCCGCCGCCAGCATGGTCGGTCGCGCCGCGCATCGGCACTCTCCAGCATGCGCTGAATGACGCCATGATCGCGGTCGGCGACCGGATGGGCGTCGCGAGCCAGTTCTCGGGGGGCGGAGGCGACACCGTCTTCTGCTATCTCGGCAACGCAGCGCCCGCAGCCGACGCGTTCCGGGAACGCGGAATGTTCGCGGGAGTAAGTGCCGTCCGGGCCCTGTCCCACCTGCATCAATGCACTTTCTGGAAGGCGGCGCGGCTGACTCTCACGAAGCTTGTCCACCCGTCCAAGACCCCGTACGTCGCTGACCTCACACTCTTGAATCCGCAGATGGCGGCCGTCCCATGCCCGTCGCACCCATGGTTCGATGCGCCGCGGGGTGCCCTGCCCGGCGACCGGCGGCGTATCCAGCTCCTTGCGGACATGCAGGTTTACAGGCACGGTGTGTGGCGGGGAGCGCGGCGCGACTTTCGTATACCCCTGATGTCGCAGCCCGTAGTCGAAGCATGCCTCAGGACACCGACCTGGATGTGGATCGCAGGCGGCAGGAACCGGTCGGTGGCCAGGGCGGCATTTTCGGATCTCCTACCACCGGAAGTCTTGAACAGAAGGAGCAAAGGAGACTTCTCACAGTATCTCGGTGCCACCTGGCGCCACAACAAGCATCGGATGCGAGATTTCCTTCTTGAAGGGGAACTGCAGGCAAGGGGCCTGCTCGCACCGGACGATATCAGGCAGTCGGTCCAGCGCCATCGTCCGCCGCGCGACGAATCGTTCTTCCGCACCTTCGATTTGTGCATGGTCGAGAACTGGGTTCGCCACCAGCGCTGACCCGTCACATTCGACGTCAGCCTGATCCGGCCTTGCCCGTATCGTGCTTCATCGCACGCCAGCGGTCGTACTGATCGCTCTTTTCTGGACTCGCGTCTTCGAAACCCTGCAGCCAGTAGCGAAACCAGTCCAGGTTGCGCTCGTAGGCAGCCGCCTTGTGAATGGGCTGGAACTTTTGATGGGTTTCGTACGGAAAGATGTAGAGATCCGCCTGCTGCTCCCGCACCATCGGGATGATGTAATCCAGCGAGTACAGGTACTCTTCCTCGGGCATCTGGAACAGAACCGGGATCCTGATCCTGCTCCTGTTGAAGACAGGCGAAAGCCGCCGCCATTGCTTCGGCGTCGCTTCGGGAGCACCGAGTTCCCAGTTGCTGCGCAGCGCACCGAAGAACCGCTCACCCTGAAGACTGGCCATCAGGTAGTAGACTGGGGACACGGACGGAGATGTCACCGACGCAGCGACAAGCAGGTCGGACTCCATCGCGACCCACATCGTGACCTCGCTTCCGAAGCTGAGCCCGCCCATCCCGACCCGCGCCGGGTCGATCACGCCCTCATCCGCCAGCAGCCCCACGGCGCTCCGGACCGCATCGAGACCCTCGTCGTACCGGGCGATCGCGTCTGGTTGGTACGGCCTCATGTTGATGCACAGCGCCGCGATTCCGCTCGCGGCGAACGATGCCAGAGGCCACTCGTCGCCCACGCCACCACGCAGGAATCCCGAGCAGTTGTAGTAGGTCACAAAAAGGGGGCGGGCCCCCGATGTCGCTTCCCTCCCGAGGAACAGTTGCCCCGTGAACTCGTGGCCAGCCGCGTCCTTCCACCGCAACAACCGGGAGTCAATGGTTCTTGCAAGATCGCCTTCGAGCGCGGCGTTCGGCTCGAACATGAGCCGCCTGGCCCCGGTGTCGATCTCGATCCTCTCCAGCCGCGGGGGGCGGTCGGCCTCGGCCACGACGCATGCCAGCGCCTCTGCCGATGTGCCGCAGGTGCTGGACGCCTTCCGACCACCGTTGGCCAGGCCGTTCAACCGCACCACGGGCACCACGACGCCCGTCTCGACGTTCCAGCGGAAGATGGACTGGGCCCAGCCCTCCTCCCGCGCACTCACCGTAAACAGCACCTCCGGGCTGCCCGGCCGCCACTGCGCGCTGGTGAGCTCGGCGTCCGTGCACGCCGGCGCGCTGCACTTGATCTCGCGATGGCTCGCGTCCGCGGGAATCGACAGTCCAACGCTCGAGGCTGCCTGCGAACCGTTTCCGCGCCGGACGGGCGTCAGCACAGCCATCCTTCCCGTCCGCGGATCGCGGACCGTGATCGGGCGACCTTCATCCGCGCCGTTTGGATCCGGCTTCGTCACATCGCCGGGCCAGGACGAGGCGACCTCCCTGCGCTTGCGCGTCGCCAGGTCGATCTCCCTCCATCGATCCGGCGCACCTGCCAGCATGCCATCCCGGTTGAATCCGATGTCCGTGAACTTCTGCGTCGCCAGTCGCCCTGCGGTGTACCCGGAGCGGTACACCCCCTGTCCGACGGGCATTGCAGGATCAGCGTGAATGCCGCGGTCGTACTCGTCCTGCTCCGCCCGGAGAATCTCGTCGCGGGTCGCGCCCACGCTGTACCGCAGAGCCCTGCCATCCTTGCTCAACGCGAAGTCGCGTACGTCCGCTTGATCGAACGTGATGGGCCCGGCGCCGGAGCCGTCGGCCGCGGCCCGCCAGACGTCGACTCTTCCGTTGAGCAGTGCCAGATAAAAGATGGCTCGACCATCCGATGACCAGCGGGCCATCGCCGGCAGGGAACTCCCGGCCACGTCGCGCAACGGCTCGCCGCCGTCCGCGACCCGCCTCGGCGGCGTCTCGCCATCCATGTCCTGCACGTACCAGACGGTGTCGTAGGTGTTGCGTTCGATGGAGGCGCGCTCCATCCGGAACGCCACCTGGCGGCCATCCGGCGACACCACCGGCCCGGAGAGGTCGGCCACCTCCACGAGACGGCGCGGAGCAACCGCTTCCGACGGCGACGGGCCGAGCAGCACCCCTGCGACCAGCAGAACGGCGGTTTTCCGCCCGAAGCGTTCCAGCATCGCCCTCATCCACAGCTCTCCTTCGCAATGAACCGTGAGGTGCGTCACGGCTCGTACCTCAGTTGAATCCCATGGTGTCGACGCGCCCGCCCTGCTTGCCGGCCAGGCATCAGGTCACGCGCTCTGGCCCGGCGCCGCGCCGCGATGCCCTCAGAACCGCCTCGCCACGGAGACGCTCAGATATCGCCCGATCGCCGAATAGTTGGTCGAGTCGTACGGCGCCCAGACCGGGTTGTTGGTCCGATGCAGGGGCGGCGCCCGATCGAAAAGGTTCTGTGCGGAGAGCGCGAAGTCCCAGCCCGCGCGCGCACCACCGGCGTCATCGAGGCTGTAGCGCAGGGTAAGGTCCGCGGTGGTGAACGAAGCGGTCTTCGCTCCGGTGAGCGTATCGGTCACGCCACTGGTGTAATTCGCGAACGCCGAAGCGGTGAACCCGCCCTGCCGCCAGACGAGGCCGGCGCGGCCGTTGACCTTCGCCGGACTGTAGAGCGTGCCGGCAAGATCGAACGCGGGATCCTCGGGACCGTTCTTCTGCGTGCTGTCCAGCCAGGTGCCCGAACCACGCAGAGTCAGCTGCCCTGCGCCGATGTCGAACCGGTACGAACCGGACAGATCGAGGCCCCTGATTCGCTGCCTGGCCACGTTGACGTAATGCGTATAGATCAGCGCAACGACCTTGTTCGGATCGTAGGCAGCCCCCGTGTAGTTGTAGAAGCCGACTGTCGTGTCGATGATCCGGGCCTGCTCCTCTTCCGTCGGGGTCAGATCGACGTACAGGGCATACGCCGGATTCGTCAGCGCTTCGCCGTAATTGGTGATGGGCTGGACTACCCGGTCCGTGTAATCGATGTCGAACCAGCTCAGCTCCGCCTCCAGGGTAGGCAGCGCGCGCGGGTGAAGCGCCAGCGAAGCCGTCCAGGTACGGGCGCGCTCCGCATCCAGGTCCGGATTGCCGCCGGACGTCAACAGCACGGTCGCTTCAGGATCGGCGCTGCCGCCATAGAACATCGCGGAATCCAGCACGGCGTCCTTGTTCTGGTACTGCTGGACCAAGGTCGGCGCCTTGAACGACCGCCCCCAGGAAGCCTTGAGCGTGTAGTTCCCGGTTGGGTCGTAGACGAGACCGAGTTTCGGCGTGGCCACGCCGCCGAAGCTGTCGTAATCCTCGCGGCGCACGGCAGCGGTCAAGGTGAGCCGCTGCGTTCCGCCCGCGTCCGGGCTGATCAACGGCAGGCCCAGCTCGGCATAGGCGAAGCGACTGCCCTCCTCGCCTTCGATCAGGCTGGCGCCCGACAAGGTCCTGCGAACGATGAATTCGTTGTGCCGGTAGCCGGCGCCGATCGCGAGCCGGGCATCGCCGCCGGCGAGGGGGAACAGCGGGCCTTCCGCTCCCAGTTCGTACGTACGGCTTTCATTGCAGTAGCAGTCGTCGTAAGGCGATGGCAGCACCTCCCCCGTGCCGAGCATGACCCTTCGTTCCCGCTGGAGGCGTTGGTCGCGGCCCCACGCTGCCCCGAGCGAGAGCTGCCAATCGTTCGCAAGCGACGCCTCGATCGCCGGCGCCACCAGCGTCGTCGTCGTTTCGGGCGCATACCGGCTGTAGTAGCTCGCGGCGCTGCTGTAGTAACTGTCGGAAAGCTGCTCGCGCTGGGTCCGCAGCGCGTCCAGCCGCAGCTCCACCGCATCGCCCAGCGACTGGTGGCCGCTGAGCAGGCCGCTGCGCAGCCGGCTTCCGGGATAGATCGTGGTCGGCGGCGGCATGTCCGCGGTGTAGTCGCGCTGGCTCGCGCGGATCGGCTCCGCCGTGGCGTACTTGTAGGTCGCGATCAGCCCGCCGTTCGACCAGGCCGCCCCGGCCGTCGCCGTGTATTCACGCGTGGACAGCCCGCCATCGGTGGCGCCGCCGTAGAGCGCACCGACCGTCGCACCCACGTAGTCGCGCTTGAGGATGACGTTGCCCACGCCGCCCACGGCATCCGAACCGTAGATCGCGGAAGCCCCGTCGGCCACGATCTCCACCCGGTCCACTGCCTCGACCGGGATCGCGCTGATGTCGACGGTCTGCGAGAAGCCGCCATAGGCGAGGCGCCGGCCGTTCAGGAGCGTCAGCGTCGCGTCCGGCCCGAGGCCGCGCAGGTTCAGCGAGGAGCCGCCGGTGAAGTTCTGGTTGGCGGCGCCCGCTGCGCCTGTCGTCGCACCGGCGGCCACGCCGGGGTTCTGGCCGCCCCTGAAGTTCTGCGGAACGCTGCGGATCACCTCGCCGAGGTCGGTGAAGCCCTCCTCACGGATGTTTTCGGACCCGATGGTGATCACCGGCGACGGCGTCGTGCCGCCGCGGATGCGCGTGCCGGTGACCGTGATCGAGGCCATGTCCGTGACCGCCCGCGTCGCCTGCGGCAATGCCGCTTGCTTGCGGTCGCGGACAGGACCGCCTTCGGGCCGGGCATCTCCCACCGGGCCCTCGATCACCACGGTCCCGTCGTCGACCTGCCGGTACGCCAGGCCGCTGCCCTGCAGCAGCCGGCCGAGCGCATCGGGCCAGCGCAAGCGGCCGCGGACCGCGCTCGCCCGCTTGCCCGCTACCTGCCCCGGCTGAAAGACGAGCTCGATGCCGCTTTGCGCGCGGAACGCCGCCATCGCGGCCGCGAGTTCTCCTGCCGGGAGATCGAAGTCGGATTCGACCTGCGAGCCTGCCTCTGAGGCCCGGACTGGCGGAGCCGCGCCGATCGCGGCCTCCTGGGCCAGGGCCGGAGCGGCCATGCCGGCGAGGGCGGCCAACAGGGCGGTGCAAACGGCGTCATGCAACGTACTTGTCTTCATGTCGAGTCCTTGGCTTCCCCATGGTTGGCATGGCGCGCATGCCGGTTCGATTCACGCACCGGCCAGCAGCCACGGCGGGCGCCGAACCGTCGGTGAGGCGGGCTTCCGCCGCTGTCTTCCCACCACGCCGCGCGAAACGCGGCGCGTCCGAGCGCTTGAAGGGCGCTGGTCCCATCCGGCTGCCGGCCCCTGCCCCCTTTGCCGCATCGTGGAGCCGTCCTTGCCACGCCGTTCCGGGCTCATGCGCAGGCGATACCGGAGCTACGATTTACGTAGCACTTCTGACACTACGATAAACGTAGTAGCGGAGTCAAGCGCCCGTCCGGAAGCTCCCTTGCAGGGAAGTCCGGGGACGCACGTACTCGTGACCAGGAAGGGCCAGCTACCCGTCTACAGCCGCCGCTTGCGGGAGGCGCGGGAGGCCTACGACATCTCGCAGCGCAACCTGGGCATCAAGGCGGGCATAGACGAATTCGTCGCCGGCACCCGCATCAATCGCTACGAGCAAGGCGTGCACCAGCCCGCGCTGAAGATCCAGCAGCGATTGGCGGCCGCCCTCGACATGCCGCTGGCCTATTTCTATGCCGAGGACGAAGCGCTGGCGCGACTGATCGCCGACTTCAACCGCAAGGGCAAGTCGAGAAGCGGCCGGAAAAAGGCCCACAGCTAACGGTACTTCCCCGGCAGAAGGAAGGTAGTTCATTAGACGCACCCGCCAGGCGCTCTTCGCCCAGCCGTCACACGGCCCGTGATCTGGAGTGCCGATTTCATGACGCGTGCCCGGGCATGCGTGGAGCCATGCTCACCCCATCGCCGCGGCTCGCCTTCTCGACGGCTTGGTCGTCGTAGCTACGTTAATCGTAGTATCGAGGCCAAGCGTCCATCCGGAAGCTTCCTTTCATGGAACTCCGGAATGTACGTACGCTTGGCTGAGAAGAGACAACTCCCGGTCTACAGCCGCAGGCTGCGCGAAGCGCGGGAAGCCTACGGCATCTCGCAGCGCAACCTGGGCATCGAGGCGGGCCTGGACGATTTCGTGGCCAGCACCCGCATCAACCGCTACGAGACCGGCGTCCACCAGCCCGACCTGCAGACCCTGCAGCGGCTGGCGGCGGTCCTCGGGCTGCCGGTCGCCTACTTCTATGCCGAGGACGACGAGCTCGCCCAGCTGATCAAGGATTTCAGGAAGCAGGGCAAGCGCAGGCACTGACGGCTGGCCGCCGCGCGGCGGGCCCGCCGGTGTATCGTGCCTTCGCCGCGTTGGGGACGCGGATCGATAGGGGAATCGCCATGCCGGGTCGTATCCCGAAGAACGCACGCGGCATGCTGCGCGCAGCACGCCGATGGGTGGCCACCTGCGCTCCTCCTTGGCGAGCGCCTCGCCGGTGAGGATCCACTCGGTCCGATCTCACAACGCCGGCTCGTGTGTGGCGCGACGCCCCAGGCAGCGGCGATCAGCAGGTAGGCAATGTCGCGCCGCTTCGCCGGCTTGCGGCCGAGCAGGTCGCCGGCCTTGGTCATCAGCACGTCATGCAGCTCCGCGAGCGCGAGATCGCGGTAGGGGTTCGGCGGATCACGGCCCATGTCGCCAGAAGAGAACCGAGGATCGCGGCCGGCGCGATCCATACAAGGCGAGAGCGGGTCAATTCGGTCCACACGCCACTTCCGAGCGAAACACGTCGATTCGCCGCAGGACCCGATCGCCAGCTTCCGTCGGCAGATCGAGCGCAGCGCGTTCGACGATCAGGTCGAGGGCTTCCACCAGCCCCGCCGACAGCATTTCATCGCAGGTCGTGACGAGGTACGCGCCACCCACGCTCGAATCGGCGACCAGATTTTCCGGCGCCTTGACGATTTCGGGAACGAAGCAGTAGCCGTCGTGGCGACGGTAAACGAAGATTTTCATGGGGGCCTCGGCGTGCAGGAAGCTATACGAAGGCTTCCAAGGCCACGAAGAAGAAGGCCAAGCAGGACACGGCCAAGTCGAAGTCGCGCAAGAAGACTTCATCCACGCGTTCCGCCGGCGCAAAGAAGGCACTCAAGACCGCCAGCAGGAAGACCATGGCGAAGAAGGCCGCCCGCAGCCGGAAGGACAGCGCGAAGTCGGCATGGGGATGCCGGCAGCGCCATGAGGCTCCCGATGGAAGCGGGAGTCTGTTTCTGCGCCGGCAGCACAGCCTCTGCACCCGGTAGGGATGCCGCTCGGCAACCGAAACGGGCGGCGACCTTGGGCGAGTCGTAAAGCTGGGCCGCGGCACTCCTCTCTTGCGGGGGCAATGCGGAATCGGATGCTCCTGGTGCGGCCCACGAAACGCGGGGACGGCCGCGAGTTCAGGTCCGACTGATGGACACGCCGCCATCGACCAGGATCGCCGTCCCGGTGATGTAGCTCGCCGCGTCGGACGCGAGGTGCAGCACCGTCCTGGCGATCTCCTCGGGACGCGCCAGGCGCTTGAGCGCGTGCAGGCCTTCGATGAAGTCGCGGGTGCCTGCCTGGGCGCCCGGCAGGTTGGCGGCGTTCGAGGGCGTGTCGGTGCCGCCGGGCAGCACGGCGTTGGCGCGGATGCCGCTGGCGCCGTATTCCACGGCGAGCACCTGGGCCAGCCCGACGAGGCCCGCCTTGCTGGCCGCATACGCCGCCATGCCGGGGAATCCGGCAGTGTGGCCCACGAACGAGGAGGTGAAGACCAGGGAGCCGCCGCCGCGCGCCAGCATCGCCGGCACCTGGTGCTTGGCGCCGAGGAAGGCGCCGGTCAGGTTGGTGTCGAGGGTGTCCCGCCAGCCGTCGAGCGGGACGCCGGCGATCGGGCCCAGCGGGCCGAGGGCGCCCGCGTTGTTGAACGCGATGTCCAGTCCGCCGAAACGCCGGACCGCCGCGTCCACGAGTTCCCTGGCCAGGGCCTCGTCGCGGATGTCGCCGGCGATCGCCAGGGCTTCGCCGCCGGCCGACGCGATCTCGTCGGCCAGGGCGTCGAGCCGGTCCTTGCGGCGCGCGGTCACGACCACCTTCGCGCCTTCTCCGGCGAACAACTTCGCCGTCGCCAGCCCGATCCCGGAACTGGCGCCGGTCACGATGGCCACCTTGCCTGTCAATGCCTGCACGTCGAACTCCACTGGTTGGGGTTCGGCGAAGTTATGCAGCTCGCGCGCTGGCGGCCATCCGATTCTTGCGGACGGAATGTACGGAGGCCTGGATGCGATCAATCTTCTCGGCGATGGCCCGTGCTGGATTGCGGAAGTCGCTGGATTCCTGTCTTCGCAGGGATGACGGCAATGGCTCAGGCCTGCACGACGCACGGGGGGAAACTTTGCGCCGCCCCCATGCAGCAGGACGCCGGATACGCTTCGCCGCGCTAGCGCGCTCTAGTCGCGGGCCACCTCCATCTGCCCCAATGTCGGCTTTCGGCCAGGAGCGGACGTTCGTTTGGCTGGCTTGTCACCTAATTTGTGGTTTTGATGGGACACGAAGAGAGGTGGGGGTCCTTTGCAGAAGTGCGATCGACCTTGCGGCAACGGTTGCCGCGGAAGCCAGCCCGAGGCTGGCGAATAGGATTCCCAGCGCCGACCATCCATACCAGATGGTCAGCCAAGTGACGTCGCGGCCGCCGAACAACGCACCCAACAATGTCGGCAAGGTGATGCTCGCGGCGATCAAGGGCAGTGGCCAGAGGAGACATGCTGCGGACAGCAGGCGGTTCCGGCCAGATCTCCGTCGTGCCCACAGCCGCGACCTCGCGATTCCACGCAATCCCAAAGCAGCAATCACGATAGTGAGATTGGCGAGCACGACGCCATGGATCATGCTCGTTGGCTTGCCGGTCACGGGGGTTTCTCCATGAAGAATCCGGGTCAGTCCGTCGGTAAACGATTGCTGTTCCTGGCCTGAAGGTGTCCCGTCGTTGAACAGCACGGCGAAACCCAGTTGCTCATCCGGGAACAGGACCTGGTTTGCACTGTAGGTGAACAGCACCCCACCGTGTTCGATGCGCGGGCCGCCGCTTGGTGTCTTGTTGATCATCCAACCGAAGCCGTAGTTCTCGTTCGATGATGCCGGCTTGCGGGTTTCCGCGATCGAGGCAGCGCTCAGGACCTGTTTGCCGGTGGGTGCGATCCCGTCGTGTAACAGCAGCGACAGCCAGCTGCCCATGTCGGTTGCCGTGCTGATCAGGCTGCCGCTGCCAACGGTGAAGTGGTCGAGAGCCGCCACGGGGGATGGGATGCCGTACCGGTCGACATGACCATCGTCGATCGACGCGTCTTCCTGCGCAGGCGTGATGACCATCCGACTATGCGCCATGCCGGCTCGGGCGAAGACGTTTGCTGCGATGTAATCGGCATAAGGCCGTCCCGAAACCCGCTCGATAATGCGGGCGAGCAAGTGGTAGTTGGGATTGTGATAGTTCCATTCCGTTCCGGGATCGGCGACCAGGCGAGCCTGACGCAAGCGCAGCATTTCCTCGTCAAGGTTCGCCGGCTGCGGCAGGGACATTTCGGCGAAGCCGGTGTCGGCCAGGCCAGAAGTCTGGTTAAGCAACTGGCGTATCGTGATCCGGGCCGAGCGCGGATCGGTTGTCGTAAATTCGGGGAGATAGTCGACCACCGGCCGATCTAGAGCGACCTTGCCTGTCTCCACGAGTTGCATCACCGCTGCTGCCGTCACCGATTTTGCGACCGAGCCGAGTGCCATTGGCGTATCCGGCGTGATGGCCGTCCCGGATGCGGTCTTGCCGTATCCGGCCAGATGCGCGACCGCACCGTCCCTGACAACGACGACGGACACTCCCGGAAGCCCCGTTGCACGCAGGTTCTTGGCCATGAACTCGTCGATTTTCCGCGCCCCCGGAGCCGACGATCTCGCAACAGCCGTTATCGAGATCGGCTGAGCCGACCGGAGCTGAAACGCGCCGAGCAGTGCGCCGGTGGCTGCGAGGCACACAGCCAGGACGAGGATGTAGGGCAGTGTCCAGTGAAATCGAGGAGGCTGGCCAAGCATGGATGCTAGTCATTCGTAGTGATGTACAAGCACAAACACGCGAACGCTTGGCGTCAAGAGCCAACGGCGAAGTCGACGCCATCCAGCGGTTCTTGACATTCTGCGACGATCCCGTTTCCCACGGAGGAGAAGCGCAGGCTTTAACGGGCTTGTGGGCCCGTCTGGCTTGGGGCTGCGCGACGGTGCGCCCCTCTTCCAGTGGCTGGCGCGAGCATCGTGACCTGTTTCCGCAAGGCGTCGCCTCGGGCAATCCCGACACCACAGCGCCCTGCTATGGTCGCGGCGCCACCATGTCGATGGCCGCGAGCGCGGGGCAATGAGATATCGCCATTCGCGTTTTCTGAAGCCCCTGCCAAGGAGCACTCCGAAAAGCTGCAAAGACCTGCACTAGCGCTAGATGTCTGCCTTGGGTCGATAGCGGTCCGACTTAAAAAGAAAAAGGAGCTGCCCTTTTCCTTGCGCGCCTGCTTCAAGCATGCAGCGGGAACGGCTTCTTCACCTCGATCTTGTAGAGCTTGATCGCCCGGCTCACGTCCTTCGCGGTCATCTTCCCCTCCGCCGCCAGCCCCGCGATCGCGGCCTGGGCGACGTGGTAGCGGTCGACCTCGAAGTGCCGGCGCAGGTTGGCGCGGGTGTCGCTGCGGCCGAAGCCGTCGGTGCCCAGCACGGTGTAGTGGCCGGGGACGAAGGCGCGGATCTGCTCGGGATAGCTGCGCACGTAGTCGGTGGCGGCGATGGCCGGGCCCTGGCGGCCTTCCAGCAGCTGGGCGACGTAGGCCTTGCGCGGGGCCTTGTCCTCGGGGTGGAAGCGGTTGTGGCGCTCGGCGGCCTGGCCGTCGCGGGCCAGCTCGTTGAAGCTGGGGCAGGACCAGATGTCGGCGCTGACGCCGAAGTCCTTGTCCAGCAGCTCGGCCGCGGCGATCACCTCGCGCAGGATGGTGCCCGAGCCCATCAGCTGCACGCGCAGCTCGCCCTTCTTCGGCTTGCCGGCGTCCTTGAACAGGTACATGCCCTTGAGGATGCCCTCGGCGCTGCCCTCGGGCATGTCGGGGTGGGCGTAGTTCTCGTTCATCAGGGTGAGGTACCAGTACTCGTCCTGCTGCTCGGCCAGCATGCGCTGCATGCCGTGCTGGACGATGGTGACCACCTCGTAGCTGAAGGCCGGGTCGTAGCTGCGCACGTTGGGGATCAGGCCGGCCTGCACCAGGCTCTGGCCGTCCTCGTGCTGCAGGCCCTCGCCGTTGAGCGTGGTGCGGCCGGCGGTGGCGCCGAGCAGGAAGCCGCGCGCACGCATGTCGCCGGCCTGCCAGGCGCCGTCGCCGATGCGCTGGAAGCCGAACATCGAGTAGTAGATGTAGAAGGGCAGCAGCTGCAGGTCGTTGACGCTGTAGCTGGTGGCGCAGGCCAGCCACGAGGCGAACGCGCCGGCCTCGGTGATGCCTTCCTCCAGCACCTGGCCGGCGGCGTCCTCGCGGTAGTACATCAGCTGGTCGCGGTCGACCGGCTTGTACTTCTGGCCCTGCGGGGCGTAGATGCCCAGCTGCCGGAACATGCCTTCCATGCCGAAGGTGCGCGCCTCGTCGGCCACGATCGGCACCAGCCGCGGGCCGACCTGCTTGTCGCGCAGGGCGATGTTGAGCATCTGCACGAAGGCCATCGTGGTGCTGATCTCGCGGTCGCCGGTGGACTTGAGCAGGCGGTCGTAGGTCCCCAGCGGCGGCACCGCCAGCGAGGTGCTGGCCTTGCGCCGGCGCTGCGGCAGGAAGCCGCCCAGGGCGCGGCGGCGCTCGAGCATGTACTCGACCTCCGGCGACTTCTCGCCGGGGTGGTAGAACGGGATCTGGTGGTCCTCGAGCTGCTTGTCGGTGACGGGGATCTGGAAGCGGTCGCGGAAGGCGCGCACGTCCTCGTCGTCCATCTTCTTGGTGTTGTGGGTCGGGTTGAGCGCCTCGCCCGCCGCGCCCATGCCGTAGCCCTTGACGGTCTTGGCCAGCACCACGGTGGGCATGCCCTTGGTGCGCACGGCCTCGTAATAGGCCGCGTAGACCTTGTGCGGGTCGTGGCCGCCGCGGTTGAGGCGCCAGATGTCGTCGTCGGAGAGGTTCTGCACCAGCGCGGCGGTTTCCGGGGTCTTGCCGAAGAAGTGCTCGCGCGTGTACGCGCCGCCGAAGGCCTTGCAGTTCTGGTACTCGCCGTCGACGGTCTCCATCATCACCTCGCGCAGCTTGCCGCCGGTGTCGCGCGCGAGCAGCGGATCCCAGTAGCTGCCCCAGATGGTCTTGATGACGTTCCAGCCGGCGCCGCGGAACTGGCCTTCGAGCTCCTGGATGATCTTGCCGTTGCCGCGCACCGGGCCGTCCAGGCGCTGCAGGTTGCAGTTGATGACGAAGATCAGGTTGTCGAGGCCTTCGCGGCCGGCGACGCTGATCGCGCCCAGGCTCTCGGGCTCGTCGGTCTCGCCGTCGCCGAGGAAGCACCAGACCTTGCGGTCGGTCTTGGGCATCAGGCCGCGCGCTTCGAGGTACTTGAAGTTGCGCGCCTGGTAGATGGCGGCGATCGGGCCCAGGCCCATGCTGACGGTGGCGGTCTGCCAGTACTCGGGCATCAGCCAGGGATGCGGGTAGGAGCTCACGCCGTGGCCGTCGACTTCCATGCGGAAGTGGTCGATCTGCGATTCGCTGATGCGGCCTTCCAGGAACGAGCGCGAGTACACGCCAGGGGAGCCGTGGCCCTGGATGTAGAGCAGGTCGCCGGGGTGCTCGTCGTGCGGGGCGCGCCAGAAGTGGTTGAAGCCCACGTCGTAGAGCGTGGCCGAGGAGGCGAAGGTGGCGATGTGGCCGCCGAGGTCGCCGGGCTTGCGGTTGGCGCGGGCGACCATGGCCATCGCGTTCCAGCGGATCAGCGAGCGGATCCGCCATTCCATCTGCGCGTCGCCGGGGGACTTGGCCTCCTGGCCGGCGGGGATGGTGTTGATGTACTCGGTGGTGGGCGCGAACGGCAGGTGGGCGCCGGCGCGCCGGGTCATCTCGACCATGCCGTTGAGCAGCTGGTGGGCGCGCTGCGGGCCGTCGCGGTCGATGACGGCCTTGAGCGACTCGAACCATTCCTGGGATTCGGCCGGGTCGGGATCGTTGTTGAGGACTTCGTTGAGCCAGTTCATGGGGGACGCGCTCCGCCGCGGCCTGCTGGCCGCGCTGTGGTCTTTGGTTAGAGCGACCATTCTAGCGCGGGCGGGACCGTACGGGCCCGGGATGGAGCGTTGCCGCGGGGAGGGCGGCGGCCCCGCGCGCGAAGAACCGGAGCCGTTGTAGGAGCGACGGAAGTCGCGACAGCCCGGGTCGGTAAAGGTGGGCGCCGGGCGCCTGTCGCGACTTCCATCGCTCCTACAGGAGATCTTCGGCGCCTTGTAGCCAGGCAGCATCCCAGTACGGATAGTCGCCCACCGATACCGCCAGGCCGGCGCGCAAGGGATTGGCGATCATGTAGCCGGCCACGGTGCGGAGGTCCTCGTCGCGGCGGAGGGCGCGGTCGTGGTAGCCGTGCATCCAGAGGGGCGATGCCCGGCCTCCCTGCGCCAGGTTCCAGGTGCGCGCGGTGACCGCCTTCACCCGCTGCACCAGCTTGGGCAACGGCTCCGCGCCGAGCTCGACCATGAAGTGGAGGTGGTCGGGCATCAGCACCCAGCAATGCAGTCGCGCTGTTCGCCACAGGCGGGCTTCGGAAAGCACCGCGGCGACGCGCGAGGCCTCGGGCCATGCGGCGAAGCGATGCGCGCGGCCTTGGCAGACGGTGGTGATGAGGTAGCACTGGCCGCTGATCGAGCAACGGCCCTTGCGCAGGGCGCGATGGCCTGGGCCTTGGATTCTGGTGTCCATGGGGCAAGGCTGCCCCGGCCGGGAAGCCCGGCCAATCGGTGGCTGGCGCGTTGTCGTGTCGGGGAAGGCCTTGTCGCGACTTCCGTCGCTCCTACAAGGGCGGGGAGCGCAATGTGGGAACGACGGAAGTCGCGACGGGGATCCCGCGGCGCCGTCAGCCCTGCTCGCCCCGCTGCAGCTTCCGGATCTGCGCCTCCACCGCCACGATCGCGGTCATGTTGACCACGCGGCGCGGGGAGCTGGCGGGGGTGAGGATGTGGGCGGGCTGGTCGAGGCCCATCAGGATCGGGCCGATCGCGACGCCGTCGGTCATCACCCGCACCATGTTGTAGGTGATGTTGGCCGCGTCCAGGTTGGGCAGCACGAACAGGTTGGGGCGGCCGGTCAGCGTGGTGTGCGGGAACATGCGCGTGCGCAGGTCCTCGTGCCAGGCGGTGTCGCCCTGCATCTCGCCGTCCATGTCCAGCCGCGGCGCGCGGCGCGCGAGGATCTCGCGCACCTTGCGCATCTTGGCCGCCGAGGGGTTGTCGTGGCTGCCGAAGTTGGAGTGCGAGAGCAGCGCCACGCGCGGCTCGACGCCGAACAGCTTCAGCCGGTAGGTCGCCTGCAGCGTGCTCTCGGCGATCTGCTCGGCGGTGGGGTCGACCTGCACGTGGGTGTCGAGGAAGAACCAGATGCCGCGGTCGTTGATCACGCCGGTCATCGCCGAGGTGCTGGTCACGCCGGGGTCGAGCCCGAACACGCTGCGCAGGTAGCCGAGCTTCTTGTGGTAGCGGCCGACCAGGCCGGAAATCATCCCGTCGGCCTCGCCGCGCTCGACCATGATCGCGGCGATCAGGGTCGGGCGCGAGCGCATCAGGTTCTTGGCCGCGTCCGGGGTGACGCCGCGGCGCTCGGTCAGCATGTGGTACTGCTGCCAGTAGTCGTGGAAGCGCGGGTCGTCGTTGATGTTGGTGAGCTCGAAGTCCTCGCCCGCGCGCAGGCGCAGGCCCAGGCGCTGGATGCGCGACTCGATCACCTCCGGGCGCCCGATCAGGATCGGCCGCGCCAGCCGCTCGTCCACCACCGTCTGCACCGCGCGCAGCACGGTCTCCTCCTCGCCCTCGGCGTAGACCACGCGCTGCAGGTCGGCGCGGGCGCGGTCGTAGACCGGCTTCATCACCAGGCCGGTGCGGTAGATGAACTGCCCGAGCTTCTCGCGGTAGGCGAGCATGTCCTCGATCGGCCGCAGAGCGACGCCCGAGTCCATCGCCGCCTGCGCCACGCACGGCGCCAGCACGGTCAGAAGGCGCGGGTCGAACGGGCGCGGGATGATGTAGTCGGGGCCGAACGAGGTGACGTCGCCGCCGTAGGCGCTGCCCAGGTCCGACGACTCCATCTGCGCCAGCCTGGCGATCGCGCGCACGCAGGCCAGCTTCATCGCCTCGTTGATCTCGGTCGCGCCGGCGTCGAGCGCACCGCGGAAGATGTAGGGGAAGCAGAGCGCGTTGTTGACCTGGTTGGGGTAGTCGGAGCGGCCGGTGGCGATGATGCAGTCGGGGCGGACCCGCTTCGCGTCCTCCGGGAGGATCTCGGGGTACGGGTTGGCGAGCGCGAGGATGATCGGCTTGTCCGCCATCGTCGCGACCATCTCCGGCTTGAGCACGCCGCCGGCCGACAGGCCGAGGAAGATGTCGGCGCCCTCGACGATCTGCGCCAGCGTGCGCTTGTCGGTGTCGCGGGCGTAGCGCCGCTTGTCCGGGTCCATGTGGTCGCGGCCGGTGTAGAGCACGCCTTCGCGGTCGTAGGCGAGGATGTGCTCCGGCCTGAGCCCCAGCGCGACCAGCATGTCGAGGCAGGCGATGCCGGCGGCGCCGGCGCCGGCGGTGGCCAGCCGCACGTCCTCGATCTTCTTGCCGGCCACCTGCAGCGCGTTGAGCACCGCGGCGCCGACGATGATCGCGGTGCCGTGCTGGTCGTCGTGGAAGACCGGGATGTTCATCCGCTCGCGCAGCTTGCGCTCGACGATGAAGCACTCCGGCGCCTTGATGTCCTCGAGGTTGACGCCGCCGAAGGTGGGTTCGAGCGAGGCGATGATCTCCACCAGCCTGTCCGGGTCCTTCTCGTCGACCTCGATGTCGAACACGTCGATGCCGGCGAACTTCTGGAACAGCACGCCCTTGCCTTCCATCACCGGCTTGCCGGCCAGCGGGCCGATGTCGCCCAGGCCCAGCACCGCGGTGCCGTTGGAGATCACCGCGACCAGGTTGCCGCGCGCGGTCATCTCGCTGGCGGCGTTGGGGTCGGCGACGATCGCCTCGCAGGCGTAGGCCACGCCCGGCGAGTAGGCCAGCGCGAGGTCGCGCTGGGTGACCATGGCCTTGGTGGCCGCGACCTTGATCTTGCCGTGCGGCGCCAGCCGGTGGTACGCGAGCGCGGCCTGCTTGAAGTCTTCGGCGGAGGCGGGGGCTTCTGGCGTCTGGTCGGACATGGTCGGCGGGCGGCGTGCGGGGGGATGATTCTAGCCTGTCGCCCGCGTCGGGCCGGCTATCCACGCCGCGCCTTGCCGCCGCGGGCGCGCGTCAGAGATTGAAATCGGGGGCCTCGGCCGACACCTGGTCCAGCCGGATCCGGTTGGCGAACAGCGAGAACGCCAGCATCCCGGCCAGGCCGTTGGCGCGCTCGACCCAGCGCGGCAGCCAGCGCGGCGGCGCCAGCGCGCCGGCGTCGAACAGCGGCGCGAAGCGCAGCACGTCGCCGAGCGTCATCTTGCCGGCGAACAGCTGCCGGCACAGCCGCAGCCGGTCCTGACGCAGCGCCCAGCGGAAGAAGGTGTGCACCTGGATCAGCCCGCGCAGGTACACCGCGTCCTTGGTGAAGGCGTTGCCGCCGTCGAGCGGCACGCCGCGGAACACCCGCTGCGCCGAGGCGAAGCTCTCCGCATCCGACTGCCCGGCGGCGAGGAAGTGGCGGAACACCTCGACGAAGCCGGCGCCGTCGAGCGCCATCGCCACCGCCTCGATCCGCAGGCTCACCCGCTTCATCCGCTCGATGTCGATGTTGCCGGTGATCTGCTCGGCGAACACCGCCAGCCCCTCCTGGGTGGCGGTGGTGCGCGGCGAGGACAGCCCCAGGCTGCGCAGCAGCGGCTGCTCCTGGCCGTTGAGCGCGGTGAGCGAGTGCACGAAGGCCTCGTGCTGGAGCAGCTGGTGGTGGTCGTAGTCGGTGTATTCGGCGCCGCTGCGCAGGCGGATGCGGCGCGCGCCGGCCGCGGCCTTGGCGATCATGCCCGGGTCGAGCTCGACGGCGATCACGCGCCCGCCGAAGTAGCGGTCGAGGTCGGCCTGCAGCTGCAGCTGCAGCGCGGTGGCCGAGATGGTGACCTGCTCGGCCGGGGAAAGCAGCTCGCGGTCGAGTTCGGCGGCGATGGCGATGAAGTGGCGCGCGGCCTCGCGGGTGGTGGCGCCGCCGGGCAGCGGCTGGTCGGGGCGGCCGAACAGCGCGATCGAATGCACGGTCACGGCGGGCGTGCCGAGGGCCTCGAGCAGCTGCGCGGCGATGGACCAGCTGCGCGCGGACTCGACCAGGTAGGCGCCGAGCGGATGCCCGGGGTCGGCCGCCGCGGCGACGGCGTCGAGCTCGCGGCGCGCTTCGGTGAAATCGAGCTTCGGGTAGTCGAAGCGCGGCAGGGCGTCCTCGCCGCGCGCGTGGCCGGCCAGGAAGCGCTGCTGCACGTCCACCGGCCAGCTCACCAGGCTGAGCAGCCGGATCCCGCGCGCGGCCTCGACCATGCGCGCGTCGAGCGCGGCGTGGTGGGCGATGTCGCGCGATGCGGGCATGGCCATGGTTATACCGTAGGAGCGCCCCATGGGCGCGATGGCTTTCGCCGGTCACGCGATCGCGCCCACGGGGCGCTCCTACGGGATTGATGCGCCATTGGATTCGACGCCGGAATCCGGAATCAATGCCGGCCGTACTTGTCGTCCAGGCGCTTGCTGAGCGCTTTGTCCTGCACCTTCGCGTCGGCCTTCTGCGCCAGCCGGGTGGCGAGGCGCCCGGCGGCACCGGCGACCTCGTCGCGCAGCTTGAGGTAGTTGGCCAGGCGCTGCGGGTCGAGCGTGCCGGCCTCGACCGCGGCGCGCACCGCGCAGCCGGGCTCGCGCTGGTGGCGGCAGTCGCGGAAGCGGCACTGCTCCGCGAGTGCCTCGATGTCGGCGAAGCCGCCGTCGGCCAGGTCCTCCTCGCCGGTGGGCTTGAGCTCGCGCATGCCGGGCGTGTCGATCAGGCAGGCGCCCGAGGGCAGCGGCACCAGCGCGCGGTGGGTGGTGGTGTGGCGGCCGCGCGCATCGGACTCGCGCACTTCGCCGGTCTTCATCTTCTCCACGCCCAGCAGGGTGTTGGTGAGCGTCGACTTGCCGGCGCCGGAGCTGCCGACCAGCACCGCGGTCATGCCTGGCCGCAGCCAGGGGTCGAGCGCGGCCACGGCGTCGCGGTCCTTGGCGTTGAGCGCGACCACCGGCACGCCCTGCGCGACCACACCGGCCAGCGCGGCGACCGCGGCCGCTGCGTCGCTGCCGTCCTTGTCGGCCTTGGTGAGCACGACCACCGGCTGCGCGCCGCCGCCCTGCACCAGCAGCAGGTAGCGCTCGATCCGGCGCGGGTTGAAGTCGCCGTCCAGGCCGCAGACCACCAGCACGGTGTCGACGTTGGCGGCGATCACCTGCTGCCGGTAGTGCTCGCCGGCCGCGCCGCGCTTGATCGCGCCGCGCCGCGGCAGCAGGGCGACGATGCGGGCGCCTTCGACCAGGACCCAGTCGCCGACCGCCGCGCGGTCCTCCGGCGAGGCCTGGCCCTTGCGGTAGCCGGCCGGGCGCTGCCACTGCGGAAGCGATTCCACCGCGAAGGGCTCGCCCGAGCCGTCGGCCACGAGGTAGCCGGTGCGGTGCTGCTCGGCCACGCGTGCGGGGCGCGCCGCGGGATGCGCGGCCATCGCCGCCTGCCAATCGCCCAGCGCGGGCGGGCCGTCGAACGGCCAGCCGATCGCGCGCAGGGCGGCGAAACCGGGGGTCAAGCGTGGCGGGCGGTGGCGTCCATGCGCGGATTCTAAGCGCAGCGGTCGGCGCAGGGGCCGATCCGGCGCACCGGCGGGGGATGGCGTTTTCCGATAGGCTTTGCGGCCACTTTCCGCGTCCCGTCGCCCGATGCCGTCGCCCAGCCTCAAGACCCGCGAACGCCTGTCCGAAGTCCGCTACGAGATCCGCGGCGAACTCGCCCGCCGGGCCCGCGAACTGGAGGCCCAGGGCCGCACGCTCGTCAAGCTCAACATCGGCAATCCCGGCGCCTTCGGCTTCCGCGCGCCCGAGCACCTGCAGCACGCGATCGCCGACCGCATCGCCGACACCGATCCCTACACCCACCAGCAGGGCCTGCCGGCCGCGCGCGAGGCGATCGCCGCCTTCCACCGCGACCGCGGCACGCCCAACGCGTCGCTGGAGCGCGTGTTCGTCGGCAACGGCGTGAGCGAGCTGATCGACCTGTCGCTGCGCGCCCTGCTCAACCCCGGCGACGAGGTGCTGCTGCCCTCGCCCGACTACCCGCTGTGGTCGGCGGCGACCATCCTCAACGACGGCCGCCCGGTGTACTACCGCTGCAAGGTCGCCGACGGCTTCCTGCCCGATCCGGACGAGATCGAGGCGCTGGTGTCCTCGCGCACGCGCGCCATCGTGCTGATCAACCCCAACAACCCGACCGGCGCGACCTACCCGCGCGAGCTGCTCGAGCGCATCGTCGCGATCGCCGCCAGGCACGGGCTGCTGCTGATGTGCGACGAGATCTACGACGGCATCCTCTACGACGGCGCGGCCTTCGTGCCGGTCGCGCCGCTGGCGGGCGACGTGCCCTGCCTGTCGTTCGGCGGGCTGTCGAAGGTCCACCGCGCCTGCGGCTGGCGCGTGGGCTGGGCGGTGCTGTCCGGCGACCCGCTGCGCAGCGGCGACTTCCACCACGCGATGGACCTGCTCGGCGCGCTGCGGCTGTGCGCCAACGTGCCGGGGCAATTCGCGATCGACGCGGCGCTGCGCGGCGTCGACACCATCAGTGGGCTGTGCGCCACGGGCGGGCGGCTGTTCGAGGCGCGGCGCGCGGTGATCGAGAGCGTCGCCGCGAGCGGGCACCTGAAGCTGGTCGCGCCCGCGGGCGCGCTGTACGCGTTTCCCGGCGTCGACGGCGCAGCCGCGCGCGGCTTCGACGACCACGCCTTCGCGCTGGAGCTGCTGGAAACCCAGGACGTGCTGGTGGTGCCTGGATCGAGCTTCAACGTGCCCTACCGCAACCATTTCCGCGTCACCCTGCTGCCGCAGCCGGACGTGCTGCGCGAGGTGTTCCGCCGCATCGACACGGTGCTGGCGGCGCGCGCCGGAGCCGCCCGCCGCGACGACGCGTCGCCGCGCGTCGCGGTCGCATGACGGCGACGCGCACCACCGGCGGCCCGCTGCCGCCATCGCGCGCGAAGTCCTACCTCGCCCTGGGCGACAGCTACACCATCGGCGAGGGCGTCGACGAGGCCGGCCGCTGGCCGGTGCAGCTCGCGCATGCCCTGCGCGCCGAACGCGTGATGCTGGCCGACCCGACCGTCGTCGCCACCACCGGCTGGACCACCGACGAGCTGTGGGCGGCGCTCGATGCCTTCGATGCCGCCGGAGGGAATCCTGTCGCTGTGGGAGCGGCGGGGCGACGACCCGAAAAAAGCACCCCTACGACAAAGCGATCGCGCCGTTCAAACCACACAACTAGCC
>JAYRKR010000046.1:0-26380 GCA_041905645.1 Luteimonas sp.
CCCCGCTGGGTCTCCTTCCCGCAGACCCCCTTCTCCCCGCAAGCGGGGAGAAGGGCTAGGGTTGGGGCTGGGCGGGGCCGGGCGGGGCCAACCGAGGTCAAGCGGGACCAAGCGGGACCAAGCGGGGCCGGCGCCTGCCGGCTCGTTTCCGCGGGCCATTTCCCGCCCTCCCGCACCCCCGCGCGCACCGCTGGTCGGCCCCCGGCCAGACCCGGACCCCCGTCACGGATTCCCCCGCCTGGCCGGTTGACTTCCCCCCGCCCCGGGGTTAGCTTGGATCCCCGTTCGGCCACAACATCTTGGGGTCGACCGGGAAGACGAGGCCCAAGCATTGGGGATTGCCTGGGTTTTCCATGTGAACACGACGCCACGGGGGATGGCGCGCGATGGGAGCAGGGTCCACCGGCAAAACACGCCAAATTCCGGACGCGACGCGCCCCTGCGCCGCGGCTTTGCCGTCGCCGCCCGCCTGACCGGCCGGGCGGCGGCCACCACAAGAACAACAGGCCCCGGGACGACCCGGGCCAAGGACAGCAAGGAGATCCAGGCAGCATGAGCACCGTGCGACTCGAGGCAGTGAAGGGCGATCCGGCGATGACCAGGCAGGACATCCCGATGCAGCCGGCGTCGGCCGACATCTGGGACAAGAAGTACCGCCTCAAGACCAAGGCCGGCGCGGCCGTGGACGCCGACATCGACGGCACCTACCAGCGCGTGGCCAAGGCCCTGGCCGAGGCCGAGCCCACCGCCGAGCAGCGCCAGTACTGGAACGAGCGCTTCCTGTGGGCGCTGCGCCGCGGCGCGATCCCGGCCGGCCGCATCACCTCCAACGCCGGCGCGCTCGAGCACAAGCCCGCCACCAGCACGATCAACTGCACCGTCAGCGGCACCATCACCGACTCGATGGACGGCATCCTCGACAAGGTCCACGAGGCCGGCCTGACCCTCAAGGCCGGCTGCGGCATCGGCTACGAGTTCTCCACCCTGCGCCCGCGCGGCGCCTTCGTCGCCGGCGCCGGCGCCTACACCTCGGGCCCGATGTCCTTCATGGACATCTACGACAAGATGTGCTTCACCGTGTCCTCCGCCGGCGGCCGCCGCGGCGCCCAGATGGGCACCTTCGACGTGTCCCACCCGGACGTGAAGGACTTCATCCGCGCCAAGCGCGAGGACGGCCGCCTGCGCCAGTTCAACCTCTCGCTGCTGATCACCGACGGCTTCATGCAGGCGGTCAAGGACGACGCCGACTGGCCGCTGGTGTTCCCGATCAACGAGAAGGAGCGCGACGGCATCGACCTGGCCAACGCCGAGCAGGTGGTCTGGCGCGACTGGCCCACCCACGCCAACTACATCGTCCGCGACGACGGCCTGGTGGCGTGCAGGGTCTACGGCCACATCCGCGCCCGGCACCTGTGGGACATGATCATGGTCTCGACGTACGACTACGCCGAGCCCGGCTTCATCCTGATCGACCGCGTCAACGAGATGAACAACAACTGGTGGTGCGAGACCATCCGCGCCACCAACCCCTGCGGCGAGCAGCCGCTGCCGCCCTACGGCGCCTGCCTGCTGGGCTCGGTCAACCTCACCAAGTTCGTGCGCAACGCCTTCACCGACCAGGCCGAGTTCGACTGGGAGGAATACAAGGAAGTCGTGCGCGTGTTCACCCGCATGCTCGACAACGTGGTCGAGGTCAACGGCCTGCCGCTGCAGCAGCAGCGCGACGAGATCATGCGCAAGCGCCGCCACGGCATGGGCTTCCTCGGCCTGGGCAGCACCATGACCATGCTGAAGATGAAGTACGGCAGCCGCGAGAGCTGCGAGTTCACCGAGCGCATCGCCCGCGACATGGCCGTCGCCGGCTGGGAGACCGGCCTGTCGCTGGCCCGGGAGAAGGGCCCGGCGCCGATCATGGGCGAGCAGTTCGAGGTCACCGCCGAGATGCTGCGCAAGCGCCCGGAGATGGCGAAGGACGGCTGGCGCGTGGGCCAGATGATCGAGGGCAAGCAGCTGCACGCCCGCTACAGCCGCTACATGCAGCAGGTGGCCAAGGCCGCCCCGGACCTGGTCGAGGAGCTGGCCGAGGTGGGCGCGCGCTTCACCCACCACAGCTCGATCGCGCCCACCGGCACTATCTCGCTGAGCCTGGCCAACAACGCCTCCAACGGCATCGAGCCCAGCTTCGCCCACCACTACAGCCGCAACGTGATCCGCGAGGGCAAGAAGTCGAAGGAGAAGGTCGACGTGTTCTCCTACGAGCTGCTGGCCTATCGCGAGCTGGTCAACCCCAGGGCGATGCCGTTCAGCGACGACCCCGCCGCCCGGCTGCCCGACTACTTCATCTCGGCCGACGACATCACCCCGAAGGAGCACGTCGACGTCCAGGCCGCCGCGCAGAAGTGGGTGGATTCCTCGATCTCCAAGACCGCCAACGTCCCCACGGACTACCCGTACGAGGACTTCAAGGACATCTACCGCTACGCCCACGAGCAGGGCCTGAAGGGCTGCACCACCTTCCGCTTCAACCCCGCCGCCTTCCAGGGCGTGCTGGTGAAGGAGGCGGACCTGGAGAACACCACCTACCGCTTCGAGCTCGAGGACGGCAGCGTGGTCGAGGTCAAGGGCAACGAGCAGATCGAATACGACGGCGAGCTGCACACCGCCGCCAACCTGTTCGACGCGCTCAAAGAGGGCTACTACGGCAAGTTCTGACCGCCTCTCTTCCTCCCCTGCGCGGGCAGGGGAGGGCCGGGGAGGGGTGCCGCGGGCGCCCGCGTTTCCGACCGGGAAACCCGCGGCGACACCCGCCCGCCGCCTTGCATACACACCCCCGGCTTCGCGCTACATTTCGCCCACGGGCGCCCCGCCCGTAACCGACCTGACGAGGGAAACACCATGAGCAACGGCAACGGGGTCACCGCGACCCTCAGCAACGCCGCCGAAGCCGTCGCCGAGAAGGCGAAGGAGATCGGCAGCGCCGCGGCCAAGCGGGCGAGCAAGGCCGTGAAATCGGCGAAGCAGACCGCGAAGAAGGCCGAGAAGGCGGTCGCCAAGACCGCCGGCAAGGCGAAGAAGGCCGTCACCAAGCGCGTCACCAAGGCCAAGAAGACGCTCGCCTCGGCCAGCGCCTCGGCCAAGGCCGAAGTCGCCGCGCTGAAGAAGAAGGGCGCCGGCAAGCAGGCCGCCCCGAAGAAGGCGGCGAAGAAGGCCACGAAGAAGGCCGCCGCCAAGAGGGCCCCGGCCAAGAAGGCAGCCGCCAGGAAGGCCGTCCGCAAGGCCGCCCCGAAGCGGGCGGCGAAGCAGGCCGCCCCGCGCAAGGCCGCCAAGAAGGCTCCGGCGAAGAAGGCCGCGAAGAAGTAAGCAACCGCTCCAGAGCCCCTCTCCCGCCAGCGGGAGAGGGGTTGGGGTGAGGGCCCGGCCTTTCGCGACCATCCCCCAACGCACCACCCACCACGACAAGCACACCAGGAACCGTGTCATGGCCGTCAAGATCGACAAAAAAATCAAGGGTTACGCCGTCGTCGCCCCCGAGGACAAGGAGAAGCCCGTCGCCGGCGCCTCCGTCGCCCGCGAGAAGGCCGAGGCGGACCTGCCCACGGCCGAAGTGATCCAGATGCACGAGCGCATCGAGCGCCCCGAGGTCCTGGTCGGCAGCACCTACAAGATCAAGTCGCCGCTGGTCGAGCACGCCATGTACGTGACGATCAACGACATCGTGCTCAACGCCGGCACCGAGTACGAGCAGCGCCGCCCGTTCGAGATCTTCGTCAACTCCAAGTCGATGGAGCACTTCCAGTGGATCGTGGCGCTGACGCGCATCATGTCCGCGGTGTTCCGCAAGGGCGGCGACGTCACCTTCCTGGTCGACGAGATGAAGGCCGTGTTCGACCCCAAGGGCGGCTACTTCAAGGCCGGCGGCGTGTACATGCCCTCGCTGGTGGCCGAGCTGGGCAGCATCGTCGAGGACCACCTCAAGTCGATCGGCATGATCGTCGACGCCGAGCTCAGCCCCGCCCAGCGCGCCCTGATCGCCGAGAAGCGCGCCGCCTACGAGCAGCGCTCAAAAAAAAACGCTGACGTAAGCGTCAGCAACGTCAGCGACACGATGGAAGATCCTGCCGAAGACATCGCGGTCACCGGCGACGGGACGTCGTTCCCGCCGTCGGCGTCGATGTGCCACAAGTGCAGCACCAAGGCGGTGGTGATCATGGATGGGTGTGCTACGTGCCTGAACTGTGGTTATTCGAAGTGCGGGTAAAGTCAGGAGCGCTACTGCGATTGTGGTTGCGAGTAGGGCAGTGGGCGTCCGCTTCACATTGTTCGATCTCTATGGATGTGAACACTCACTTGTGAGTCCAGCGAGACTCACTAGGCGTCAAAGCTTCGTGCTGCTGGCTCTGGAGTAGTAATGAGGCCAACACAGGATTTCACTGCGCAGAATCTTTTCTGGATGAAGGGTCGCAAGGTGCCGGAGAGCATCAAGAAGAATGCGCCGAAATCCAAAGAAGATTGGCTGGATCTTTCGGCAAAAGTCGAGGATGAAATTGCTCATGGAACCTTCAGGTTCACAGGACTCTTCCCGTCCTTAGCTTCCGGGAAGCCAGCACTCTCCACATCGAGCCCGGCTGATGCGCTTGTTCTAAGAAAGATAAACGACAATATTCGACGCGCTTACGGCATTCGTCAGACGCAACGAAGTCAAGCTGTCAAATTGGCACGTATAGCGCTGGCAGAGTGGACGCCAAAAGGGGTTGTGTCGCTCGACCTCAAGTCGTGCTTTGAGAACATCACGCCGCGCAAAGTTATTGAAAAGCTCCGTAAAGATGCTCGGGTATCTACGCAGACGATTCATCTTTTGGAGCAATTTTTTGCTCGCGCACGCCGATTCGGCGGCAACAAGTATAGGAGGGGCTTGCCGAGAGGGATTCTCGTATCCTCGACTCTGGCAGAGCTTTACCTCGCCGAGCTTGATGAAAGAATTTCTAGGATGTTGGGCGTATATCTATACATACGCTATGTAGACGACATTCTTGTCCTTGCCGCCCGTTCTTCTACCGGACTCTTTAGTGAAATATCAGAAGCTATCGCCGGCGAAGGGCTACTGTTAAATGCGGCAAAGTCGAAAGTGGTTGATGCGGGCTGCTCTTGTGCGTTCGAGTGCACCCACTCCGTGGGGAGTTGCCCTTGCCAGCATAAGTGCGCGTGTAATCTCGTGGCAGAGAATCTAATTTACATCGACTACCTTGGGTATAGGCTGATTTTTCCCACAGGAAAAAATACTAAAGATGGCGTTTGCTATGCCATGATCGCGAAAGGTAAGGCAGAGCGAACGAAGAAGAGAATTTCTGCCTCAGTTGCTTTCTTCAAGAAGCGAAACAATTTCAGTCTGCTCCTAGACTGTATACGGTATTTGACCACAAATGTAACTGTTGACAGAGCGAGGGGAAGTTCCCGTCTGTCTTCTGGTGTTGCATATACCTATGAACACTATGAGGAGCCGCCTTCGCCCCATCGGTTCAAGGATTGTTCCTTGGAGGGGCTGGATAAGTTCCTTCGAACGAAAATCCGTCTCTTGGCCGCTTCTCATGGGTTGAACTACATGCAGAGGAGATGCCTATATAGGCACTCCTTCGTGTACGGGCACAAAAACAAGCATAGATCTTCATTCACCAAGGCTCGTGTGCTTGAGGTTCGTAGCTGCTGGGAGGAGCATGTCTAATAAGAAAAGAATAGACATCAAGGCGACAGAGCGAGCCTTGCTTACCGACACGCTTCCATTTGAAATCCCGCTCTACTTCACGAATGCGAATTTGGCGATCATTGCCTTCTTGCGAAGGATGAAAAGGCCGGGGAGTGCATTCCACGAGAAGCTGCTTCTTTGGCCGACAGAAACAGCAAAGTCACCGGCCCCAACTAAGCCGCTAAAGTTTGATATCAAGAGAGATAGCAGTTCAGAGCGCCGTCTGAGTGTGGCGCACCCAAGAAGTCAACACAGAATTAGTCTCCTTTACTCTGAGTACGACACATTCATTAGCAATGTGTGCGGTCGAAGCTCAATATCGTTGAGGTATCCAAGTCGCGTTGCCACCCATTACGTAGACCCTCGGTATGCGGGCCGGGCATCAAAAGAACGTGGGACGGCGGACGAAGATCCCGTTGGATTCCGTGATCAGAGCCGTTGGGCTTCAACATACTTTAGCTATCGAGATTACTCATTAAGCCATAAGTTTTTTGAGAGTGATGAATTTCTCGAGCTCGAGAGGCGCTACAACTACTTGATGAAGCTTGATGTTTCGCGCTGCTTCGATTCCATCTATACGCACAGCATTGAATGGGCAATGCGGGGCAAGCAGTTTTCAAAGGATCATTTGTCGAATCACAATCATACGTTCGAATCTGCTTTCGATGCTGTGATTAGGCATGGGAACTGGAACGAAACTCATGGAATCCTGATCGGCCCCGAGTCTTCGAGAATTTTTGCCGAGGTTGTGCTTCAGTCGGCCGATCGCGCGATTGGCTCGGGTCTCGCCGATTTCTCACTTGGTTCGCATGTCATAAAGAGATATGTGGACGACTATTACGTATTCGCAAACGATCTTTCGGATCTTGAGTTTATTGAGGCGCAGATAAAGAGATCTTTACTCGAGCTTAATCTTCATTTGAATGATAGGAAGCGCGAAGTTCTCTCGCGGCCGTTCGTATCCAACGTAAGCGTGGCCAGATACGAAGTTGCGCGCGCTATTGACGAGTTTTTCGACAGGACGGAGTTTGTTCTGGTTGCAGAGGAGGAAGGTGTTGACCTTCGGGGGGTAAGCCGTGCTCACAATGCACTCATATCTAGAATTCGCAGAATCTCTGTCGAGCTTGGGTTGCCGTATGAACGTATCGCTTCTTTCGCGCTGACCGTAATCAAGAGGAAGCTAGAAGAGCTCCATGGAGAGCTGCGCGAGAAGAGTGTCGTCTTCAAGAAGGGGAGCCTCGGGCGGCTATCTTGGTTGACAGCCATAATCAGGGTTGCGCAGTTCCTATACTCGACCGATCGCCGCGCGAATACGTCAATAAAGCTGGCTGCAATTTATTCGTACTCAGTACGCCTTGCTCCGCTTCTTGATTGTGCTCGGGCTCCATTGGAGCGCCAGATCTTGGATGGCTTAAGAGATGATTCAATGGGGTCTAAGGATTCCGGCGCTGATGAGACAACGCGAATTAATCATATCTGCGCGGTCGATCTTCTTTTGACTGAGGATCGGCGAATTGAAGGCGATGATATCGATCGCTATTTGGGGTCTTCTTCTTCAAAAGATCTCGAGAGGTTCTCGGTGTTCTTGCTCATTGCTGCCTTGTTCTTGTGTAGGCGAAGAACTAGGTTTTCTGGGCTAAAGGAGAGGATAGTCAAAGAGGTCGAGCGACGGGTTCTGTCTCGAGGATTTCATCCCATGGTGGATGCTTCGGACGCTCTCTTATTGACAGACTTCATCTCTTGCCCGTACATAGATGCTGTGAGCAGGGTTTCGATCGTTAAGCACTGCCACAAACTTATTCTTGGCTCAAACTGCACCAATGCTGAGGCCGAAGCTCTAGTGAACGACTACTCTTGGGTGTCTTTCACGGATTGGGGGGCGGTGACGGATCTTTCGGAAATGCTGGCGCGAAGAGAGTTGACGCCTGCCTATGAATAGGCAAAATGGCGGTGCAGTAGGGGGTAGCTCCTGGAGGTAAGGCTATGCTCTGCCTCCAGCAAGCCTTTGACGGCTCACCAGAAGCGTTGGTGTCAAAGGAGGGATGTCTTGTACTACCGATGCCGAACGTTCTTGACTGAGCATCAGAGCAGATATGATCCGGCGGAGGACACACACTAGCATTCTCTACTGCCCTGGAAGCCCGCACATGCGGGCTTTCTTGTTATTTGCATCCAAGACGGGGTCGGGTTGAGCGGAGAACTGTGCGAGAAATGGCGTCAGAGACAATTCCCGCTTCGACCAAAAGCGAGGGTCGACTTTCTCCGCTGCCTGAGAGGAATGCGACTCTGACCCTTGTCTTCATCACCGGCAATGATCCCGATACCGCGAGCGGGCTGCGGCGTGCCGCGGCTCCGAGCTGGCATTAGACTGCCCCGGGGACCCAACCAGCGAGAAGCACCGATGCCGGCACTCCGGACCTTGCAGGCCGCCCTCATGGCGGGCGTGTTCGCGGCGACCGCCGCGCAGGCGGCCGAGCCCGCCCTGCCGCCGGAGCAGGCGCGGCTGCTGTCCACGATTTCCGCCGACGCCATGCGCGGGCACCTGTCCTTCCTCGCGTCGGATGCGCTGGAGGGGCGCGGCACGCCGTCGCGGGGGCTCGACATCGCCGCGGAATACATCGCTTCGCAGTTCCGCGCCGCCGGGCTGGAGCCGCTGGGCGACGACGGCTATTTCCAGACCGCCGACTGGCGGCAGATCGTGCCCGAGCGCGAGCGCGCGAAGTTCGCCGACGCGCCGGCGCCGCTGCCGGTGCGCAACGTGGCCGGCCTGCTGCGCGGGTCGGATCCGGAGCTCGGCAAGACCTACGTCCTGGTGACCGCCCACTACGACCACCTCGGCGTGCGCGAGGGCAAGGGCGACGATCCGATCTTCAACGGCGCCAACGACGACGGCAGCGGCACGGTGTCGGTCATCGAGCTGGCGCGGGCGTTCGCGGCGCAGCCGGTGCGGCCGAAGCGCAGCATCGTGTTCATGACGGTGTTCGGCGAGGAGCACGGCCTGGTGGGCTCGCGCTACTACGGCGCCCATCCGCTGGTGCCGGTGGCCGATACCGTGGCCGACATCAACCTCGAGCAGATCGGCCGCACCGACGACAGCGAGGGGCCGCAGGTGCGCGCCGCCGCGGTCACCGGCGCCGACTATTCCGAGGTGGGCGAGGTGCTGCGCCGGGCCGGCGCGCTGACCGGCACGCGCATCACCAGGCACCCGGTCAACAGCGACCGCTACTTCGCCCAAAGCGACAACCAGGCGCTCGCCGACCTGGGCGTGCCCGCGCACACGGTCAGCGTCGCCTACGCGTTCCCGGACTACCACGGCGCCGCCGATACCTGGGACAAGATCGACTACGACAACATGGCCGCGATCGACCGCACGGTGGCGCTGGCGATCCTGACGATCGCCAACGATCCGCAGGCCCCGCGCTGGAACGCGGACAACCCGAAGACCGCCAAGTACGTGGAAGCGGCGCGCAAGCTGCGCGCGGGGAAGGAAGCGGATTTGTAGGATGGGTCGAGCGCAGCGAAACCCATCTGGATGGGTGGGGCGATGGGTTTCGCTGCGCTCGACCCATCCTGCGTACCGGGGGTGCCCGTGCGCGGTCAGCGGACGTAGTTGATCGCGACCACCGGCGTCAGCGAGTCGCCCGCGCCGGCCGTCTTCAGGTAGCGGGCGCCGAAGATGACGCCGACGCGTGGGCTGAAGTTGTATTCGATCGCCGGTGCGATGCCGTAGGTATTGCGGCTCGGCAGGTCGATCGCCAGCCGGATCGGCTCGCCCGTTTCGGGGGAAGGCGCCGTGCCGCGGATCCGGCCGCGGCGCGTGTGGGTGTAGGCGAGGTCGAGGGCCAGCACCCAGCGCTGCGTGAGGCTGTATTCCCAGGCGCCGCTGACCGAGGTCGCGCTTCCCGGGTCGATCGTGCCGTGGAAGCCGACCGGGGTGCCGTAGACGCTGGCGCCGTCGATGGTGGCGTCCTGCGCGAAGGTCTCGCCGACGTTCGCGCGCATGCGCAGGATGCGGCCATTGGGCATCCAGAAGTAGGACTGGGTGTTGAGCTGCAGCAGGGTGCTGCGCAGGCCGCTGCCGAATCCGTCGCCCGGGCGGTCGTCGAGGTGGTCGTAGCGGCCCGTCGGCAGCGTTTCCTGCAGCTGCAGGCTGACGTCGGGCCCGTGGCCGGCCTTGCGGAACGAGCGGAGCCGGTACTGGGCCAGGATGCCGAAGTCTCCCGCGCCGATCCCGGTGCTGCCCGGGCCGCTGCGCGGGCTGTTGTAGCCGAACACCGGAATCGCGCCCACCGTCAGCTTGTCGGTGGCGCCGTAGAGGAGGTAGGTGAGCGAGCCGAAGCTGTGCCCGTCGTCCGAGATGGCGTCGTACAGGTAGGGCTCGACGAGGAAGTGCCCCTGCGGGAGCGTGGCGGCCGAGTTGGCCATGATCGGGCCGGTCCACCAGGCGTCGTCCAGGGCCTGGCGGGACTCCGGCCGCGCGGGCGCGTCGCGGCCGAATGCGGGGAAGGCCAGCGCGCACAGGGCGACCAGGGCGATCGCGGATCGCGCGGGCCGCCTTGCCCTGGCGAACAAGCCCGCCCTCGAGTCGCGAATCGGGTGCATGGTCGGCATTCGTTCCCCTGGGAGTCCCGCGGCTGTCGATGGACGGGATTGTCGATCCGCCGACGGGTTGGATGCTGTCCGATTCTTGCTTCTTCATTCGCTGGGGAACCGGGGTCGGCGCAGTGCTTCTCCAGCGCGCCGCCGTGCGTTGCCATCGATGAAGCAGTGGAGGCGTTCCATCTCGGGCGTGGATCGATCGCGCCACCCATCCACGACGTGACGGTGATGCCGCCGCTCAGATCGTGAGCGCCGCGGCGGATGCGATCGACGAGCGCCAGCGTGTTGCGAAGCCCGGCGGCCAGCGGCATAGTCCTGCGTGCGTTCGCGTGCTGGAAGCGGGCCTGCGCCCTTCTCAACCGGTGAGGCATGTCATGCCCAACGTCCGAAACTGGCCGGTCGCATGGATCGGCGGCGCCCTGCTGGCCACGGTGTGCACGGTCGCCGCGGGCAAAGCGTCCCCGGCAGGGGACGATCGGACGGCGGCGGCGGACGCCCCGGCCGCTGCCGGCGCGCAGCCTCCGCCGGAGATGTCCGCGCTCTATCCCAGGATCGGTACCTGGCGGGTCGTCATCCGCACGCTGCCCAGCGAAAGCCTTCCGGAGGGCGGCGTCGACGAGGGTGTGATGGTCATGAAGAAGGGGCCGGGCGGCTTCTCGATCGTGCAGGAGTTCTCGTCGCAGGGCTCGAGCGGGAAGGTCACGGGCCAGAGCTACGCGTGGTGGGACGCCGGCGCGAAGGCGTACAAGAGCGTCTGGTGCGACAACGTGCAGGGGTGCGTCGAGTTCACCACGGCGGTTGCGGGGAATTCCTGGACCGTGGTCCTGGACGGCGAGGCGAACGGGAAGCGGGTCCACACCGTCATCCGCGCAACGATGAGCCCGGACAAGGATGCGATCCACGAGGAAGTATCGAACTCGTACGACGGCGGTCCTGCCCGGACGGAAACGGTCAGCGACTACACGCGCGTCGGATGACGGGAATCGGCTGCGCTCGGGTGCCGGCGTCGCCATCCCATGAGCCGCGGTCCGCGGCTCGTAGGATGGGTCGAGCCGAAGGCGATACCCATCATGTGGATGGCGCGACCATGCGGATGGCGCGATGGGTTTCGCTGCGCTCAACCCATCCTACGGGCTCGATTCGAGGTGGTTCGACGATGAGACGCTGGTTCGTGCCGTTCCTGGTCCTGGCCGCCGTGGGCGCGGCGTCGGCGGCGGACGGGCCTCGCCCGCGCGCCCGCGAGGCCGGCGTCGTGATCGGCACGCTGCCGCCAGGCCCGCGCAATGCGATCACCGACGTGGCCGGCGTCGGCGTCGGCCACGCCACCCTGGTCCAAGGCCGGCGCCTGCACACCGGCGTGACCGCGATCCGGCCGCACGCCGGCAACGTGTACCGGCAGCGGGTGCCGGCCGCGATCGTCGTCGGCAACGGCTTCGGCAAGCTGGCCGGCATCACCCAGGTGCAGGAGCTGGGCGAGCTGGAAACCCCGGTCCTGCTGACCGGGACGCTGAGCACCTGGAAGGTCGCCGACGCCGCCGTGGACTGGCTGCTGCGCCAGCCCGGCATGGCCGAGGTGCGCTCGATCAACCCGGTGGTGGGCGAGACCAACGACGGCTACCTCAGCGACATCCGCGCGCGGCCGCTGACCCCGGCGCTGGTGGAGGAGGCGCTGACGCATCCGTCCTACGGCGAGGTCGCGGAAGGCGACGTCGGCGCCGGCGCCGGCACCGTCGCCTTCGGCTGGAAGGGCGGCATCGGCACCAGTTCGCGGCGCCTGCCCGCCGGCGACGGCGGCTACACCGTCGGCGTGCTGGTGCAGAGCAACTTCGGCGGCGCGCTGACCATCGCCGGCGTGCCGGTGTGGAAGCATCTGCCGGATCCGGCCGAATACGCACGCAGCCTGGCGGCGCCGCCGCCGAGCACCGGCGACGGCAGCATCATGATGGTGCTGGCCACCGACGCGCCGCTGGACGCCGCCCAGCTGCAGCGGCTGGCGCGCCGCGCCCTGGTCGGCCTCGCGCGCACCGGCTCGGTGATGTCCAACGGCTCGGGCGACTACGTCATCGCCTTCTCCACCGCGAAGGAGAATCTGCGCGACCCGGACCGGGCGGTGCAGCCGGCGCGCAGCGTGGCCGGCGAGGCCATGTCGCCGCTGTTCCAGGCCGCGGCCGAGGCGACCGAGGAAGCCATCGTCAATTCGCTGTTCCGCGCCCACACCGTGCACGGCCATCGCGGCACCGCCGCCGCGCTGCCGCTGGCGCCGGCGCTGGAGGCGCTGCGCGATGCGGGCGCGCTGGAGCCGAAGGACGCCGGACACGCGCGCGCCCCGTAGGATGGGTTGAGCCGAAGGCGATACCCATCTCGGGCGGTGCGATGCGGTGAAGCGCGGTGTGATGCACGGCGTGATGCGGTGCGGTGCGGTGCGATGTGATGCGGTGCGGTGCGGTGCGGTGCGGTGCGGTGCGGTGCGGTGCGGTGCGATGGGTTTCGCTGCGCTCAACCCATCCTACGGCTGCGGCTTGTCGATGGACGGAGGAATCGGAATGGGCGACTTCGAAACCGGGTTCGATGCCGTGCTGTCCTATCCGCAGTGGCAGGGGTCGGGACGGTCGCAACACCTGCGCCGCGGAGCGCAGGCGGCCGCGGAGGTCTGCGGCCGGTACGGGCCGCTGGTGCGGGTTCCGGATGCGGGCGACGGCGAGGCGCGGGGCGGGATCAACCGCTGGACCGCGGTCTTGGAGCAGTTCCGGGCGGCGCAGGCGATGCTTGCGGAGAAACGCCCCGCGCGCCTGCTGACCGCCGGCGGCGACTGCGGCTGCGACGTCGCGGTGATCGACTACCTGCATCGCCGGCATCCGGACCTGACCGTGGTCTGGGTCGACGCCCACCTCGATGCCAACACCCCGGCGACCACGCCGAGCGGCAACTTCCACGGCATGCCGGTGGCCGCGCTGATGGGTGCCGCGCCTGCCGAGCTGCAGCCGCTGCTGGGCGCGCCGCTGGCGCCGTCGCGGTTCCGCTACGTCGCCGCGCACGTGGGCGACGACGGCGACTGGGCGTTCCAGCGGGACATGGGGCTGGCGTGGCTCGAACCCGGGCAGCCGGTGGACGGGCCGGTGCACGTGCATTTCGACCTGGATGCGCTGGATCCGTCCGCGTTTCCGCATGTCGCCTATCCAGACGGGAGGCTGTCGGTCGACGACGGCCTGGCCGTGGTGCGCGCCGCCGCCGCGAACGGTGGGCTGGTGGGGCTGACGATCACCGAGTTCGCCCCGGCGGACGCGCAGGCCGCGGAGGACGGCGGCCACCTGATCGCCCGGCTGTGCGAGGCCGCGGGCGCGGTCCGCAGGATGGGTTGAGCCGAAGGCGATACCCATCTCGGGCGGGCGGTTCGGGCACGGCGATTCGGGCGGTGCGGTGCGATGGGTATCGCTGCGCTCAATCCATCCTACGGTTCGGCCGGTTGGTAGGATGGGTTGAGCCGAAGGCGATACCCATCTCGGGCGGGGCGGTTCGGGCACGGCGATTTGGGCGGTGCGGTGCGATGGGTATCGCTGCGCTCAACCCATCCTGCGGAGCAGGTAGCCGCTGACCAGGCGCGCGCCTTCGTCGACGAGCGCTTCCATCACCTCGCCGGAAAGCAGCTTCGGGTAGTGCAGCACCGCGTTGTGGGTCAGCGCCTCGATCGAGGTCACGCACACGAAGGCGGCGAGCTCCAGGTCGTCGACGCGGACCTCGTCGCGGTGGCGCTCCAGGTACGCCCCGAACAGGGCGAAGTTCCCGCGGCTGAAGGTTTCCAGCTCCTCGAGCTTGCCCACGCGCGGGATCTGCTCGGCGAGGACGCGGTGGAGCCGGGGATCGATGCGGTGCGCCTTCACCGACACGGCGACGAGCCTGCGGATCCCGTCCGCCACCGGCCTGGCCATGATGTCCTCGAGCTCGCCCTGGACCGTCCGCAGGAGCGCCTGCTGGTGGCGCTCGATGACGGCGGCGACCAGCGCCTCCTTGCAGGGGAAGTACTGGTAGAGCGAGCCGACGCTCACGCCCGCCACCTCCGCGATGCGGTTGGTGCTGGCCTTGTCGAAGCCTTCCTTGACCAGAATGCGAGCGGTCGCCTCGACCAGGGCGTCGACGGTGGCGCGCGAGCGCGCCTGGCTGGCGGCCTTCCTGGGTTTCGTGGGCGGTCTGCGCGCCATCTCGCCGGTTCGCCAATGCGAGTATCGAAAGCGAATGATCGCTCATATTCTGTCCAACAGGGGGAATACGACGCAACCCCTGCGCAGCGCGATGCGCAGGCCCCACGGGAGGCACGACATGCACGACACCTTGCAGCGCCTGTTCGCCTACAAGGCCTGGGCCGACAACGAACTGCTGGACAGGCTGGCCGCGCTGGGCGAGGCATCGCCCGTCACCGGCCTGGCCATCAAGGCCCTGAGCCACAGCTACATCGTCGACCGGATCTTCGCCGCGCACCTGAGGCGGCAGCCCCACGCCTACGCATCGGCCAACGCGAGCGGGATGCCGGCATTCGAGGACCTCTGCGCGGACCTCCGGGCGAGCGACCGCGAGTACGTCGGGTACGTGTCCACGCTCGATCGCCAGCAGCTGGAGGAGCGCATCGACTTCGCGTTCACCGACGGCGCCGCGGGCAGCATGTCGCGCGAGGAAATGCTGATGCACGTGATCACCCATGGCGTCGGCCATCGCGGGCAGGTCAGCGCGGTCATGCTATTCGATTCCGTTCCGCCGGCGAAGGACGGCTTCACGACCTACCTGCACGAGGCGGAGGCGTCGACGAGAAGGCGGCTGCGCGGCGAAGGCTAGTCCGCCGGAGGCGGTCTCCGGTTACCGCGTACGCACCGCCCCCTGGTCCGCGGGCGCGCCGGGAATGCCTTCCAGCAGCGACGCGCACGGCACCGGCGCGTAGTGCATGCCGAAACAGGTGTCCGGCGCGAGGCCGAGCGCCTGCAGCCGCTGCCGCAGCTCGAGCCGGGTTTCCGCCGAATACCATTGCCCGCCGCCCTGCGGCTGCACGAGGTCGCTGGTGTAGAGCAGGTGCTGGCCGGGCAGCGCGACCAGCATCTGCCGTTCGCCGGTGGTGGTCCGCAGCGGCAGCAGCTCGATGCGGTTCCCGCCCCGGCCCACGGACGTCGGCCCGGTGACCTCGTGCAGCACCGCCGGGCGCGGCGCGCGCGCCAGCGCGTCGGGCCGCAGCGCGTGCGGTGCGGCGAGCAGGCGCTCCACGATCGGGCGGTTCAAGTCGAGCAGGTAGATCGGGATGCCGCGCGCGGGGTACTCGCGCAGGCCGGCGATGTGCGGCCAGGCGTCGGACGTGCTGACCACGGCCTTGACCGGCAGGCCCGGGAACAGGCGCCCCGCGGCCTCGATGGCCTGCCGCGAGTAGCCGCCGGAAATGGGGGCCTCGATCACCACGACGCCGTCGTCCTGGCGCACGAAGGCGACGTGCCAGCGCCCCGGCACCGCCAGTGAGCCGCCCGGCAGCGCGACCGGCGCCTGGCCCGGCTGCCCGAACGGAATCAGGTCGATGTCCGCGGGCGCCGCCGCGAACTTCGCGCGCAGCGCGTCGTCGAAGCGCCAGAGCGCGTCGTCGGGCCGGATCGCGCGATCCATCGCATGCACCTGGATCGTGCGGTCCGGCAGGCCGTTGCGCACGAAGTTCCACTGCGTCGGCACGCGCAGGCCGTCCTCCGTCAGCACCCAGTTCTCGAACGAGAGGTCCGTTGCGACGTCGCCCCATGCGCCCCAGAAGATGTCGGCGGGCCGTGGTGCCGTCCATGCGACGGCCGTCGGCAGGTGCGTGGCGGCGTCGAGGTACAGCCGCACCTGGGCGCCGTGCTGCGTCCATGCGACCACCCGCTGCGCGACCCCGTGACGGACCGCGTCGCCCGCGGCGTGCAGGTCGGGCGCGGCGGCGGCGGTGGCCAGCACGCGCAGCGGGTTGAAGGCGAGCCATTCGGCCGCGTCCTGCAGCTGGGCGCGGGGCGCGGGCGAGAACGGGCCGTCGCCCACGCGCATCGCGGCGACGCCGTCGGCGGTCGCGCGCTGCACCGGCGGCGACGCCTCGTCCGGATCGCCGAGCTCGGCCAGCCGGCCGTGCCGCGTCGTCGTTTCCGACACGCGCCGGTGCGCGAAATCGAGCACCAGGTCGATCGCCTGCATGTCCGCGATCCAGGGGCCCTCGGGCCGGATCGACTGCTCGAGCAGGTTCCGCGAACCCGTGGCGCGCAGGCGCACGGCCTGGATCGATGCGAGCCGCGGCCCGCCCATCGCCTGCGTCGCTTCGTCGATCCAGCGGCGGCCGTCCGGCGCCGGCCCCGCCGCGTGGGCGAGCGGTGCCAGCGCGAGCAGGCATGCGAGCAGGCTGCGGATTCCCATGCGATCCCTTGTTCGACGCGATGACAGGCGACTATCGGGAGCGGCCTACCGCGACGCCTCTGCCATTGGTCACTGGCCTCACCGCGATGCGTCGAATTGGTACCGCTGCGCAGCCTGCCGGCGCGGCGCCATCGGACCGGCATGCGCCAGGCACGAACGACGCCGGGTCGGATGAAGCCGACCCGGCTGGCGAAGTGGATCCAGGGCGGAGCCTCCCGGCGAGCCGCGAGCGGCATCGCTCGACCGCTGCTTCGCGTCGGGACGTGCGCGGGGCTGCATTGCGGCGCCGGCGCACCGGCCGGCGTCAGTCCCCCCTCACCGCCGCCTCGATCGCCGCGATGTCGATCTTGCGCATCGTCATCATCGCGTCGAAGGCGCGCTTGGCGGCCGCCCGGTCGGGACTCGTGTACGCGGCGGTCAGGGCGCGCGGCGTGATCTGCCACGACAGCCCCCACTTGTCCTTGCACCAGCCGCATTCGCTCTCCTGCCCGCCGTTGCCGACGATCGCGTCCCACAGGCGGTCGGTCTCGGCCTGGTCGTCGGTGGCGACCTGGAACGAAAACGCCTCGTCGTGCTTGAACGCCGGGCCGCCGTTGAGGCCGAGGCAGGGGATGCCCATCACCGTGAACTCGACCGTGAGCACGTCGCCCTGCCTGCCCTCGGGATAGTCGCCGGGCGCGCGGTGGACCGCGGTCACCGCGCTGTCGGGGAAGGTCTCGGCGTAGAAGGTGGCGGCGTCCAGGGCGGTGCCGTCGTACCAGAGGCAGACGGTGTTCTTGGCGGGATTCGTCATGGCGGGTCTCCTTGGACCGGGATGGAGTGCGCGGAAGGCGGCAAGTGCCGTGCCTGCTCCATCGACGAACGGAGCGGCGGGTTTCGACACGGCGCCGTGGGGCGAAGGATCGCAGGGCGCGAATGGAAGCGGCGTGGAAACGGGGTGGCCGAAGTCCATCGGGGAGCCGCAGGAATGCGGCCTGCCGCCGTTCTTCCCGTCGTAGCGTCCGTGCTGCAGGATGCGCGGGAGCGACGGCGCCGGGCGGCCGTGGCGGCCCCTGCGCGATTCCCGCACCCGGCGGCCGGCAAATCGTGCCGGTCGTGTCGTTTCCCGATCGCCCCGTTCGTCGTCCCCATGCCGGGCCGGCAAGGCCTGCATGGACGAGGCCGGCCCCACGAGGCCTCGCGGACCATTCCATCCGCGGGACGCGTGCGTCCCGCGGCGCGACATCGCAGCGCCATCCCCTGGAGGTTTTCGATGATTCCCACTATCACCGCCTTTGAACGATCGCCCGACCGCGGCCAGGGCCTGGCGCGCGACATGCGCGTGCGCTGGGCGCTCGAGGAAGCGGGCCAGCCGTACGAGGTCCGCCTGCTTTCGTTCGCGGCGATGAAGGAACCGGCGCACCTGGCGCTGCATCCCTTCGGGCAGATCCCGACCTACGAAGAGGGCGACCTGGCGCTGTTCGAGTCGGGCGCGATCGTGTTCCACCTCGCGCAGCGCCACGCCGGCCTGCTGCCGGACGATGCGGACGCCCGCGCGCGCGCGATCGCGTGGATGTTCGCCGCGGTGAACACGGTGGAGCCGCCGATCGTCGAGCGCTCGCTGGTCGGAATCCTCGAACGCGACGAGCCCTGGTACGCGCGGCGCCTGCCCGCCGTCGAGGATCGCGTCCGCACGCGGCTGGGCCAGCTGTCCCGCCGCCTCGGCGACGCCGACTGGCTCGACGGCGGCTTCAGCGCCGGCGATCTGATGATGGTGGCGGTGCTGCTCCGGGCGAAGCCGACTGGCCTGCTGGACGAGCATCCGAACCTCGCCGCCTACGTCGCCCGCGGCGAGGCGCGGCCCGCCTACCAGCGCGCCTTCGCGGACCAGCTGGCGGTGTTCACCGGCAGCCACCCGGCCGGCTGAGGCGCGGCGGCCGCGCAGCCGCAGCGGCGGGGCCGGGGTCGCTGCCCGGCGCTGCCCGCGGCTTCAGCCCGCCTCCACCCGCTCGCAGTAGCGTGCGATCGCGCGCTGCCAGGCCGGCCGCGACCTGCAGCGCTCGCGGTAGGCGCGCACGCGCGGGTGGGGATCGAGCAGCGCGGGATCGTCGGTCTCGCCCAGCACGTGGGACATCAGCAGGTCGGCCACGGTGAAGTCGTCGGTGGCGATGAACTCGCGCCCGTCCAGCCAGCGTTCGAGCGCGGCGAGGTGCCGCATCGCCCATGCCGCCAGGAATGCGCGGTAGGCGTGCGTGCCCGCGTCCTGCACGACGAAGCCGATCAGCTGGAGGTTGAGCAGCGGCAGTTCCACCGTGTTCAACGCCGCGAAGCACCAGCGCTCGACCTGCGCCGCGCCCGCCGGTTCGGACGGGATCAACTTGCCGGACTTGCGCGCCAGGTGCAGCACGATGGCGCCCGACTCGGACAGCACCAGGCCGTCGTCGTCGATCGCGGGGATCTGCTCGAACGGGCTGAGCGCGCGGTAGTCGTCGGTGCTCAGCTCCTTCGCCGGGTGGTCCAGGCCGACGATCTCGTGCGGGAGCTGCATTTCCTCCAGCGCCCAGAGCACGCGCAGGTCGCGCGTGTTGCCGCGGGCGATCGGGTTGACGCGGGAGAAACCGTAGACCTTGAGCATCGGACACCTGTCGTCGCGGGAAGAGAGCCGGGGACGGCGCGCAGCGCGTCCGGTCGGGCCTGCCTCCGGATCGGCTCGCCGGAACCGGCGGCTTCCCTGGGGGCGGTCATTCGGGCGGCATCAGCTCGAACTTCAGGATCGACGGATCCATCCGCGCCCACGGCTGCGCCCGCGAGGCGAAGATGTCCATCTGCGGCCGGAACAGGGCCGGCTCGTCGAGGCTGGCGGCGGTGACGCCGACGATGCCGCTGGTGCCCTCGGGATTCTCGCCGCCGGTCAGGCGCGAGCCGCAGTCGGGGCAGAAGCCGCGCTTGTGCAGCCCGCCCGAGACGCCCTCGGTCATGTGGTAGCGCGGCGTGCCGCGCACGAAGCGGAAGGCGTCGGCCGGGAAGACGACGACGCGCGCGCACTCGCCGCCCGTGGCCCGCTGGCAGTCCCGGCAGTGGCAGTTGAACATCATCACCGGCTCGGCCGAGGCCTCGTAGCGGATCGCGCCGCAGGCGCAACCTCCGGTCACGGGCAGTGTCATCGCGGGTCTCCTGTGGGTGACGCGGCGGGATTCGCCTCTTGCCTGCTCGACGAACGATCGCGCGCCATTTCGACATCGCGCCCATTCCGTGCGCGTGACGGCAGCCGGCCGGCCGGCGTGGTCCGCGCCGGCGGAGGGTGGTGCGACAGCCACCAACCGGCGGCCGGAACGGACAGCCACGCCTCGTCCCGGCCGGACGCGGCCCACTGAACAGGCGCGCGAATGAATCATCGCCAACCGCGGCGGCCCGCATCGTCGCCGCGCCGCATGAACAGGGCCGCGTCTCATCCCGGCTTCATCCCCGTCCCGCTATCCCTTGCCCACGACCCGCGAGGAGATCGACATGCGCAAGTGCAAGTGGATGTTCGCGATCGCCCTGTCGCTGGCGGCCACGGCCGCGTGGGCGGACGGGGTGCACAACAAGTGGCGCCTGGAGCTGAGCGGGAACGCCGAATCGGACGGGCAGATCGTGCTGCAGGTCGCGCCCGCCGAAGGCGAGCCGCTGCGCGTGACCACCGACGTGGCCATGGGCCTGAGCGAGGACGACGTGGCGCGGTCCGTGCGCTCGGCCCTGCAGTCGCAGGCCGGCCAGCGCTACAACGTGGAGACGGACGACGGCGAGGACGTGCTGGTGAAGAAGAAGCCCGGGGAGCGCGACTTCGTGATCACGGTCGTCGGCAACAGCGTGCGCGGCGTGCGGATCAGCGCCGACGCGGAGTAGGGCTGCACGCGCGGGAAGCGCCCGGCGATTGCCGGGCGTCCCTGCATCGGCCACGGAACCGGCCGCACGGCGACGGGCACGGGCCGCTTCCGCGCGAGTCTCCATGGCTGGGTCGCGCCGTGGGCGTTCTCGCGCGTGGCGCGCGGTCCGATGCCTGCGGCCGGGCTGCCAGTGGGCGAGCGGGACACTCCTCCGGCTGTCGATCCGCGCCCCGTCGGTTCGTCCATGTGCTTGAAGCTGCGATCAAGGCCGCACCGGCCGGGGCGCCGGCTCGAGGAGACAGTGCGATGGGCAGGCTGAAGCTGCAGATGCAGGTGACGGTGGACGGCTGTTCAAGCGACGGCCCGGACGAGGGCGTGGACTGGAATGCGATCGAGCCGTACTCCCGCGACCTGCTGGACGGCGCCGACACGATCGTCATCGGCAGGAAGACTGCGACCGAATTCATTCCGTACTGGGACGCTGCGGCGACGCGGCAGGGAGGGCCGTGGTACGAGGTCGCGAAACGGATCTCGCAGGCCAGGAAGATCGTGTTCTCGAGGACCCTCGACCGGGCCGGATGGAAGAACACCGCGGTCGAAGGCGGACGGCTCGGCGAAGCGATACGGCGGCTGAAGGCCGAGAACGAGAAGGACATCATCGTCTACGGCGGCGTGTCTTTCGTCTCCGCGCTGATCGCCGAGGGGCTGGTCGACGAGTTCCACCTATTCGTCAATCCGGTCGCCCTGGGCAAGGGAGGTCGGCTCTTCGCCGGCCTGGAGGCACCGCAGAGGCTCGGGCTGGTGAAGTCGGCCGCCTTCGATGGCGGGCTGGTGCTGCTGCATTACGCGCTCGAATGACCCTGGCGGGGGCCCGCATCGCGCATGGCGCTCGAGGCGAGCGTCCACGAGACCAGCATGCCCGGCGGGTCGCCAGGCGCAAGTGGTCAACCGCGACCTGCCCGCGTTCTTCCGCGCCCGGCCGCCGCGCGTGCCGGCACCGCGGCCGCCGACGCGCCGACGCCGGGTTCGCGGCTAGCGGCGCAGCACGACGTGCGTGGCGCGTTCGGTCGCGGCGTGCTCGGCCACGCGGTAGCCCAGCGCCGGCAGGTCGATGCCGGCGAACATCGCCTCGCCGCGGCCGAGCACGACCGGCGCGACGGCGAAGTGCAGCTCGTCGATCGCGCCCGCGCGCAGGTACTGGCGCACGGTCGAGACGCCGCCGCCGATCTTGACGTCGAGTCCGCCCGCGGCCTCGCGGGCCAGCCGCAGCGCGGCCTCGATGCCGCCGGTGACGAAGTGGAACACGGTGCCGCCTTCCATCTCGACCGGCGCGCGCGGATAGTGGGTCAGCACGAAGGTCGGCGCGTGGTAGGGCGGGTTGTCGCCCCACCAGCCCTTCCAGGCCCCGTCCGGCCACGGGCCGCGCACCGGGCCGAACATGTTGCGGCCGAGGATGAAGGCGCCGAAGCCTTCCATCGAGCGCTGCGCGTAGTCGTCGTCCACGCCCGCCAGGCCGCGGCCGCTGCCGGTCATCGCGCGCCACATGCGGGTATCGAAGAACCATTGGTGCAGCTCCTCCCCGCGCAGGCCGAGCGGCTCGCGCAGGCTCTGCTCCGGCCCGGCGCCGAAGCCGTCGATCGAGACCGAGAAACCTGCGACGCGGATCTTGCCCATGTGCGCTCCTGCTGGAAGCCGTTCGATGGAGGATGGCGGATGCGGTGAAGGCCGTGTGTACCCGCGTCTACGGCGTCGCGGGCACGAGCCCGTCGCGCCCCGCCCGGCGCGCGGCCGGGAACAGCAGCGCGATGCCCGCCGCCGCCAGGCCGATCGCCAGCGAGCCGACGTAGAGCCAGGTATAGCTGCCGTAGCGGTCGAACAGCCAGCCGCCCAGCAGCGGGCCCAGCGCCATGCCCAGGCTCGAGAGCATCGTCGCCGCGCCGAGCACGGTGCCGAGGATGCGCGGCGCGAACGCCTCGCGCGCGAGCGAGGCGTACAGCGGCATCGTCCCGCCGTAGGCCATGCCGAACACGATCGCCACGCCGTAGAAGCCGTCGAGCTGGCTGACGCCCAGGTACGACACCGCGGCGAACGCCTGCAGCAGCAACCCGCCCACCAGCACCGGCTTCGCGCCCAGCCGGTCGGCCAGCACGCCAAACAGCAGCCGCCCGCCGAGCCCGGCCGCGCCTTCCATGCTGTAGATGGTGACCGCGGCGGTGACCGGCAGCCCGCAGCCGACCGCGTAGCTGACGGTGTGGAAGATCGGCCCGGAGTGCGCGGCGCAGCAGCAGAAGAACGCCAGCGCCAGCACGATGAAGGGCCGCGAGCGCAGCGCCTGCGCGGCGCTCATGCCGCTCGCATCGGTGCCGGCGCCCGCCTCGCCGCCGGCCGATGCCGCCGCCTCCGGCGCCGCGCGCACGAACCACGCCGCCGGCAGCGTCAGCGCCCAGGCCAGCAGCCCGACGATCAGCAGCGTGGTGCGCCAGTCGTAGTGGGTGATGAGCCAGGCCACCAGCGGCGACAGCGTCATCGGCGCCACGCCCATGCCCGCCGAGACCAGCGACACGGCGAGGTTGCGGCGCTTGTCGAACGAGGACGCGGTGGCCGCGATCACCGGCGCGACGAAGCTCGCCGCCGCGGCGCCCAGCAGCACGCCGTAGGCGAGTTGGAACTGCAGCAGACTGCCGGCGCGGCTGGCCAGCACGCAGGCCAGGCCCAGCAGCACCGAGCCGGCCAGCACGCACACCCGTGGGCCGACGCGGTCGCTCAGCATGCCCCAGCCGAAGCCGGCGAAGCCCATCGCCAGGAAGGCCAGGGTCATGGCGCTCGACAGCCCGGCGCGCGACCAGCCGGTGGCCGTGCTCATCGGCTGCAGCAGCACCGCCAGCGCGAACAGCGTGCCCACCGCGACGCAGCCCAGCAGCGCGCCGGCGGCGACCAATGGCCAGTTGCGGTCCTGGGACGAGGAGGAGGCGATGCGGGCGTCGTTCATGCGAGTCGTTCCGGAGGCTCGTTCTTCACTGGAGGACGTATCGTGGGGGCGGGAATCGACAATCGGTGCAGCCCCGCGTGGCGGGGGCCAGCCTTGCGCCGACCGCGCCGGGATCGGCCCGGGCGGGCAGGCGTCGATGCACGAGGATCCGTACGGCGGCGGGCGGCGCCGCCGGCGTTATCGGGTCCCCGTCGCGAACGGATCCGGCTGCGCTTCGCCGGTGGCGATCCGCCGGTGAAGGTTGTCGATGATGGCGGTCCAGGCCGTCGAGCAGCTTCCGTAGCACTCGCTGTCCGGCACGAGACCGGCGTGCGTGAACCGCAGTTCCGTCTGCCCGTTTCGCCCGTCGATCTCGAACACGATCTCCGTGCCCGTCCATTCGTCGGGGGTCTCGACGAAACCGAGGTGGCTGTCCGTCACGCGCCACACCACTTTCCTGCCGCGAGCGGATTCGGTCACCCTCTGGGTGGAAACGTGCAGGTCCCCGTAGCGATACGTGAACTCGGCGCCGCGTCCGGCGGTGCGGCCCTGGATGCTTCCGGACCACCACGAGCCGACGTCGTTGATCGCGTCGAACACCTCCCCGGGGGAGCGGTCGGTCAGGAAGCTGGCGTGGAAGGACGGCGTGCCCATGGCGGTTCTCCGAGGGGAATGCAGGTGGCTAGCGATGGTGCGACGGATGCGACGGCAGGCAGAGCAGGTCGCGATAGGCGCACAGGTCGTCGAGCAGCGGCTTCCCGTCGGCCAGGATCGCGGCCTTCTCGGCCTCGCCGACGAGCTGGATGATGTAGGTCTGCTCGCGATTGCCCTGGCGGTCGACGAACGGCCACTGCAGGCTGGCGTGGTTCGCCAGGTCGGGCCTGGCGGCGATGTCCCGGTTGTCCAGGCCCGGTGCGTAGAACATCAGGTGCGGCATCGCCATGCTGTGCACCTGCATGTCCGGCGGTCCCTTGGCGCGCATGACCGGCGCGACCATGTAGGACAGGCCCGGCTTGCCGGGAGCGCGATAGGTCCCGTCGGCGTAGCGGCGCTCGATTTCGGCCTTCAGCGCTTCGGGCCCCATGCCGCCGGCGCGCAGCGCGGCGGCGTCCACGATGACCTTCAGGTGCGCGCCGACGCCGGCGGCGTCGTAGCACAGCGGGATGTAGATGTCGTCGCGGAAGTCCGCCCACTCCCAGACGGTGCGCTCGACCAGGCAGACGATGCCGTTGCCGCTCCGCCTTGCGAGTCGATAGCCCCTGGCGGGGTCGAGCAGCTGGACGCCGGCCTGGCCGCGCAGCGCGGGCGGCGCGGCGCTGAGCGCGAAGCGCGTTTCCAGCCCGGCCGGCATCGGCTCGAGCCCGGGTGCGGCCGCGCGGGCGGACATTGAAGCGAGGATCGCGAAGCCGATGCCGATCGCGCCCAGGGGGATGCGGATGCGCATGTCGATGTCTCCGTGTTGACAAGGGGCGGGTGCGGGCGGCGCCTCCGGCCGCCCGCGGCCCGTCGTGGCACGCCGCGCCGCGAGCGGGCGGCGCGTGGCGTCACGCCGCCTGGCGCTTGGGCCGGCGCACGGCGCGGACGGTGCCGCTGTTGCCGCCGCCGCAATAGAACAGGTCCTTGCCGTCGGACTCGAGCCCGCTGACGCCGGCGCCGGCCGGCATCGCCAGGCGCTCGAGCACGTCGCCGTTGGCCGGATCGAGCCGACGCAGCTCGCTCTCGTCGGCTTCCCAGGTGCCGTGCCACAGCTCGCCCTCGACCCAGGTCACGCCGGTGACGAAACGGTTGGATTCGATGCTGCGCAGGACTTTGCCGGTGGCCGGATCGACCTGGTGGATCTTGCGTTCGCGGTATTCGCCCACCCACAGGCTGCCTTCGGCCCAGGCCAGGCCGGAGTCGCCGCCCTTGCCGGGCGCGGGGATCGACGCCACCACCTGGCCGGTGGCGGGATCGACCTTGTCGATGCGCGCATCGGCGATCTGGTACAGGTATTTGCCGTCGAACGCGGTGCCGGCGTCGCAGGCGACGTCGAGCGTGCGCTCGGTCGCGCCGCTCGCGGGATCGAACCCGACCAGCTTCGCGCCGGTGGCGGCCCAGACGCGCTGGCCGTCGTGGCTGACGCCGTGGACCTGGCCGGCGGCGCCGAACGGGCCGTACTCGCGCACGATCTCGGCGGCGCGCGACGGTACCGGGGATGGGTTGTGGGTGGCATTGCGGTTCATGGGGGTCTCCTCGTTCAAAGGGATCGACCGTCGAACTGCGCGACCGGGACGGCCTGCAGGTCGATGTCGTCGATGCAGCGGATGTTGATGGCCGCCATCGGCTCGCCCGACGGCGACGTGGCCTCGCTGTAGGGCTGGATGCCGCAGGCGGGGCAGAAGCGATGCCGGATCGCGTGCTTGTTGAACAGGTACGCGGCGGCGTCCGCGTCGGGCGTGAGCAGGCGCAGCGCGGCGCGCGGCACGAACCACAGCAGCGCGCCCTTGCGCCGGCAGATGGAGCAGTTGCAGGACACGGCCGAATCGATCGCGCCCTCGACCTCGAACCTCACGCGGCCGCAGTGGCAGCTTCCTTCGTGCAGCATGTCGCGTCTCCTTCGTCGCGCGCCGACGTCGGCGCCACGCAGGGCAATCTACGCGGGCGGCAGCGAGGCGGGGAGTAACAAGATCGTCGTGAATCCGGCCAGCGGCGGCGCCAGCCAGCGCTGCGCGCGCGCCCGCCCGATCGAGCGCGCGCGGCCGGCGGCCTCGAGCCCGGCCAGCGCGCGCTGCACCGTGCGCTGGCTGGCGCCGAGCGCCAGCGCCAGCGCGGACGTGGACCATGCCGCGCCGT